>JACUTV010000044.1 GCA_014859645.1 Campylobacterales bacterium
CATGTTGTGGTGCTAGATAAAGGGATGGACGGCTGGGTTGGAAGAGGGTATCCAACCCATAAACCTTTTTAATTTTCCTTGGCGCGTTTTCGCCACGCGTGCAAGATAAACTCAGTATAGCCGTTAGGTTGGGCGGCACCCTCGTACACTAACGCCTTGGCCGCCTTCATGGCAACACTGTTAGCCCCAAGCAACGAGCGGTGCTTGGGGTCGTTAGCATTTTGCGCGTCTACGACAACGGCCATTGCTTCAAAGGCTTCTTCGGTTTGCGGTTTGGAAATCAGTCCATGGTGTAGCCAGTTAGCAAGGAGTTGGGAGCTGATGCGCAAGGTGGCGCGGTCTTCCATGAGGGCTTCGTTATTGCGGTCAAGAACTTTAGAACACCCAATCCCCTGATCTACCCAGCGTACGACGTAGCCAAGGATACTTTGAATGGCATTTTCCACTTCATGCTGTTTGGTTTCCTCGCTTAGGGGTGTTTCTTGGAGTGGTGGTGTGAGCAAGGCTTCTAAAAAATCCGCGTCATGGGTGTGCGCTTGTTGTACGGCACGCACCTCAACTGCGTGGTAATGCAACGCGTGCAAGCACGCTGCTACAGGTGAGGGCACCCACGCGGTGGAAGCCCCGCTTTGTACGTGCGCGATTTTTTCTTCTACCATACGGCGCATTTTTTCGGTGAGCGTCCACATGCCTTTGCCAATTTGCGCGCGCTCAGCAAAACCACTGGCGAGCCCAACAGCTACATTTTGCGCCTCGTACGCCCCTAGCCAACGGGCTTTTTTTAACCCCTCTTTTGAAAGCACGGCACCACGGGTCATGCAGGTGTGGATTTCATCGCCTGTGCGGTCAAGGAAGCCTGTGTTGATGAAAAAGACCCGCTCTTTGGCCGCGTCGATACAATGGCTAAGGTTGACACTGGTGCGGCGTTCTTCGTCCATGATACCTAGTTTAACGGTATTGGCGGGGAGGTGAAAGGCGTTTTCTACTTCGGAAAAAAACGCACACACGTGCGCGATTTCTTTAGGGCCGTGGCATTTGGGCTTGACGATGTACATGCTTCCGTGCACGCTGTTGTTGCGTGTATTGCGCTCATGCAAAGCACACGCAACACTCATGTACCCATCCAGCATCCCTTCAAAAATAGGCTCTCCTTGAAACAAGATCGCGTCTGTTTGCATGTGAAGCCCCACATTGCGCACTAGCAAAAGTGCGCGTCCTTTGAGGGAATAGGGCGTGCCATCGGGTGCTAAAAAGAGCCGATCTTTGGCGAGGGTGCGGTGGGAGGTTTTGCCTTTGGCTTCAAAGGTGGCGGACAAATCTCCGCGCATCAACCCCAAAAAAGTACGGTACAAATGGGTTTTATCGTCCACATCCACGGCCGCTACAGAGTCTTCAAAATCCACGATGGCACTGAGTGCTGCTTCTAGCACCACATCGCAAATGCCCGCAAGATTGGTTTTGCCGATGGGGTGAGCGGAGTTTAGCACGAGTTCTACATGTAAACCGTGGTGGCAAAAAAGCACAGAGGCGGGAGCGTCTTTGGGGCCTTGGATGCCGCTAAAAAGAGCGGCGTTTTTCAAGCGCGTGGTTGAAGCATTGGCGAGAGTAACGTGAAGAGTATTTTCATGCACATGGAACCCTGTCGCGGTGGAAAAAGAGCCGTTTTCGAGGGGGAAAGTGGTGTCTAGAAACCTAAATACTTCTTGAAAAACAGCTTCACCTCGCAAGGGATTGTATGGGGTTTGTTGGGCGAGTTCCCCTTCGCTTGGCACCATGTCAGTGCCATAAAGGGCGTCAAGCAAGCTTGTCCACCGTGCGTTGGCGGCGTTGAGTACGTAGCGCGCATTGTCCCCTGGCACTACAAGTTGTGGGCCTGCGAGTGCGGAAACTTCAGGGTCAAGGTTTTGCGCATGGATAGGCGAAACAGATGAGGTAGGAAGCAAGTAGCCGATGTCCTGGAGAAAAGCCTTTTGTGCTTCGTACGTGGGGTGCGGATGGGCGATGTGCCACTGGTCAATCTGCGCTTGCAAGGCATCACGTTCTTTTAAAAGAAGCGCGTTGGCGGGGGTGTAGCGGTGCAATAAAACTTCAAAATTTCCCCAAAAACACGCACTGGTGATGCCCAAATCTGGTAAGAGTTCGTGCTCGACAAAATCGTAAAGAACAGGGTGGATGTCTATGTTGCCAATGGTGTGCATGAAGGTTCCTTGTGCTGGGTGGGATAAAAAGTCTACTACCCGAAGCCTAGCACAGTTTCATGACAAGAGGTTGATATTTTGTAAAAAATCGACGGTTTGTCTAATTTTTTTTTAAAACGATTACATTTTTACCGTTGTGGCCCTTTACATGTAAGCCCGTTTTTTGCCCAAGGATTTCAAAGGTGTGAGGTGTGTAAAAGGTGATGTGGGTCGGGTCTTTGGGGTACCACCACGCGGCGAAACGTTCACGGTCATCGTAATGAAAATGGGTCATCAGCGCTAAGTGACCTTTGGGGGCAAGCAAGCTAGCAAGGTGAGCTAACACGGTGTGTGGGTTAGCGAGGTGTTCAAATACTTCCGTGGAGGTGATGAGGTCGTATTGGTGGGAAGTGTAGGCAGTATCTGGAAAAAAATAGGGGTCAAAATAACGCACGGTGTTGGTGGGTGTTTGGAGCAAATAGGCTAACACAGGACTAGGCCCACAGCCAAAATCTAACACGGTTTCACCGTAGGGTCCAAAGCCGTCTACAAAGGTTAAAAACCCCTCAAACATGCGCACATATCCTTCGTTTTCTAGGCTGTTTTCATGAAAGGCATAGTGGGTTTTTTCAGCTTCTTTGGAAAGGTGCTTGCGAGGGTGAAGTAAAATAGCCTTACATGTAAGGCAACGAAAATAGTCCTCGTAAAACGTTTCTGTGTTTGCGCCACAGCATTTACAGGTCAATGGAAATCCCCACAGGGCAGTGGTCAGACCCCGTGATGTGGTCGAGGATAAAGGCGTCTTCAAGGGCGTCTTTTAAATCCTCGGAAATAAAAAAATAATCAATCCGCCATCCGATGTTTTTCATCCGCGCACCAAAGCGGTACGACCACCACGAATAGACCTCTTTCACTTCCCCGTGCACGTGCCGAAAGGTGTCGATGTAGCCAAGGCTTAGCAGGGTGTCAATCCATGCCCGTTCAATGGGTAAAAATCCCGAAGTGCCCGCATTTGCCCTTGGGTTGGTAAGGTCGATTTCCCGATGGGCCGTGTTCACATCGCCACAAATGATGATGCTCTTTCCCTGCGCGCGCAAGGCTTCGCAGTAGGCGAGAAAATCTTTATAAAATTTTAGCTTGTGGGCGAGGCGTTCTTCGCTTTGTTGGCCGTTGGGAAAGTAGACATTAAACAAGGCCACGTCGTCAAAATGGTGCTCCAAAATCCGCCCTTCGTGGGTGTGGTCGATGTGCAAGGCGGTATCGGTTGTAGCAAAGGCACGGTTACTGAGCGTCATGGTGCCAGAATACCCCTTTTTGAAGGCGGGGTTGATGTGGGTTTCCAAAAAGGGCGTGGAAAATAGGGGCGGAATTTGCTCTTTTTCGGCTTTGATTTCTTGAAAACAAAGGATGTCAGGCTCCAAAGTCTCTACATGTAAAAGGGCATCTTTTTTTGCAATTGCGCGGATTCCGTTGACATTCCATGAAAAAAGTTTCATTTTGCTTTACCTATTAAGTCATTTTATACGTTTTGGGTGCTATTATACCATCATCATGAAACAGCTTATTTTCGTCCTCAGCCTTGCCTTTTTTTCGTTATGGTTGGTGTTTCGCCACTATGATACCTACCAAGAAAATGAAATACGCCTAGGCATGTCTGCGGCCCTCTCGGGTGACCTTGGCGGGCTTGGCCAAAGCTTTTACCAAGGGGCGGATGCTTATTTTAAAGACCTCAATACCAAGGGTGGTGTGCATGGGCGGACGATTAAACTCATCGCCAAAGATGACCAGTATGAGCCTAAAATCACCCTTGAAAATATCCAAAATCTGATTGAAAAAGAACGGGTGTTTGCCTTGTTCGGACTGGTGGGAACGCCCACAACGGAGGCTATTTTACCGCTGATGCGCTCCCATAACACACCGCTAATTGCCCCTGTTTCAGGCGCTTCGTTTTTGCGCGATCCCCTTGAGCCTTTGATTTTAAATGTGCGCAAAGGGTACCACTTGGAAATCAAAGCGCTGTTGTCTCATTTGATTGATGAAAAAGGCTACGGGCGCATTGCGGTGTTTTACCAAAATGACAGTTTTGGGCACACGGGATTGCATTCGGTGAAAGAATTGCTCAAAGAACGCGGGATGCGGTTAGTGGGCGAGGGGAGTTACAAACGCAATACCTTAGCCGTGGGCCATGCCATTTATGAGCTTGAAGCTACCCATCCTGACGCGGTGATTATGATTGGCACGGCGCGGCCAGTGGTGGAATTTATTCGTCGTTCTGTCACCACGTCGCTTAGCCGTGCAACCAAGGCCATTATCTCCTTCGCCTCGGCGCAAACGATTATGATTGACCTGCAATGCGTGGCGTCTAATTTGATTTTCTCGCAAGTGGTTCCTTTGCCGTGGGGGGAAGGGGAAGATTTGGAGCGTTACCGTGGGAGTATGCGGCGCCATTACACGGAAGCGGCCATCGGGTTTGCTTCTTTGGAAGGGTACCTTGCGGCGCAAATGGTAGCCAACCTCTTTGAATCCCTTGGCCCCCGTTTTGACAAAAAAACCTTTGTGGACGCCATGGAAACCATGGCCTCGCAAGCGTCAAAACACGAACTTTTGACCAAGGAAGAAAACCATTGCGGGTGCTTGGATGAAGTGTACATCACCCAGTACCGCAATGAAGCCTTTGAAGTGATTGGGGTGGTGAGCGATGAGTAGGTGGTTCATGAAGACTTTTGCTTCCTTGCAAGCCATGAGCGTTCCGCGCAAAACAACCCTTTTGTTTATGATATTGGTAAGTGGGATGCTGTTTGTGGGGAGTTTTGCCCACTTGGGCTTAAGTCGCATGAAGTATGAATTTGATATTTTGTACAGTAAATATACCCTGCCGATGATTCAGCTTGAGAGCCTCAAAGACGTCTACACGGTCAATATTTTGGACACCTTGCGTGAGATTGAAGGCAATGAAGTCGGGGTGAAAGACGGCAAACGGGTGATTGAACTGGCACAAGAGTTGGTATACCGAAGTTGGCGGGAGTACAAGGCAAGCTTGGAGATTGATGAGAGCGATTGGATTGTGCAAATCTTTCGCAACTGGGGCTTAACGCCTGAAGTAGACAAACAGACGCCTACGCTGACGCTGAAAGAAGATTTGATTGGGCGTACTGAAGAGCGTATTGTGCGGGTTAATGCCATTTTAGAGGGCATGTTTGAACATTTTGAAGCGTATGAAACAGAAGAAGCTTTTGCCTTGTTGCGGGAATCTCTTTATCCTGCGATTCACTCGGTGAACATTCACCTTTCTCAGCTCATCCATTTTTCCCTCGAAGCGGCCAATGCGGGCAAACAACGTACGGAGCGGGTGTATGTTAGCACCTTTGAGTGGATTATCATGGGGGTGATGATTGCCATCATTGTTGCGGCATTGTTCGCGGCCATCATTTTGCAACACATGCGTTCGTTGTATGCCAACTTAGAAAAAACCGTCGAAGAAAAAACCAAAGAACTTGTGGCACTGAATCAAGGCCTTGAAAAACGGGTGGCCTATGAGATCGAGCAAAGCCGCCAAAAAGATGAGATTATGTACCGCCAGTCACGTCTTGCGGCCATGGGCGAGATGATAGGCAACATTGCCCATCAGTGGCGTCAGCCTCTTAATGCCCTTGCGCTGCTCATCCAAAGTTTTCAAACCAAGCAGATGCATGGAAAGTTGGATGAACCCTTTGTAGATGCGCAAGTGGAACAAGGCATGATGCTTGCCAATAGCATGTCAAAAACCATCGACGATTTTCGCAATTACTTTCACGCGGGACGGGAAAAGCAAGTGTTTAATCTGTGTGAAAACATTAACCAAACCGTGGCGATGATGCGCAATTTTTACGCCAAAGATGCCATCGAAATCACCCTTACATGTAAAGGTGATTGTGAAGCCTTTGGGTATCCTAATGAGTTTTCGCAAGTCATGATGAACCTTTTATCTAACGCCAAAGATGCTCTTGAAAAAGCACAAGGTGAACGGTGGATTGTCGTGGAGATTGAACAAGCGGGAGAGGTGAACTGTGTGCGGGTGATTGACAATGGCGGAGGGATTCCCGCGACGGTGCTAGAGCGGATGTTTGACCCCTACTTTACCACCAAACACCAAGCCAGCGGGACGGGGATTGGGCTGTATATGTCCAAGCAAATCATCGAAAATCAGATGCATGGGACGATTCGTGCTTTCAATACGGCGTACCAATTTAAGGGCCAAGACTACGAAGCGTGTGCAAAAATAGAAATCAAAATTCCAACACAAGAAGTGCCAACAAAGGGGTAACAATGGATTTAAACAGCTTAAAAGAATGTGTCATTTTGTACGTGGAAGATGAAGCGAGTGTGCGCGAACAAACACGGCTTATCCTTGCAGATTTTGTGAAAGAAATCGTCGTGGCGAGTGATGGCAAAGAAGGCCTTGAGATGGCCCTTGAGCGGGAGTTTGATCTCATCATCACCGACATCATGATGCCAAGACTTGATGGTATTGGCATGGTAAAAGCCTTGCGCAATGAACACCATAAAACAACGCCCGTGATTATCACAACAGCCTTTACCGAGACGGAATATTTGCTAGAAGCCATTAAATTAAGAGTCGAAGGGTTTATCACCAAGCCCATTAACATCAAAGACCTTATTAGCACACTGTATACAACGTTGTTGCCCAAGATTCAAGGCAAAAAACTTGAAGGGTGCGCTCATGTGGTGGAAGCCTTATCCGCACTCATAGGCGGTAAAAAAATAGCCATTTTGCGCTATATCATTGACCGACGAGACAAAGACAATGTGTTCCACGGCTCCTATTATGAAATCATGGAAGAAGTAGGAGTGAGTAAACCCACTGTTGTGAACATGTTTAAGCAAATGATTGGTGCGGGGATTTTGGAAAAAGTGAAAAACAAAGTGTACCGCTTTAAACAAAGCGAATTGATTGGAAAGGAAGAAGTATGAGCGTATTGAAAATTGGTCTATTGGTGGTGTTGCTTGGGTTGGGAGCGTGGGCGCAAGAGCGTACCGCGGTGTTTCAAACAAGCCAAGGAGAGATTGTGGTGGAACTGTTTCCGCAAATCGCCCCCAAAGCAGTAGAAAATTTTGTGGGGTTAGCCAAGAAAAACTACTACGACAACACCGTTTTTCATCGGGTGATTAAAAACTTCATGATTCAAGGAGGCGACCCGACCGCTTCAGGGCGTGGCGGTGTTTCCTTTTGGGGAGAGCCTTTTGAAGATGAGTTTCGCCCCAATATCGTTTTTGACCGCCCAGGTATCTTGGCTATGGCAAATGCAGGCCCTAACACAAACGGAAGCCAGTTTTTCATCACCACCGTTCCAACACCCTGGCTCAACGGTCGCCACACAATCTTTGGCGAAGTGGTAGAGGGCATGGACGTGATACGCAAAATCGAACGCACCAAAGTAGGTTCTGGCGACCGCCCTGTGGAGAATCAAGTGATTCTTAGCGTTACGATTAAATAGAGTTCTTGTAAAGTGTGTTTTTGTAAGCACTCTGATAAGAGTCCCGTTACATAAAACGTGTTACAATCATCCCAAAATACGCAGGAGTTTACGTGAAAAA
Organism: Campylobacterales bacterium; assembly: GCA_014859645.1. Classification (GTDB taxonomy): domain Bacteria; phylum Campylobacterota; class Campylobacteria; order Campylobacterales; family Campylobacteraceae; genus Sulfurospirillum_B. The sequence goes on from JACUTV010000044.1 coordinate 7,773, forward strand.
AATTGAAGCTATTATCAAACCTTTTAAGCTAGAAGAAGTCAAAGACGCCCTTACGCAACTAGAGATTACGGGGATGACCGTGAGTGAAGTGAAAGGCTACGGACGTCAACAAGGGCATTCTGAATTGTACCGTGGGGCAGAGTATGTGGTAGATTTTTTACCAAAAGTGAAAATTGAAGTGGTGGTTAAAGACACCGATGTGCAAGCGGCCATTGATGCGATTACCGAATCCGCACGCACAGGCAAGATTGGGGATGGAAAAATCTTCGTGAGTACTATCGAGCGCGTGGTACGCATCCGAACAAATGAAGAGGGCGAAGAGGCGATTTAGGTGAGAAACTGATGCTCAAATGGCTTATTCTTCCGCTGGTGGTGTATGTTGGGGCGTTGGTCTACATGTACGTCACCCAGGAGCGTCAGATTTTTAACGCAGCGGCCATTCAAACGCCGTTTGATTTTTCATGTCAAGGGTGTGAAGTGTTGCGCTTTGATGTTGCCCCAGAGGTTACGTTGGAGGGCAAACGGCGTGCCCATCCCCATGGGCCAGTGTTGCTTTATTTTGGTGGCAATGCGGACGATGCTACCCGCCTTTTGTTGCACCTTGACCCAGCACTTGAACTAGAAGTGGTGGCCTTTAATTACAGGGGGTATGTGAAATCAGGCGGTAAACCTTCCCAAGAAGCGTTGTTTGCCGATGCGTTGCGCGTGTACGATACCTTTACGAAGGAACGCGACGTGATTGTGATGGGGCGAAGCCTTGGTACGGGAGTGGCGACGTACCTTGCGGCCAATCGCCCAACGCAAAAGCTGGTGTTGATTACGCCATACGATTCCATCCGCTCTCTTGCCAAAGCATCGTATCCGTATTTTCCTATTGATTGGCTCATTCGGCATCCTTTTGAGTCCACGCGTTACATGTCAGAGGTTAGCGCGCCCGTGTTTTTAGTGGAGGTTGAGGGAGATACGGTGACGCCTCGGTCTCACCTGTTAGCACTGAGTGAAAAGATTGCGCATATCGCTTTACATGTAACCTTGCAAGAAACCACTCATGGCGAGGTGTTAACCGCATTTCATAAGGCGCGTATTATGGAGAAAATCCTCACGTTTTAAAAAGGAACACGATGAATGCTAACGTGTTAGTTTTGGAAGATGATGTACTTTTGGGCGAAACGTTGCAGGATTTTTTAGAATGCTACGGCTACCAAGCGCACGTGTTTCACACCGGAGCTAAAGCCATCGAAGCGAGTTACCGCACCCGCTTTGACGTGTATCTGATGGATATTAATCTGCCTGATATGAGTGGGCTTGAATGTTTACGATTGCTGCGCGAAGGGGGCGATACAACCCCTGCGATGGTCATCACTTCTGCTAAAGATACGCCTACCTTGCTGAAAGGGTATGCGGTGGGAGCGGATGATTATGTAAAAAAACCCTTTGATCTGGAAGAGTTAAAATGCCGCATCGGTGCGCTACTCATGCGTAGCGGTTTTGCTCACGCACCTCTTGTGATTAACGAAACCTTTTGCCTTGACACACGCCACAAGCGGGTGCTAAAAAACGGTGATGAACTAAATGTCAACCCCAAAGACATAGAACTGTTAACCCTTTTGTTAGAGTACCGTGGCAAGGTGGTGACCAAAGAGATGATTATAGAGCGGTTGTGGAGTGCGTCCAAAGAGCCCAGCGAAGGTGCGTTGCGCGTGTATGTGAACAACCTCAAAAAAATCTTTGGCAAAGAAGCCATTACGAACGTGCGAGGACTTGGGTACCGCTTTGAAGCGTAGGGTTTGGAAGGAAGCGAGTCTTCTTTTTGGTGTTATGGTGGTGGTGGCAAGCGTAGGATTGGGGGGCGCTTGGCTGTGGGGATTTTGGGTCGGCTTCGTGTTAGCGTTAGGTGTAGCGGCGTTAGTGAGTCCTTTTGTGGCCTCGTATCTTCTGTCTTCCTTGTTTCAAACCAACCACCTTTTAGAGCGTCTGGTGCGCGAAACCTTGCACGAACTCAACGCGCCTTTGGCAACCATCAAAACCAACGTCCATCTTTTGGAAAAAACCACCCAAGAGGAAAAATCCCTCACGCGCCTTGGGCGCATCACCCAAGCGTGCACCAACCTTTACGCGCTATACGAGCAAATGGAATACTACATCAAGCGTGAAATTCGGTTGGTAAAAGAAGAAACCTTTGATGCAAAGACTGCAGTTGAGGCGTGTTTAATCCGTTGCAGTGGGATGCAACGGGAGATTGCGCTTAGTGCTACTCTCACGCCAACCACCATCCATACGGATAGAATCGGGTTTGAACAAAGCGTTTCTAACTTGCTAAGCAATGCCTATAAATACAATCACCACCAAGGATGGGTGAAGGTGCGCCTTGTGGATGGAAAATTGTGTGTGGAAGATGGGGGCGTGGGCATGGATGAGGGGACGCGCTTTCGCGTGTTTGACCGGTATTATCAAGCAAATCCCCATACTACAGGGTATGGATTGGGACTGAGTATGGTGAAGGCTTATTGCGATGCGTATGGGATTTTTATCACTCTTGTTTCAAAAGAAAACAAGGGGACGCAAGTCTGTTTACACCTTGAGAAGGTTCTAGTGAAAAATGAAAAAGATGCGTTATAATGCCCCATACATGCACGTTTACTTACTTTTCTCGTCAAGCAAACGCTAAGGAATACCATGAAAACGTCTCACCCTCTCCAAAGTGCTGAGGTTAGATCCTTTTTTGAATCCCAAAAACAAGGGTTTTTAGAAGCGTGCTTTAGCGTTTTAAAACAAGAATCCACCCCTGAACTCACCGACGCGTTGTTGGGGTTTTACGAAGCAATCTACCTTCCCATCCTCCCTTCAAAAGAAAAACTCCTTCAGGAAATAAGTGCCATGGAGGCTTCTTTGGTCTTGGCGCGTGCGTGGCTTTATGTGATTAACCAAGCAAAATACGAGTCGTGGATTTTGGAACTCATTGAAACACTTTCTTCCTCGCGGTTTATGATTGATGCTAGAGAGTGCTGTAATTTACCCCTCCATGTAAAGAGTATTTCTTTTGGAGAAGAAGCGGGGTTTTTCATTCATAACAATATCTTTGATGTGTTTGCTAACATCCATAACAAACACGAAACCATTACGTTTTTGAACCTGTACGAAGGGGTGCCCATTGTTTCGGAGGCGACCATCGTAGAAGTGGGAGATGAAGAAGTGGTGTTTAAAATAGATCCTTTGCAAGAGTTGGCCATGAAACATGACAACAAAGCCTACATCGTGCAAAACCAGTTTTTTAGTAAGCCCGTGAAAGCGGATATTGTGTTTTGCAACATGGTGCAGCACGAAGTCACGCTCACCAACTTTGTCTATTTACTCAATATGCCAGCGACCCAGCGCGAATCCTCGAGGGTGCATCCCAACACCGTAGCAAAAGTGACCTTAGTGGATGCGAAAAATAACCAAGCCATTGAAGGGATTTTGTTTGACCTCTCACTGGGTGGCGTAGGTGTGGTGAGTAAACTTAACCACACCATTCAAGCGCATGACAGTGTGGAAGTGGGTTTTGAGCTCATTATGCCTTCCAATCAAGAAAAGGTAGCTATCGTCGTAAAAGCAACAGTGGTTAATGTGTTTGAATACGACGGCGCGTACCGTTACTGCATGAAACTGCAAACGGATTCTACGAGTAAAGGGCACATTACTCGGTTTGTCAAAGAGCGAGAAAAAGAAGTGATTGAGACCTTAAAGCGGGAGTTGCAAGAGTACATGTAAGGAAAAATCCTTACATGTACAGGATTTGGGCTACATACCGCCTTGTTCTTTCATCTTCTTTTCGATGCGATGACCGATGTAAGAAAGAATCGCGGTAATACTAAAATACATCCCTGCAATCACTAGCCACGTTTCAAAAGGTGAAAAGGTGTTAGCAACAATCTCACGCCCCACCTTAGTAAGGTCAGTGATAGAAATAACCGACACAAGAGAAGAGTCTTTCACGAGGGCAATCATCTCACCCACAAGGGTAGGAAGCGCACGTTTAAGGGCTTGGGGCATGATAATAAACGCCATGGTTTGGCCGTAATTCATCCCCAACGACTTGGCCGCTTCGTACTGGCCTTTGTCGATAGACTGGATGGCACCGCGCAAGACTTCTGCAATGTACGCTCCAAAGAAAATCCCAAGACTCAGTGCACCTGCTACGAAACGGTCGAGCTCAAAGATGGTTGCGATTATAAAGTAAAATATAAAAATCTGCACCAAAAGGGGCGTGCCTCGGATAATCGTGATGTATACCGCGGCGATGTCATTGAGGAATTGGTAGCTAGACATGCGCATAAAGGCCACAAAGGTTCCAATAAACAATGCCAAAATCGCAGAAATCGCAGAAACCTCCAAGGTAACCCATAGGCCCAAAAGAAGCGGTCCTGGTTCCCATTGTGTCGAAGACGCGATGATGTCGTATTCAAAGAGCGTGGCACCATCAAAGACCTTGATGTCATACCCGCTGGGTATCTCAATAGTCCGTTCCCCTTCAGGGCCCTCAATGACGACTCTATTTTCCTTTACACTCACAACGCCATCGTACGGAGCATCGATAATGGACGTTTTTTCGTGCGCAAAATACTTAGGGACGCTAGTCCACTTCCAAATGTAGTTCATATTGGAAGCGGAAGTGAAAAAAGCGTACCCTACTATGACAAAAAACAAGACGGACACAACGTGTCCGAATGTTTTATTCTTAAGCAAGGAGGTGTGCTGTTTGGCCATGAACTAGAGTACTCGTTTCAACCAAGCGTCGTCATTAAACCAGCGGTCGTAAATGCGCTCATAGCGTCCATCACCCTTCATTTGTGTGAGGAAGTTGTTGAGCCAGTTGATAAAGTCTGGGTCGCCTTTGCGTACTGCCCAACCCAGGGGTTCAAAGGTGAGTTCTTCGTCAAGGTGAATGATGCGGCCTTTGCCTTTTTCAGCCATAAAGATGGCGTTATAAGGTTTGTCGTACACAAACGCGTCTGCGTTGCCATTAAGTAATTCTTGCGCGCCGTCTGCTTCGGTTTCAAAGGTGCGGATTTTCGCACGGCGGAACATACGACGTGTCGCGATTTCGCCCGTTACACCAAGTTTAGTAACGATGGTGTGCTCGGGTGTATCAAGGTCGCGCCAGCTTTTACCTGCGTGTTTTTTGTCAACCAAAAGGGTTTGGCCTACGCTAATGTAAGGGTTGGCAAAGTTGATGCGCAAGTTGCGCTCTTGGGTAACCGTCATGCCAGAGACGATGATGTCATATTTGCCCGCTAACAAGCCAGCGATGATGCCATCCCATGCGGTAGGCACAAGGGTAAGTTTGACACCCATGGCTTTGGCCATTTCGTTTGCCATGTCGACGTCAAACCCGATGATATTGCCTTGTTTGTCGCGCATTTCAAAGGGCATATAGCCAGGCTCAAGGCCAACAATCAACTCACCACGTTCGATGATTTTATTGAGTGCAGATTTTTTCCACAACTCCAAATCACCCGCCATCGCTTGGATGCCAAAAAACACCATAAGCATCGCTAACAGTTTTCTCATACAAACTCCTTTAGAAAATTTTTAATGGACTAACACTTCTTGAATAAATTTCTTCGCACGGTCGGTTTTAGGGGAAGCGAAAAAGCTCTCAGGGTCGTTTTCTTCTAAAATCACTCCCTCATCCATAAACACAACGCGGTTACACACTTCTTTGGCAAAGCCCATTTCATGGGTCACGCACACGATGGTGTAGTTTTCTTTGGCAAGCTCTCGCATGACATCCAATACGCCGCCAATCATCTCAGGGTCCAAAGCGGAAGTGGGTTCATCAAAGAGTAAGATTTTGGGTTTCATAGCCAAAGTGCGTGCGATGGCAACGCGCTGTTTTTGACCACCCGAGAGTTCGTTGGGGTAGCCATCTGCTTTGTGTGCCAAGCCGACGCGCTCTAGTAGCTTCATAGAGGTGGCTTTAGCCTCTTTTTTAGAACTCTTTTTTACCTTCATTTGCGCGATAGAGATGTTTTCGATGATGGTCAAATGCGGGAAAAGATTAAAATGCTGAAACACCATCCCCGCTTCCGCGCGAATGTGGTTGAGGTTGCTTTTTTTGTTGTAAATATCGTGCCCGTCTAGGGTGATCTCACCGCTGTCAATCTCTTCGAGGCGGTTAATACAGCGAATCAGGGTAGATTTTCCACTCCCACTTGGGCCACAAATGACAACAATTTCGCCTTTGTTGACGTGAAAATCAATGTCTTTAAGGGCGTGAAAATCTCCGAAAAATTTCTGAACGTTTTTCATCTGAATGATGGGTTCACTCATAACTACCTTTCCATAAAAAGTAGTTAATTCTAGCCAAAGTTCCTAAAACTAAGGCAAACAAACCGCCTATTTTTTAAACACAACACGCTTGGATGGTGGTTTTGAAACAAGCAAAGCCTTACATGTAAGAGGAATTAGCTTCTTTAGTGCAGCGGGTTTAGCAATCATGGCATTTTTATCACATAAATATTGGAAATATGCATTATAATGCGCCATTTATTTTACCTCAACATGGAGACTCCCCCGTGGTTCAAGACATTTCTCACACTAAACACGTTGTTGCTGACCCAACGCCTTTTGGACTTTTTGGCTTGGCAATGGTGACACTAGTGGCTTCTTCTCAAAAATTAGGACTCACGTCAGGACTCTCGTTGGTGCTGTCGTGGGCTATTTTTTTGGGCGCGTTTGTACAGCTTATCGCCTGTCTTTTTGACTTTAAACACAACAATGTGTTTGGGGCGACGGCCTTTGGTGCCTACGCCTTTTTTTGGTTTGGGGTGGCGTTGTCGTGGATGATAAAAATGGGTGTTTTTAGCGAAGTGCTAGCGTCCCAAGCGGACATCAAACAGCTAGGATTTGCCATTGTGGGGTACCTTATCTTTACCCTTTTCATGACCATAGGCGCAGTGGAAACCAATAAAGTCTTGTTGGCGATTTTTATCCTCATCGACGTGCTTTTCTTGGGACTCATCGGCGATATTTTTGGCCTCTTTCCAAGAGCACACACGCTCGCAGCGTGGGCAGAGCTGTGCATTGCAGTGCTTTCATTCTATGGTTCGGGGGCTATTTTACTCAACCGCCATTTTGGAAAACAGTTTCTACCCCTTGGCAAACCCCTAGGGATTTTCAAAGCCAATTAACTCCAATAACAAGCTTACATGTAAGGGCAAAAAGGTGTGGTGGCAACAATGGCTCACCTCCTCTTTGACCCTTTACATGTAAAGCACAAACCTCGTCATTCTTGTTAGCTTAAAACCCCTCCTTGGCGTCATCAGTTTTTTGAATTTGTGCGCTACAATGTCGCTTTTAAAACACCTAGGAGCAAGGCGTGGAAAAGCTAAAAGAGTATGGTGCGGACTTTTCGTTGTTGTTGGTGGCCATTGCGTGGGGATTGACCTTTGTGCCCGTGCAACAAGCGGTGGAAGAGTCTCCAGTGTATGTGTTTTTGTTTTGGCGTTTTTTGTGCGCTACGCTCTTGATGGCACTTTTGGCTGTAAAGCAGTTGCGCGTCATCGACCGCGCTAGTGTGGTTGGCGGGATGGTGCTTGGGACGTTTTTATTTCTTGGTTTTGCCTTTCAAACGTTTGCCTTAACGTATACCTACTCTTCCACAGTCGCGTTTATTACGGGACTTAATGTGGTGATTGTCCCCTTTTTAGTCTACGTGATTTTTAAAAAACCCACCACGATTTACTCTACTCTCGGCGCGGTGGTAGCCGCGGTGGGGTTGTATTTGCTCTCGGCCCAAGGGGAGATTGGGCTAGGTGTTGGAGAAGTCTACGCGCTCATTTGTGCGCTGATGTTTGCACTCCAAATCTCCTGCACGGCGTACTATGTGAAACAGTGCAACATTTACGTGCTTGTGGTTATCCAGTTTGCAGTGGTGAGCCTTTTGTCGTTGGTGGGCGCCCTTGTCTTTGACGGACAACTGTTGCCTGCGGCTTTTGAGGGGATTTTCCTAGAAGCCATCATCATCACGGCCGTGTTTGCGACAGTGTTTGCCTTTTTTGTCCAAACCGCCATGCAGCGGTTCACAACGCCAGCAAAAACGGCCATCATTTTCACCATGGAGCCTGTGAGTGCGGGCATTGCGGGCTATTTGTGGGTCAATGAAATGCTTAATGCTGCGCAGCTTACTGGGGCAGTGTTGATTTTGGTGGGGATTTTAACAGCGGAACTTGGCACGTATCTACGCACCAAGCGCGAAACTAAACAGGCTATGTTTTAAAACGTTTTGCCCCAAGAGCAAGAAAAAACGAAAGTGACGCCACGAGGATAATAGACGCGCCAGAGGTGAGGTCATAGGCGACGGAAAGCCACAATCCCCCTAGGGTAAAAAAGGTCGCCATCAGGGCAGAAAGCACCATCATCACGCCAAGTTTTGAAGAAAACCCCTCAGCGATGTACGGGGGGATGGTCAGCAGGGCAATTACAAGCACCAGGCCCACTACGCGGATGGTCGCCACCACGCACAAAGCCACTAACACCACTAACACATAATACAAAAGCTTCACCGGAACGCCTCGAAGTTGGGCGAATTCGGGGTCAAAACTCATGGCTTGAAGTTCTTTGTAAAAGATACCCACTACGCCAGCGACGAGCAACGTGATACCGCCCATCGCCCACACGTCGCTTTGCGGGACGCTTAAAATACTCCCAAACAGATAACTCATCAAGTCCACATTGTACCCTTGGGTGAGGTCGATAAAAACAATCCCAACGGCCATCCCAAAGGCCCATAACGCCCCAATAACTGCGTCAATGCGTTCTTTGTTTTTAAAGGTAATCGCTGCAATAATCAGTGCCAAAACAAAGGCAAACACTCCTGCGCCAAGCAAAGGTGAAAGTCCCATAAAAAAGGCAATCCCAATGCCTCCATACGCGCCATGGGCAATGCCCCCTGCGATAAACACCATGCGATTGAC
>JACUTV010000045.1 GCA_014859645.1 Campylobacterales bacterium
GGCATGGGAAGCATCTTCGATGAGAAAGAGTCCGTGGGCGTCGCACAAGGCTTTGATGGCGTGAATTTCCACAGGATTGCCGCCCAAATCCACGGGAACGATGGCTTTGGTTTGGGGGGTGATGAGGTTTTCAAGTTTGCGTTCGTCTATGTTGCCATCGTACTTTACATCGCAAAAAACAGGCGTCGCTCCGCACATGAGCGCGGCGTTAGCGGTCGCAGCAAAGGTGATGGGTGTGGTAATGATGGTATCTCCTTTGCTCAAACCAATGCACCGATAGGCTACATGTAAGGCCGAAGTCGCTGAGTTTAGTACCACCACATGCTTTACATGTAAGTAGTCGGCTAAGGCGTTTTCAAAGGCTTCCACCGTAGTTCCACCCGTGAGAAAATCCCCCCTTAGGGCCTCCACAACGGCGGCGATGTCGTCTTCATCCACATGTTGGCACGAATAGGGAATCATAGGGCTTCGATCATTTCAAGAAGTTCTGTAGCGCCTAGCCAGCAGGTATTGGCCTGAGAATTGTACTCAAACCCAAACTCCACAGCCTTGCCAGACTCTCCAAGGGCGTTACATGTAAACTCCACGGGTGTGGAAAAGCGAATGGTAGGCTTGATGATAAAATGGTCGTTAAATTCTAGGGTCAAATGGCTATCATCACTGGGCACCATCACTTCGTGCAGTTTTTCTCCCGGGCGAATACCGATGGTATGCGTAGGCAGGTGAGGGGCGATGGCATAGGCAAGGTCGGTGATTTTCATGGAAGGAATTTTGGGCACAAAAATCTCTCCGCCATGCATTCGCGCAAAGCTTTTAAAAACAAATTCGACCCCTTGGGGCAAGGTAATCCAAAAGCGCGTCATGCGCCCATCGGTGATAGGCAAACTCGTCGCCCCATCAGCGATGAGTTGCTTGAAAAAAGGCACCACAGACCCGCGTGAGCCGATGACATTGCCGTAGCGGACGACGGAAAACTGGGTGTCTTGGCTCCCTTTGATGTTGTTGGCGGCCACAAAAAGTTTATCGCTAGCCAGTTTAGTAGCGCCGTAGAGGTTGATGGGGCTGGCGGCTTTGTCGGTAGAGAGGGCGATGACTTTTTTGACGCCATTATCAAGTGCGGCATCGATGACATTTTGCGCGCCGTAGATGTTAGTTTTGATGCACTCCATGGGGTTATATTCGGCGATAGGAACGTGTTTGAGTGCAGCCGCATGAATGACAAGGTCTACCCCATTCATGGCTTTTTGCAAGCGTTTTTCGTCTCGCACATCACCGATGAAGTAGCGCATGCAAGGCGCATTAAAACGTTGGGCCATTTCGTATTGTTTGAGTTCGTCGCGGGAGTAGATGATGATTTTGTTGGGTTTGTAAGAGGCAAGAAGCATACGGGTGGCCATGTTGCCAAAACTGCCTGTTCCGCCGGTGATGAGGATATTTTTTCCGTTAAACACTGATGCAATCCTTGCGCGAAGATGCGCAATGATACCAAAACCTAGGTTTGGTTTGACTTTCGTGCCACAAAAGAGGTAAAATCTACCTTAAGATGCATTTACGGCACTGACTCAATAGGCTTTTTCGCTCATTCTCGGTTTGTCATCCCTGACAAATCTCCGAGGGTTTTCGGCCAACGCTCGTCCTGCGCGTTTGATGGCCTCAAAAATCCGCTCAAAAACTTATTGAGTCAGTGTTTATACCGAGGAGGTTCCCATGCAAATCGGATCGTTAACCAACACCTTCACATCCACTGTGATGAACCAACACAAAACCAACACCGAAGAGACGTTGTCAAAAATCGCGGCGACACGTGAACTAAGCGGCAAAGATGGAGCCAATCTCATCACCGCCAACATGCTTAATTCCCAACTTGCCACCATGACCCAACAAGTCCAAAACGAAAACGCGACTATCGGGATGCTTCAAGTGGCCGATGGCGCACTCAAAGGCGTGCAAGCAGGGGCAGAACGCCTCAATGAACTCTCCGCTGCTTACAATAATGCCGCCCTAGGAAGCGACCAAAAAGCCATGCTAACGCAAGAATTCAACACCACCCGTGACGCTATGAGCGACATGATCAATCAAACCACCTTTAACGGACAAGCCCTTTTTGGGAATGCGTCTGCTTTAGGGCTTGGTGAGGTCAACATGAGCGAGATTGCTATTGATGATCAAGAAAGCATCGAAGGGTTGCGGGAACAAGTGAGTGGATTGTTTTCAGACGTAGGCAGTGCGAGTCAAGGGGCGCAAGTCGCGGTCAATAATTTGCTTGCGGGCATTAGTAGCACCGCTTCGAGTTACGCGCAAGTTTCCGAAACACCGCTAAGTCAAAAGCTCAATGAGCTTAGCCAAAGCCAAACGGGTCTTACCGCTTCGACTTTAGCCCAGTCTCACAACATGGCCGTTTTGCAACAGCAAATGACCTTACTTCTTAGATAATTACCTCAAAATACGAGGCAGGGTGATGCCAGTTTGTCCTTGGTACTTACCCGCCTTGTCCTTATACGTCGTTTCACATGGTTCGTCCCCTTCTAAAAAGAGCACTTGCGCGATGCCTTCGTTGGCATAAATCTTCGCAGGTAGCGGTGTGGTGTTAGAAATCTCAATAGTAATATGCCCTTCAAAATCAGGTTCAAAGGGCGTGACATTCACGATGATGCCACATCTTGCGTAGGTGCTTTTGCCTAAACAAATGGCCAACACGTTGCGGGGAATGCGAAAGTACTCTACCGTGCGCGCAAGGGCAAAAGAGTTGGGTGGGACGATGCACACATCTCCTTCAAAATCCACCACATTTTTTTCGTCAAAGTGCTTGGGATCCACCACTGTAGAATTAACATTGGTAAAGATTTTGAACTCGCGTCCGACGCGGATGTCGTATCCGTAGCTACTTACACCATAGCTCACGACGTTTTTTCCTACCTGTTCTTCACAAAACGGTTCTATCATTTTTTCCTCAAGTGACTTCTTTCGAATCCAGCTGTCGGCTTTCAAACCCATGGGTATCCTTAAGTGCAAGTTAGTTGAATGTGTGGTATTATAACACAAAATTGCACCGCCAAAAATCCTTCAAAGCGGTTCAAAACCCTCACATTTAGGAGCCTCCCTATGAAGAAACAAGACATCAAAGATTTGATGAAATTTTTTGATAGTACTGGAATTACCCGTTTACATGTAAAAGAAAATGACTTTGAAATCGAAATCGAAAAAAGGGGTGAAGTTACCACCCTTGTGTCCGCTCCCGCGCAATCTGTCTTAAGAGAAACCGCAATACAGCAGTCCGTTCCTGCTCAGTCTGCTGTCCCTTGTGTCGAAGGTCCTAGCATTAAATCTCCCATGGTTGGCACCTTTTACCAAGCCCCAGCCCCAGGCGCTGCCCCTTTTATCAAAATAGGCCAAGTGGTGAAAAAAGGACAACCTATCGCCATCATCGAAGCCATGAAAATCATGAATGAAATCGAAGCAGAGTTTGATTGTAAGATTGTCAGTATTTTAGTGGAAGATGGACAGCCAGTGGAGTTTGATATGCCGTTGTTTAGTGTGGAGAAATTGTAATGAAGATCGAAAAGATCCTTGTTGCAAATCGCGGTGAAATCGCCCTTCGCGCGATTCGCACCATTCAAGAAATGGGCAAGCAAGCCATTGCGGTGTACTCCACAGCGGACAAAGACGCGCTGTATTTAAAGTACGCTGATGCGGCTATTTGCATTGGTGGGCCAAAGTCGGCGCAAAGTTATTTAAGCATCCCTGCTATCATCACTGCTGCTGAAATCAGCGAATGCGACGCGATTTTCCCTGGATACGGCTTTTTAAGTGAAAACCAAAGTTTTGTGGAAATTTGTGAACATCATAAAATCAAATTCATCGGCCCAGGCGTGGACGTGATGATGATGATGAGTGACAAATCCAAAGCCAAAGAAGTGATGAAAAAAGCAGGCGTCCCTGTCATCCCAGGAAGCGAAGGTGCACTAAAGAACGTCGAAGAAGCCAGAACATTAGCCAATGCAATGGGCTATCCTGTCATCATCAAAGCCGCCGCAGGTGGCGGTGGACGTGGCATGCGCGTGGTACACAAAGAAGAAGACGTGGAAAAACTCTTTTTGGGTGCCGAGAGTGAAGCAATCAGTGCCTTTGGCGATGGCACCTTATACATGGAAAAATACATCCTAAAACCCCGCCACATCGAAGTGCAAGTCATGGGCGATAGCCACGGCAACGCCATTCACATCGGCGAGCGCGATTGTTCGTTGCAGCGCCGCCATCAAAAACTCATCGAAGAATCTCCCGCCATCTTACTTGATGATGAAACCCGTGCCAAACTCCTTGCCACCGCAGTTAAAGCCACCAAAGCTATCGGCTATGAAAATGCAGGTACCTTTGAGTTTTTGGTCGATGCGGATAAAAACTTTTATTTCATGGAGATGAACACTCGCTTGCAGGTGGAACATTGTGTTAGCGAAATGGTCAGTGGCATTGACATCATTGAACTCATGATTCGCGTGGCCGAGGGCGAAGCTTTGCCTCCCCAAGAAGCCATTACATGTAAAGGCCATTCTATCGAATGCCGCATAACTGCGGAAGACCCAGTGCGCTTCATCCCCAGTCCTGGAAAAATCACCACGTTCATTGCTCCTGGTGGGCGCAACGTGCGGTTAGATTCCCATGCCTATTCGGGCTATGTGGTGCCTTCACATTATGATTCGATGATTGGAAAGCTTGTCGTGTGGGCAGAAGACCGACCACGCGCTATTGCCAAGATGAAACAAGCGTTGAAAGAGTTACATGTAGAGGGTATTCAAACCGTGCGGGATTTTCACCTTGCCATGATGGACAACCCTGATTTTATCAGCAACAATTACGACACCAACTACCTTTCTACCCTTTAATTTTTAAGGAAGCAGTGCGTGAAGATACAGACGACCTTTGGGACAAACATTAACCATATTCAACAACAACGTGTCGCTACTTTACCCACTGCTTCTGCTCCTATGCAAGAAACCTCTCCTGTTTTAGAATCTCACGAAGCAAACAAGAGCGCCCTTACACACCAATTGCTCTCTTCCAACACAACCCAAGGGTTTTTACAAGCGTTGTATCAAGGGATTGAAACACTCGAAGAAGGCGCCACACAGCTTATCACCCTTTCCAAGAGTGACACAACGCCAAACGCGCAAGAAGCATTTACGGCACTTTTGGAAAAGATGATGGACGTGGTGGATAATTCGTTGTATGAAAACCACTCTTTGTTTCACGGAACGTCTTCTCTTTCCCTTCCCGAGGGCACTGCGACAGTACCGTCTTTTGGGTTTTTAGAAACTTTGGAGCGTGATGATGAGGATGGGCTTGAAGAGGGGCTTGGGCGCATTCAAATGGCGCGTAAACAGGTGGAAAAAGCTCTTTTTGTCAGCGAGGTAACGGCATTTAATACCCTCGCCGCACTGAGTACGTATGAGCCACCTGTATTAGAACAAGGGCACGATACGCACAAGGGAGCGCACCTTAAGGCGCGCGTGAGTGCGTTGCTTAAGGACGCCTAAGCACAACGATATCGGCACTCGCTTTGAGTTTTTCAAAGTAGTTGTTGATGGCGTCTTGGCGACGTTTTTCTTCTAGGTGATTTTCAATTGCACGTTCCACACGTTCAAAGGGGATTTGCTCAAACCCACCTTTTTTCCCCACCAAATACATCACAACCCCTTGACCGCTTTGTGCAATGGGCGTAAAGCTCCCTTCGCTGGTTTGGTTGAGGTAGTATTGGGTGCGCCCATCAAGCGCGTTAGCTTGCAAGGTTTCTTGCTTCATAACAACGCCAGGAACAAGGCTCATGGGAGAGGCAATGACACGTTCTAGGACTTGTTGACTAGGGGCTTCGTAGCGTGTGGCTTCAAAGGTGCTAGCTTGCATAAAATCTTGTGTGTTAGCGTCATAATGGCGGCGTACTTCCGCTGCATCAATGGGTACGATAGCGTTAGCAAAGATGCGTTGGTAAAGTTTTTCTTGCTTAATAGCACGCTCGAGTTCTTGTTCGTATGTACGCAAGTCCATGTTACGACTTTTGATAAAAGCGGTGAGTTCTGCTACGCTGATACCATTTTGCGCGGCGATGCCTTCCATGCGCGACTGGACTTCAAAAGTGTTGGTGCTGATGCCAAGGCGTTTGATTTGTGAATCTTCGAGGCGCTCTTGAACCAACACGTCCAAGGCTTCGCGCAAAGAGATGTTTTTTGCTCCCGCGGCTTTGTGGATCTCATACAGCGTAATAGGCTCACTGTTAACGGTGACAGAGATGGCGTTGACAAGGCCTGCGTAAGAGAATGAACACGTAGCAACAAAGGCTAAAAGGGAGAGTTTTAAGGGTTTTGAGAGCATGAGAGTTGTCCTTTATTTAAGTAAGAAGTCAATATAATTTAAACTCAAACAAGCTTTAATGATAGCATTAAATCAATTGAATTTAACTAAAATCGCTCACCGTTTCGACAATCGCACGGAATTGATTTTGTAAAAGTTACCATGATTGACACAGGCTTACATGTAAAAGGAAAAAAATGGTTGTAACGCGGTTCGCGCCTTCGCCCACGGGGTATTTGCATATTGGTGGGTTGCGCACGGCGCTGTATTCGTATCTTTGGGCAAAACGCATGGGAGGAAAATTTCTCCTTCGTATTGAAGACACAGATTTAAAACGTAACTCCGTAGAGGCCGCTCAGGCCATCGAAGAAGCCTTTGCCTGGTGCGGGTTGGAGTATGATGGGGAGATTGTGTACCAATCTTCGCGCATGGAAATCTACCAAGAACACATTCAAAAACTCTTAGAAATGGGCAAGGCGTATTATTGCTACATGTCCAAAGAAGAGCTCGATGCCCTTAGGGAAGACCAAGCCGCCCGCAAAGAACGCCCAAAATACGACGGCAGGTATCGCGACTTTACCGGCACGCCACCTAAGGGTGTTGCGCCTGTAGTGCGCATCAAAGCACCTCTTGAGGGGGAGATTTGTTTTCACGATGGTGTGAAGGGCGACATGCGGTTTCAAGCAGCGGATATTTTGGATGATTTTATCATCGCACGCAGTGACGGTTCGCCTACGTACAATTTCGTCGTCGCGGTGGACGATGCGCTCATGGGCGTGAACCACGTCATTCGAGGGGATGACCACCTTTCTAATACTCCAAAACAAATCATCATTTACCAAGCATTCGGATTTGACTTGCCCAAGTTTTTTCATGTGCCGATGATTCTTAACGCAAGTGGCAAAAAACTCTCCAAGCGCGATGGCGCCACGGACGTGATGGATTACCCAAAAATGGGCTACTTAAAAGAGGCGATTTTAAACTTTTTAGTGCGCCTTGGGTGGAGCCATGGGGATCAAGAGATTTTTTCTATGGAAGAGATGATTGCCCTGTTTGACCCCAATACCATCAACGCTTCTCCTTCCGCCTTTAATGCTCAAAAACTCGACTGGCTCAATGCGCACTACATCAAAACCTTGCCGTGCGAAGTGCTTGTGGAACAATTAAAACGGTTTGACCTAGACCTTAGCGGACATCCGCAAAAAGCACTACTTTTGGACTCTTTGCGTGAGCGTGCGAAGACTCTTGAAGAGCTGGCTTTGGGTGCGCGTACTATTTTAGAAGCCCCAACATCTTACGATGAAAAAGCACTTAATAAGTTTATTACTCCCGAAACCATGGAATTATTGGAAGCTTTTTGCGATAGAATCGCTGCTGGCGGATTACTGGTACATGAAGCGGACTTTGAGGCCGTAGCTAAAGAGCTCTTAGAAGAGCGAGGCCTTGGCCTTGGAAAATTAGCTCAGCCTATTCGCATTAGTCTAGTGGGAAGCTCGGTGAGTCCATCGGTGTTTCAAGTGATAGCGACCCTTGGCAAGGATGAAGTGATTGACCGTATGAAAACGTTTATTACATTCTATAAAAGGAGTTAGGCAATGAGTAAAAGCGGCAAAGTTGAACGCGAAGAAGCGTTAGAGTACCACCTTGGTGGCAAAATCGGTATCGATGTTACCAAACCGTGCGTTACCCAACGCGACCTTTCAACCGCGTATAGTCCTGGCGTTGCATTTCCTTGTTTGGAAATTGAAAAAGACCCAAAATTAGCCTACGAATACACAGGCAAAGGTAACCTTGTAGCTGTTATCAGCGACGGTACAGCGGTTTTAGGACTTGGCGACATTGGCGCTTTGGCTAGTAAGCCTGTGATGGAAGGCAAAGCAGTTTTATTCAAAAAATTTGCTGGCGTGAATGCCTTTGATATTGAAGTAAATGAAAGAGACCCTGAAAAATTTGTCGACGTTTGTGTGGCGATTGCCGATACCTTCGGAGGTATTAACCTCGAAGACATCAGTGGGCCACGTTGTTTTGAGATTGAGCGCAAGCTTCAAGAGCGCGTAAACATCCCCGTTATGCACGATGACCAGCATGGTACGGCGATTATCTCTAGTGCGGGCTTGCTCAATGCCCTTGAAATCACAGGCAAAAAAATCGAAGGCATTAAGATTGTCGTCATTGGCGCAGGTGCCGCAGGTGTAGCATGCTCCAAAATGTACAAAGCCTTGGGTGCTAAAAACGTCGTCGTGATTGACTCCAAGGGGGTTATTAACCACAAGCGTGAAGGTCTTGATAGGGTCAAACAAGAACTTGTTACCCAAACGGACGATGAGACCCTAGAGCAAGCCATGAAGGGTGCGGACATGGTTCTTGGTCTTAGTAAAGCAGGGGTGTTAACTCCTGATATGGTACGTTCTATGAGCCCTAATCCTATCATTTTTGCATGCGCTAACCCAACGCCTGAGATTACACCCGAAGAAGTAGCGGCAGTGCGAAATGACGCCATCATGGGGACAGGCCGAAGCGATTATCCTAATCAAATCAACAATGTTCTTGGCTTCCCGTTTATTTTCCGCGGTGCCCTAGACGTGCGTGCGTCTAAGATTACCGAGAGCATGAAACTTGCTGCGGCGAAAGCCTTGGCTGCTTTGGCAAAAGAAACAGTGCCTGAACATATCAAAAAAACCTACGAGCGCGAAGAGATGAGTTTCGGACGTGAATACATCATCCCAACGCCTTTTGACAAACGTGTGTACGTGTGGGTTTCGGCCGCGGTGGCGCAAGCTGCGTGGGAGCACAAAGTGGCAAACGTTGAGAGTTTTGACGTTGAAAAGTACAAAGAAGAATTAGAAGCACGAATTTAATCCCAAGGAAGCCGTATGCAAAACGTTCACGTCATCAACCATCCGCTGATTGAGCACAAACTCTCCATTTTGAGAGACGTCAAAACAGAACCTTTTCACTTTCGTTTGTTGGTGGATGAGATTTCCTATTTGATGCTCTTTGAAGCAACACGAGATTTGCCTCTTAAAGCAGTGCAAGTGCAAACACCTGTAGCCATGGCTAAGGCACAAAAACTTGCTACGAGCGTGATGATTTGTCCGATTTTACGTGCGGCTTTGGGAATGCTAGATGGCATTTTTAAGCTCATCCCTGATGCAAGCGTTGGGTTTTTAGGGTTTCAGCGCAACGAAGTAACCTTGGAAGCAGAGTTTTATTATGCGAAACTTCCTGCCGACCATGCTTCACGCACTGCTATCATCATCGACCCCATGTTTGCTACGGGTGGCACGGCTATTGATGCGGTAAACTTTTTGAAAGAAAAAGGGGTTAAAGACATTCGGTTTTTAGCCCTTGTTTCCGCACCCGAAGGACTTAAGCGCTTTACGGCCGTGCATCCTGATGTACCGGTGTTTACTGCGTGTATCGATGAAGGATTAAATGAAAAAGGCTACATTGTACCGGGTCTTGGAGATGCAGGAGACCGTGTGTTTAACACGGGAAATTAGCCTTACATGTAAACAAATCCGACGCGCCCTAACAAGCAAGCTTGTTTAGGCAAGGGCGTGTCGGAAGGTCATTAGGCAAATGATGGGAAAAGTGTACCGCATTTGCATGACAAAAAAATGAACTAAATCGCCCCTTGGTCGATCATCGCATCGGCCACCTTGCGAAACCCTGCGATATTTGCTCCCATCAGTAAATTTCCCTCATTTCCAAACTCTTTTGACGCCGCATAAGACGTGGCAAAAATCGAGCGCATGATGCAGTGAAGTTTACTGTCCACTTCGGCAAAACTCCAACTTTGCATGCTTGCATTTTGACTCATTTCGAGCTGGGAAGTGGCAACTCCACCCGCATTGGCCGCTTTGGCAGGCCCGTAGAGGATTTCTTTGTGTGCAGCTATGAACTCAATGGCTTCCATGGTGGTAGGCATATTAGCGCCTTCACAAACAAGACGACACCCGTTGGCATAGAGTGTTTTCACATCTTCAAGGTTCATCTCATTTTGGGTAGCGCTAGGGAAAGCGGCCTCACAGGGAATGTCCCAAACTCCATTGCGCCCTTCTTTGTATTGGTGGATAGGAATGTAGATGGCTTGAGGGTGAATGGTAACGTATTCGGTCAACGACTTGCGTTCCACTTCTTTGAGGAGTTTTAGCGTGTCAAGCTGGATGCCATTTTTGTCGTAAATCATCCCGCGTGAATCGCTACATGTAACGGGCAAGGCTTCCATGGCGTAGAGTTTTTGGATGGTATAAATAGCTACATTTCCCGCCCCCGAAACGGTGCAGGTTTTGCCCTTTAAACTCTCCCCATTTTTGTTGAGCATCTCTTCGGCAAAGTACACGGAGCCAAACCCTGTGGCTTCTTTGCGCACCAAAGAACCACCCCAGTTAATGCCCTTGCCTGTAAGCACCCCTTCAAAGTTTCCTGTAAGGCGCTTGTATTGCCCAAAGAGATAGCCAAGTTCGCGCGCCCCTACGCCGATGTCACCCGCGGGGATGTCTTTGGTTTCGCCAATGTGCTTGTACAGTTCGCTCATAAAGGCTTGGCAAAATTTCATGATTTCGTTGTCACTTTTGCCTTTGGGGTCAAAGTTGCTTCCCCCTTTGCCTCCACCGATGTTAAGGCCTGTGAGCGAGTTTTTAAAAATCTGCTCAAAGCCTAGAAATTTAATGATGCCTAGATTCACCGAAGGGTGAAAGCGCAACCCTCCCTTGTACGGCCCGATGGCGGAGTTAAACTGTACGCGGTAGCCGATGTTGGTGCGGTAATTTCCCGCATCATCCACCCACACGACGCGAAAAATGATCGTGCGTTCTGGCACGACAATGCGCTCGATGATATTGTATTTATCGTACTTGGGTTCGGCTTGCAAGAGGGGCGTTAAGGAGCGTAAAACTTCTTCAGCGGCTTGGTAAAACTCGTTTTGACCTGGAGTGGCGTCTTGGATACGTTCTAACACTGTGTCGATGTAACGTGTGACTGACATGCGAATTCCTTAGCGGAAAATAGTTCGAATCCACTTTAGCAAAAGTAGAGGGCAAAAGGAAAACGGCGAGGTGCTTCCTCTTGCAAATGGACGTATGCGTTACAAGGGGTGACACTCTTGGCTTTTTAACCTCCCTTGTGGCACAATGCCCCAATGATAACCGAACGCGCCCTCCCTAGACTCATCACTCTCACGCCCATCGTAACCATTTTGGCATTTGCTAGTGCCATGATTTATGGCATCATCACCTCTCAGTACGAAACCTTTGCCCGTGAATCGGCGCTTTTAGAGACAGAATACATCCAAAACCAAAAGCAATTGCTCAAAGAAGAAAACGACAAAATCCACGCCTACATCGCCTACCACCGCGGGTTACTGCAAGAAGAAGACCCTGCACGCGCTAAAGCCCAGATTATCGGTTGGATGGAAAGTGTGCGCTATGGGGTAGATGGGTACATTTGGGTGCATGACACCACGCACCATTTGGTCGCCCACCCTTTTCGCCAAGAAAGCATTGGCAACGATGACATGGACAACACTGACGCTACGGGCGCACTGATTTTTCGCTCCTTTATTGACACAGCGCAAATGTTTCCCGAAGGTGGGTTTGTAGAGTACTACTGGGCGCGTCCAGGGGTGGAGACGCCGGCAAAAAAGATTGGCTTTTTGAAACTCGAACCCCAGTATGGTTGGGTGATTGGCACAGGCGTGTATGTGGATGACATCGTCGAAGAACTGGCTAAACGCAAAAGCCAAATGGAAGCCCAAACGGATGCATACGTGCGCGTGGTGTTGCTCACGGCTATCTTGCTCACGGTGGTGTTTGGGGTGATAAGCTATTTTATTTCTCGGGCAATGGTACGGGTGCTTGATGTGTATAAAGAGAACGTGGCCCTCAAAGAACACTCGTTGACCCAACTTAACGCTTCTTTGAGTTTGCGCATCGAAGCCGCTCTTGAAGAGGCTAAGGCCAAAGACCAAGCACTGTTACAGCAGTCTCGCTTGGCACAAATGGGGGAAATGATGAGCCTTATCGCCCACCAATGGCGGCAGCCTTTGAGTGAGGTTTTGGGCATTTTTATGGAGCTTGAAACAGCGGCAAAGTTTGGCAAAGCCGACCAGCGCTACATCGAAAAAGAAGCCAAGGAAGGCGACAGGCTTATCCGCTACATGTCCCAAACTATCGATGATTTTCGCAATTTTTTTAAACCCGAAACCACCAAAGAGCGTTTTTGCATTGTGGAAGCGTGCCAAGAAGCGCTGACCTTAGCCCACGCTAGTTTAAAACACCAAAACATCGAAGTAGTGTTTAAGGCCCAACGGGAAGTGTGGGCGGTGGGATACCCTTCCGCGTACGCCCAAGTGGTGCTAAACCTCATTCAAAATGCCAAAGACGCCCACTTGCACCAAGGCACCCTTTCGCCTTGGATTGAGATTGAGATTTTAAACGAGGGAGAAGAGGTGTGTGTGCGCCTAAGTGACAACGCAGGTGGAATCGACGAAGAGGTGATGGAAGGCCTTTTTGAACCTTATGTGACCACCAAAAAAGGTTCAGGAACAGGCCTCGGGCTCTACATGGCGAAGATGATCATGGAGAAGCATTTGGGCGGGAAGATTGAAGCTAGTAACAGTGTCCTTGGCGCTGTGTTTATTTTAAGGATAAACCGTGAAGGATGAGCGTTTTTCGTCATTGACCCTCTTGTGCGTGGAGGATGAAGCAGGGGTGCGCCGACGGTTAGTTAATACCCTCGCGTTTTATTTTCACAAGGTGTATGAAGCGGACAACGGTGCCACTGCTCTTGGGCTCATTGAAGAGCATCGGCCTGATGTGATTTTGTGCGACATCGACATGCCTGTGATGGACGGGATTGCCCTAGTGCGCCACATTCGCAAAGAGGACTTTAGCACGCCCATTGTCATGCTCACCGCGTACGCGCAAGAAGAGTATCTGTTGGAGTTGGTGAACTTGCACATCCACCATTACATTTTAAAACCCGTGAACAGTGAACGGCTTTTGGAGGGGTTGGAGGCGGCCTTGCGAGGGAAGATTGCAGGGCGCATTCGGGTGTGCGAGGGGTTGGTGCTTGACCTTGGGCGCAAGAGTGTGCTGTGGCACAACAACGAGATTTCCCTTTCGCGACGCGAGGTAGTGTTTTTGTCACTTTTGGTAAATCATGACCACCATGTGGTGCGGTATGCGACCCTTGAAGAGCGGCTGTGGAACGACAAACCTATGAGCCAAGATGCGCTAAAAAGCTTCGTGCGGGACTTGCGGAAAAAGATTCCCGTGGATATTGTGGAAAATGTTTCCCAGCTGGGCTACCGCCTTTGCTGTGAAAAAAAGTGACACACTAAAAAAATTCCTTTTAAAGAAACTCCCTTTTTGCGGGCTTTGATGAAAAAATAATCACCCCTCGTGCTCATTTCCCCACTTTTTCCCCTCCACCTTCTTTTATGATAGAGCCCAAAACCACCTCTAAAGGAGTTACTATGCTAAAGAAAGCATTGCTGTTGGCAAGCTTGAGTGTTGCCTTGTTTGCCAACCCTATCAAGCTCGACCTAAACGCCATTTATGGTGCTAACAATTTCCACACCATTGGGGCGCAAAAATACGCTGACTTGGTGAAAGAGTACACCAACGGTAGCGTCAACATTGTCGTGCATCCTGGCGCGTCGCTCGTAAAGGGAAACCCTCTCCAAGCAGTACGTAATGGTACGGTGGCGATGACAGACATGTTCATCCCATTCACCGCAGGTGGCGGTAAATCCTTTGGGATTTCTGCGCTTCCCTTCATCGCGCAAAGCTACGAGGATGCGTACCGTTTGTACCACATCTCCAAGCCCGCGTACGAAGCAACAGCGGCCCAGTGGAATCAAAAGATTCTCTACGCGGTTTCATGGCCACCTAGTGGGATTTACACCATGCATCCTCTTGCTTCAACAGCGGATTTTAAAACCGTCAAAGCCCGAACGTATGATCGAAACTCTGCAAACTTTGTGAGCATGGTGGGCGGAAACGCCGTGGCACTTCCATGGGGAGAGGTCTATTCTGCCCTTCAAACAGGCATGGTAAACTCCGTGTTAACGTCTTCGGCTTCAGGGAAAGATGGCAACTTTTGGGAAGTGCTAAAACACTTTACAAAAATCAGCTACGCGTACCCTTTGCAAGCCGTGACCATCAACCTTGACTACTGGAAGTCTCTCTCTAAAGCCCAACAAGAAGCGATGTTAAAAGCAGCAGGCGAGATTGAAACGGCCCAGTGGGAGGCGAGTAAACAAGAAGACGCCATCGCCCTTAAACTGCTCATGGACAATGGCATGAGTGTGAGCGAAACGAGCGCTACCCTCAAAGGTGAACTCGATGAGGTGGCAAAGAAGATGCTAGAAGAATACCTCGCAGACGCGGAGCCTAGCATCAAAGCGATTTTCACGGAATACTACGCCAAATGATCGGCTGGGTTTTCACACTAAATAGGTGGCTCTCCAAGGGGGGAGCCGTCCTTTCCTCGGTGGCACTCATCGTGTTAATCGTGCTGATTTTGGTGGAGATTTTAGGGCGCTCTTTTTTTCAGTACTCGACCATGATCGCCGATGAATACAGCGGATACCTTTACCTTTCAGCGGTTTTTTTTGGCTTAGCGTACGCGCTCAACCACGACAGCCACATTCGCATTACCATCATCACGGCCTACTTGGGAAACAAAGCAAGCCGCGCTGTGGACGTGTTTTGTGGAGTGCTAGGGATGGCGACCATGAGCGTGGTGGTCTACTATGCGTGGATTTTCATGCTAGACACCAAGTCTATGGAAATGGTCTCAGAGGGCGTGTCACAAACCCCCTTGTACCTCACGCAAATCCCCGTAGTGGTGGGTTCGGCCTTGCTTTGGTTTGCGCTTTTTAGCTTTACCTTGAAAAGGTTGTGCCATGATCGCTGATCCGCTGATATTGTCTGTTGTTTTGATTGTCGTGATGTTTTTCTTTTTGCTCTCTTCCGTGTGGATTGGCGTGGCGCTCACGTTGACGGGGATTGTAGGAATGCTGTTGTATGAGCACAATTTGCCTCCCGTGATAAGCGTGATGCAAAAAACAGGGGATTTGCTTGCTACCTCGGTGTATGACTCGCTTAACTCGTGGTCTTTGGCGGCGTTGCCGATGTTTATCTTGATGGGGGAGATTTTGTACCGCTCTTCTATCTCGACGCGCATCTTGGAAGGGTTGCGTCCGTGGCTTGTACACGTTCCTGGGCGGCTCTTACATGTAAACGTGGCGGCGTGTTCTTTGTTTGCCGCGGTGTCTGGCTCTTCGGCAGCCACGACGGCGACGGTGGGGAAGATTACCCTTGAAGAGCTCAAAGAGCGGGGCTACAGCAAGTCGTTGGCCATCGGCTCACTAGCAGGAAGCGGGACGTTAGGGTTTCTCATCCCGCCTAGTCTTATTATGATTATCTACGGGGTGCTTTCTAATGTGTCTATTGGGAAGCTGTTTATCGCGGGGATTTTGCCTGGACTCTTGCTAGCGTCTGTGTACGCTGTGTATATCATGATTGTTGCGGTGATTAACCCTAGCGTTATGCCTTCTGTGAAGCCGCGTTTTACCTTTGCGCAACATGTGCACTCCATCAAAGAGCTTGTGCCTATTTTTATGCTCATCGGGCTTATTTTGGGGAGTATTTACGGCGGATTTGCCACCCCTACCGAAGCGGCGGCGTTGGGCGTAGTGGGGGCGATTGCCTTGGCGGTGTACTTTAAGAGTTTTAGCTTCTCGGTTTTTAAGGAAGCCCTTTTAAACGCCATCAAAACAACCATGATGATTAGTTTTATCATCGCAGGAGCGGGGTTTTTGTCCCAAGTGGTGGGGTTTTTGGGGATTGCGCGCGCCATTAGTGAGTTTATCGCTGAGCTTGGCCTTTCGCCCTACATGCTCATCTTGGTGATTGGGCTGATGTACATTGTGTTGGGGACGATTTTGGATGGCATTTCCATCGTGGTCATGACCTTGCCTATTGTCCTTCCCATCGTCATGATGGCGGGATTTGACCCGTTGTGGTTTGGTATCTTTTTGGTGCTGATGGTGGAACTTTCGCAGATTACCCCGCCGGTTGGGTTTTCGCTCTTTGTGATTCAGAGTATTTCGGGGGAAAGTATTAGTTACATTTTAAAGGCGACCTTTCCGTTTTTCATGCTAACGATTTTGGTGGTCTTTTTGGTAACATTCTTTCCAGAAATTGTTACTTACTTGCCTGATAGGATGTTTTAAATGCTGCGACTAAATTCTGATCTTGGGGAGAGTTTTGGCCCGTGGAAAATGGGCACAGATGAGGCAGTGATGCCTCTTGTAGACATGGCAAACATCGCGTGCGGGTTTCACGCTTCAGACCCGCTCACCATGCAATACAC
>JACUTV010000046.1 GCA_014859645.1 Campylobacterales bacterium
TTTTCCGCGTCATGGAAGAGGTGAACTTTCCTGTCAAAAAATTGATTCCACTGGCAAGTGCGCGTAGTGCGGGCGATGAGATTGAGTTTAAAGGAACCATGCACAAGGTACTTGAGCTGACTGAAAGCGTGTTTGAACAACACGAAGTAGAGATTGCTTTTTTTAGTGCAGGCGGCTCTATTTCGGCCCATTTTGCTCCCCATGCTGCAGAAGCAGGGGCAGTGGTGATTGACAATACGAGCCATTTTCGCATGGATGCAAACGTGCCATTGGTCGTACCTGAGTGCAATCCTGAAGCCATTGGGCAGTGGAAAGAGCGCGGTATTATCGCCAACCCTAACTGCTCTACCATTCAAATGGTACAAGTGCTAAAACCTTTGGATGATGCCTTTGAGATTTCCCGTGTGGACGTGAGCACGTACCAAGCGGTGAGTGGCGCAGGAAAAGCAGGGATGGAAGAGCTTGTGCACCAACTTAAAGACTTTTTTGCCTTCAAGCTTGATGAGGCAGAGGTAAAAACTTTTGCTCACCAAATCGCCTTTAACGTCATTCCACACATTGATGTATTTATGGAAAATGATTACACCAAAGAAGAGATGAAAATGGTCAATGAAACCCAAAAAATCTTGGGCAAAACCATGGAAATCAGCGCAACGTGCGTGCGCGTGCCTGTCATTCGAAGCCACTCCGAAGCGTTAACGATTCATTTTGCTAAAGACGTCAACGTGGAAAAAGCGATTCAAGTACTCAAAGAGGCAAAAAACGTCGTGGTACAAGATGAGCCTGAGAAAAATATCTACCCCATGCCCATCACCGCAAGCGACACGGACATGACCTACGTAGGTCGTATCCGCAAAGACATTAACCGAAACAATGTGCTTCACTTGTGGTGCGTGGCCGACCAGTTGCGTGTAGGGGCAGCTACCAACGCTGTGCGCATTGCGCAAAAATGGATTGAGCAGGAAGGCTAGAGATGATTTTTATTGATGCGTGTTTTGGAAAAAAGACCCCTTATGCCCCCGTATGGATGATGCGCCAAGCGGGGCGTTATCTGCCCGAATACATGCGTGTGCGGGCTGAAGCAGGGGATTTTCTCTCTTTATGTAAAGACCCAAAGCGTGCGTGCGAAGTGACCTTGCAACCCATGG
Source organism: Campylobacterales bacterium (assembly GCA_014859645.1). Lineage (GTDB taxonomy): Bacteria > Campylobacterota > Campylobacteria > Campylobacterales > Campylobacteraceae > Sulfurospirillum_B. Next base: position 1,149 of record JACUTV010000046.1, read on the forward strand.
ATATCTTGGGTGTAGACGCGGCAATTTTATTTAGCGACATTTTAGTCGTGCCGATGGAAATGGGCATGGACTTGCGTTTTGAAAAAGGCGAAGGCCCTGTTTTTGACACGCCACTTACTTCGCGCGCGCAACTTGAAGCCTTACATGTAGAAGCAGCGGCTGAACGTTTGTCTTACGTGTACGAGGCTATTTCGCTCGTTCGCGCGAAGCTTGCGCCAGAGAAAGCGCTCATTGGTTTTTGCGGTGCACCGTGGACGTTGGCGACGTATATGATTGAGGGAAAAGGAACCAAGACGTATGCAGTGTGCAAGAAGCTGTTGTATTCTGACCCAGCCTTGTTGCATGCTATTTTACGCAAAGTAACAGACGTGCTGAAGCTCTACATGGCGCGCCAAATTGAAGCGGGCGTGAATGCCGTGCAGATTTTTGACTCCTGGGCCGCAGCGCTAGAAGAGGCTGCCTTTTTTGAATTTAGCTGGAGTTACATCAAAGAACTCGCCGCGTTTTTAAAAGAAACATACCCCCATGTTCCTGTTATTTTATTTCCCAAGGGCATTAGTGGCTACTTGGATAAGATTGATGGCAATTTTGACGTGTTTGGCGTGGATTGGTCGACGCCCATCGAACTTGCTAAGGAGAAATTAGGGGACAAGTATGTTTTGCAAGGCAACATGGAACCCACGCGTCTGTATGATAAAAAAGCGATTGACGCAGGCATCGAACACATTGTTTCGGTGATGCAAAACAGCCGTCACATCTTCAACCTTGGCCACGGGATTTTGCCCGACATCCCTGTGGAACACGCGAAGTATTTTATCCAAAGCGTGCAAGAACGCACCCGTTTATAGCCTCGTGTCTGGCATTGTTTTTGGTCCCGTCACCTCACGACGGTTTGGCATCTCCCTTGGGGTGGATTTAAGCCCCAAGGGCAAACAATGCAATTTTGACTGCTTGTACTGTGAACTCGCCAAAGCGCCACCCGTGCAAACCATGCACGAAGTGGTGCCTTACGAAGACGTGCTAGAAGCGGTAAAACAGGGACTCAACGCGCACCCGCAAGCCCAATACATCACCCTCACGGCCAACGGCGAACCCACACTCTATCCATACCTCAAAGAACTTGTCCACGCACTCAAAGCCTTACATGTAAGGCAAAAACTTTTGCTCTTAAGCAACGGTTCGACCATTGCAAATAAAGAAGTACAAGCGGCATTGCAAGAGATCGACGTGGTAAAGCTTTCGTTAGATTGCGCTTCGCAACGCTGTTTTGAGAAATTAGACAGGCCTCACAAAACCTTGCGTGTTGATGAGATGATCAAAGGCATGCAAACCTTTGCCAAAACCTTTCGCCATACCTTGATTCTTGAAATCTTGGTGGTGGAAGGGGTAAATGACACACCTGAGGCCTTTGAAGCACTCGCCCAAGCTATTGGCGTCATTGCCCCTGCGCGCGTGGACGTGGGGACCATTGCGAGGCCGCCTGCGTATGGCGTCAAGGGTGTGAGCGAAGCGCGCTTGCGTGAGCTTGCACGCTTGATTGTCGGTGTGCCTGTGACCGTACCTAGAGATGCCAATTATGCTTCGTTGTTTCATTTTAACGAGGGCGAATTGCTAGAACTTCTCACCAAGCGCCCCCAAAGCACGCACGATGTGGAAAACAGTTTTGACGAGACAAGCAAAAAGGCTTTAGAAGCGTTGATGCAAACAGGAAAAGTGTACGAAGACAGCGTTGCGGGAGTCTCTTTTTACCGGACAAAATAGCCCGTAAAACTTTTCGTTTTTCAACTAAAAAAGCAAAAAAACGCTTTTGCGTTGGCTTGACAAAAAAACCTTGACAAAAAAACTCTTTTTGCCTATAATTTCGGTCTCTTTTCAAAGTGTTCCGGATTAGCTCAGCGGTAGAGTAGGTGACTGTTAATCACTTGGCCACTGGTTCGAATCCAGTATCCGGAGCCACTCTCTTTTCCCCTTAAAAATAAACCCTCTTTTTTTCTTTACATGTAAGGCTTTTTGCGCCTATTCTCAGAGCTTCCTAAACAATCTCACGGTAAGATGTTTTGATAGACTTTTTCAAGGAATATGAAAGAAGTCGAATAACTCTTCGAGGGAAACTGTATGCCCATACTCCTTTGCGCTTCCAAATACCATATCTTGTCACACTGGACGCAAAATCTAGACAAAACTCCCCGCGTTGCCAAAAGCCAGAAAGAACTCTTAACCTTGCTTGCAAAAGAACACAATACCGTTCCATTGGTGCTTTTGGAGGCCAAATTGTACGAGGTGGGGCTGGCGGAGATTGTGGGTGCGATGCGAGAGGCAAATCCCGCCGTGGCGGTGATGCTTTTGTCTCCATGCCCGACCTTTCATGGGGGGCAAGAAATACTGGCGCTTGGGGCCAATGGCTACGGCAATGTGTACCTTTCAAAAGCGTGGCTTGATGATGTAATAGATACCTTAAAAAAAGGGGAAAATTGGCTGTTTCCGTTGCAGGAAGAGACAAGGGTTTTGGGAGAAATAGTAGGCGAAGTGAGCGCCTTGGAGGGCGAACTTTTTGGCAATGAGGGACGCATGCTTGGGGTGGGTTCGCCCGTGTACGCGCAAGAAACGTTAATGTTGGCACAAAGCACCACCCGCGCATCCCTCTCTTTTGTGCAAGGCCCAACACTCTCACTAAAAGGGATGGAATACCTTGTTTTAGACGAGAGTGTTTTTTCTCAAAGCCCTCACACTCCCTTGTGCCTTGCACGGGAACTTCCTCGGACTGCACACCCTTTTACTTCCTTATCTGAGCGCCCTTTTTATGTGAATGTAGGGAAAGAAAGTTTAATCGATGCACACAGTAGTGAGCTTATGTTTGAGGGGATTTTGCCCCATCATATTGCGGTTTTTCCTTTTGAGATTGAAGAAGCCGTAGAAGTAGAGGAGGTGGCAGGGCTCACTTTTGGCACTTCCGAGGTGCAAGAGTTTGAACAACGTCCTGATGTGATGCGCCTCCACGGGCGTGTTGAGGAGTATGAAATCATCTATTCCAAAAGCTTCAGCCAGTGCGTGTTTGTCAATGACAGTGTGGCGCACAGGGATGGGGCAAGGATTGTCTACCCACCCATCCAAAGGCTAGCATTTGTCAATGCAAAAGTGGATCTTTTCCACGCCCCAACCCCTGTTGCTTCCCTTAAGACAAAGCAATTTGGCTCTTTTTTGGACTGGACACACTGTGCTGAAGAAGCGTTAAAACGCGTGAGTATCGTGGTTCGCGGCTACACCCAAGGGGTGGATTATGTGCTTTTTGACCGTGCATGCATTCCTGCTGGTGTACGGTTTAATTACGGCATGGACGAGACACACATTAGCATTCATTTTTTTGGGGAAGCGCCTGTTAAGGCATACCAAACCTTGTTGGGTAGTGTGAGACATGAGGCAAATGGCATTTCTCACGGGACACTTCGCGCCAAGGTGGAAGCTTCTGGCGCCACCACCTCCTGGGTTCTTTTTGAAGGATTGGTTGATACTTAAAGTAACACTTCTCTTAAGATGAAAAGGCTTCTACACCTTTTAATTCTTGCGCTCATGTGTTACTTTAGGAAGCGTTACATGTAAGGCTTTTCGTCGACGTTTTGGGCCTTAACTCTCTCTTTTTCTTTTGTATCCCCCTCGTACCTTCGCTCACTGCCTCTTTTTTAGAACCTTTATTACCTATTTTTTAGCTAATTTAATGTAAAATATTTAAGTTTCATTAAAGCCAAATGCGAAATAATGCAACATATCAAAAGGAACTACTTTTAGTACTACTTTAAAAAAAGGATAGTGGTTTGGCAAAAATGAAACAGGGAGATTCGGTCATCAGGCAGGTGATTAAAAGAAACCTCACCAAGCGCGAAGTTGCCCAATTAACCATCAAAATCGATGCCAAACTCGACCAAGCCCTTGCCACCTTATCTACAGCACTTGGGATTTCTAAAAACCGCTTGATTGAAGAGATTCTCACTCAAAGTGGCGTGATAGAAGAAGTAGAGGAAAACTACCATGCTTAGCATGCCTTCTCAAGAAGTCGTAGTGCAAGCGGTGCTCCAAGGCATCGGCCAAGCCAAAGAAAATTACCTCTTTTGGACCAACAACCGTCTGTTTCTTTCTTATGGCCCACGAAAAATCATCACCCTCCATGTGGCCCAAGCCCTTGGAAGCATCGACCATGCCCCTGAGGTGTTTATCGACGCAACAGTAGCGGATATTTTGCGCTGTTCGTTGCCAGACCGCACAGGGTACGTGGCGTACATGCGCGAAAATGCCTTGGCTCAAGGGGCATTTAGCATCACTCTTGATGCGCGTTTTCCGCACCAAAATGACAACGATTCCATCTCAAAAGTGATTATTTCTGTAAAAAATGGCGTGCGCAATGTTAAACACGAATACACCAAAGAAATCGAACGCATTTGCAAAATGTTGTGTCCTCCTGAAACCTCCCTTTCTTACGGAATTTTCGCCTTTTATGCCGACCTTTCCATGGATGCACGTAAAAAGCTTTCCGCACGGATTCCGCAAATCGTGGCAAGTTTTGACAGAGTAGTTGAGGGGTTTGAAACCTTGCAGGGGCATTTTGTCACTTCGGGCATTTCGCACGTTGCAGGGATGGGCGAGTGGTGCGCGGGATGTTATGTGATTGAGCCTCGGTGTTAGCAAGCGAGGGCGCGAGGCGTCTTGGCTTGGTGACACGAACACTTATTTTAAGGAGAAACCATGAAAACCATTCTTCCTAAGCTCGCTGCATCGGTTGCAGTGTGTTCTACCCTTGTTTCGGCTGTGACGGCTGCAGATGTGATTAAGATTGGGGTGCAAGCACCTATCACGGGGCAGTATGCCAATGAGGGCCAAAGTATTGATTACGGCGTCAAGTTGATCGCCGAACAATTCAATGCCAAAGGCGGTGTGTTGGGTAAAAAGATCGAAGTCATTACCTGCGACGATGAAGCAGCACCGCAAAAAGCGGCTATTTGCGCTAGACGGCTTGTAAACGAGGGCGTGATAGCCGTCATTGGTTCCTACACTTCAGGCGCAACCGAAGCGGCACAAGCGACGTATTTTCGCAATGGCGTGTTACAAACCAGTGATGGCACCAGTGACTCGTTGACAGAGAAAAAATACTGGACATTTTTTAGAAACTCTTTCCAAAACAGTGCCCAAGCAGAATTTACCGCAGACTATTTTGTAAATCAAAAAAAATACCAACGCATCGCACTCCTTTCGGATTATTCAAGTTACTCTACAGGACTTGTGGATGCGGTTGAAACAGAGTTAAAAGCAAAAGGTGGCAACATCGTTTTAAAAGACCGCGTACGTTCAGGTGCTCAAAACTTTACAGCAATCCTTACCCGCATTAAATCCTTAAACCCTGATGTGATTTATTATGGTGGGTATTACACAGACGGTGGGTTGATTCGTGCCCAACAACAACAGTTACGCCTTGAAGCAGACTTTGTGGGTGGCGATTCCAACGACAACCCTGACTACATCAAACTCGCAGGTGACAGCGCAAAGGGAACTATTTTAGTAAACTTCCCAACCCCTGAGTTTTTGCCTTATGACACCGCCAAAAAGTTTTTGGCTGATTACCGTGCAAAATACAACCAAGACCCTGCTTCTATTTGGGCGCTGATGAATATCGATGGCTTGCTTACCATTTTGCATGCGATGGAAGAACTCAAAACAGAAGATACTAAAAAGATTTCGGACTATTTGCATACCTTGCGTGATTTTCCAGGTATCACGGGTCCTGTTTCTTTCAGAGAAGACGGCGAACGCATTAACACCAAGTTTAACGTGTATGAAATCCAGCCTGATAATAGCTATAAAATCATTTTCTAGGACAAAGTAGAAACCATGGACGTATTTCTTCAACAATTAGTCAACGGGTTGACCATTGGAAGTTTGTACGCATTGGTAGCATTAGGTTACACGATGGTCTACGGGGTGATGAAGCTTATCAACTTCGCCCACGGAGACCTCGTGGCCTTTTCGGCCTTTGCGGGACTGACCATTTACACACAACTTTTTGACGACGGGACAACTTCGCTGGTGGCCGTGGTAAGTGTGTTTGCTTTCACGGCGGCAATTATTGCGGTTGTGGGTGTTCTTCTTGAGCGCCTTGCTTACAGGCCTTTACGAACTGCACCTCGTTTGAGTGCCGTTGTGTCTGCGTTGGGTGCTGGTTTGGTGATTCAAAACACTATCATGCTCCTTTGGGGCCCCAATATGAAAATCTTCCCTTCCAATCTTTTGCCTTCTACGGTGTATGAGATAGGTGGTGTGGTGTTCACCTTTACGCAAGTAATGATTTTAGGCTTTTCTTCGGTACTCATGGTGGGATTATTCATGTTTATTAACCGCACAAAAATGGGCACCGCTATTCGCGCCGTGGCTATCGACCAAGACGCGGCAAAACTGATGGGTATCAACGTCAACCGTGTCATTATGCTTATTTTCATCATCGGTTCCGCCCTTGGCGCCGTGGCGGGGTTATTTTTAGGGATTTATTACCGAGGAATTAGCTTTGATATGGGGTGGCAGTATGGACTCAACGCTTTCGTGGCGGCGATTATCGGCGGGATTGGCAACATTCCTGGTGCGATGGCAGGAGGATTGGTGCTTGGGCTTTTTAATGCCATGATTAGCGGTTACCTTTCTAGCCAGTGGGCAGAAGCCTTTACCTTTATCTTGCTTATCGTCATTTTGATTTTCCGACCAACGGGTATCTTTGGCGAAAAAGTGGCGGAGAAAGTCTAATGAAAAACCTTACCCTTACGACAAAAATCGCCATCGGCTTTATGCTGGTTATGGGGCTGTATCCGCTTTTTGCAGATTCGGCGTGGCTGGCAGTTGGAACCACCTTTTTAGTTTACGCGTGCGTCGCTTTTTCCCAAGACATCATCTTAGGGCGCGCGGGTGCTTTTAATATGGGTCATGCCCTCTTTTTTGGGCTAGGTGCTTACGCTACCGCGGTGTTAAATGTCCATTTTGGCTGGCCTATTTTGGCCACATGGATTCCTGCCGTGTTATTGCCTGTAGCTGTTTCGGTGCTCTTTATCGGGCCTATTATTCACTTGCGGGGGGATTATTTGCTGGTGGCTACCATCGGGCTTAATATTATCTTTTTGCAACTCTTGGAAAATGATATTTTTGGCCTCACGGGCGGTCCCAATGGTATTTTTGGTATTGACGTCATTGAAGTCTTTGGTGTAGCACTGTTTTCCCAAACCTACATGTACTATCTCGCCTTTACCCTGCTTGCCATCACCTTGTTTATCATGCGCTCACTGGACGGCAGCAAGTTTGGCCGTGCGATGTTTTACATTAACAAAGACGAAGTGGCGGCCCAAAGCATGGGGATTAGCATTCGCTATCACAAATTGTATGCTTTTGCCTTGGGTGCGGGAATCGCGGGGGCGGCAGGGAGTATGTTCGCTGTGCAGTATTCGGCGGTGAGCCCTGAAGCTTTTAGTGTGGTGCAGTCCATCATGTTTTTCACCATCGTCCTTGTAGGCGGTTCGGCATCCTTGCCAGGCGTGCTTATTGGAACGTTCGTGATGTTCGTGTTGCCAGAAATTTTTCGTGAGTTTGAAGAGGCGCGCTATTTGGTCTTTGGTATTGCGATGATTTTGACGATGATTTTACGACCTCGAGGTATTTGGCCCGTGAAATTTGGTAACATCCCTGCGTTTTTGAAAAAGGGGGTCAAATGAGCGATTATCTTTTAGAGATTAAAAACCTTTCAAAGCTTTTTGCAGGCCTTGTAGCCATCGACGACCTCTCTATGAAAGTTAAAAAAGGGCAAATTTACGGCATCATCGGCCCAAATGGTGCGGGCAAAACAACCTTGTTTAACTGCATCACAGGAATTTACACCCCTGAAAAAGGGCAGATTTTATGGAAAGGCAAGGAGATTAAAGGCACGCCACCCCATAAGATTGCCAACCTTGGTATTTTGCGCACCTTTCAGACTATTCGCTTGTTTAAAGAGATGAGTGTGGCGGAAAATATCATGTCAGGACGCCACATCAAGTCCAAGCAACGGTGGTACCACGGGCTTGTGCACACGCCTGCATACTACAAGGACGAACGGGCTAATTGGGAGAGGGTGGGGGAACTGATGGAATTTTTCAAACTCAGTGAGTACGCCACGTTGCCCGCAGGCGACCTTTCTTACGGCGTGCAACGCAAGATTGAAATGGCCAGAGCCTTAGCCGCAGACCCAGAACTGCTTATCTTGGATGAACCCGCAGCGGGACTCAATGAAAACGAAACGCTGGAGCTCACCCAAACCATTCGCCAGATTCGCGAGAGCGGGGTGACGGTGATGATGATTGAACATGACATGGAGATGGTCATGAGCCTCACCGAATACATCACTGTCATTAACTTTGGGGCAAAAATCAGCGAAGGAATACCCGCACACGTGCAAGATGATCCGGTAGTAGTGGAAGCGTATATTGGCAGTATTGATGATGAGGAGGACGCATGAGCGAGAAATTACTGGATGTGACCAACCTCCATGTGAATTACGGGGCCATCAAAGCCATCAAAGGGATTTCCTTACATGTAAACCGTGGTGAAGTTGTGACCATCCTAGGAGCCAATGGCGCGGGGAAAACAACAACGCTACGTACCTTGAGTGGCTTGCTCAAAGCCGCAGAGGGAAGCATTATGTTTGATGGCGCAGAGATTACCAAAACGCCTGCCCATGAGATCGTCTCGTTGGGCATGAGCCATTCGCCAGAGGGAAGACGGGTGTTTGGAACGCTAAGTGTGGAAGAAAACCTAATGATGGGTGCCTTTACCCTCAAAAAATACGACAAAGAAACACTGGAGTGGATTTATGAAATCCTTCCAAGGCTCAAAGAGCGCACCCAGCAACTTGCAGGAACGCTCAGCGGCGGCGAGCAACAAATGTTAGCCATCGGGCGCGCCATCATGAGTAAGCCAAAATTGCTCATTTTAGACGAGCCTAGTCTTGGTTTGGCGCCAGTTCTTGTGAAAGTTATCTTCAAAGCAGTGCGGGAGATTGCTAAAAGCGGAGTGACCGTACTGTTGGTGGAGCAAAATGCAAGGGCAGCCCTCAAGCTTGCCGATCGTGGTTACGTGCTTGAACTTGGAAAGATTTCCCACGAAGGCACGAGCGAAATGCTTCTGAATTCTCAGGTGATTCAAGAAGCGTATTTGGGCAAAAAGCACTAATATTTTTTAGTGCCATAATGCTTTACATGTAAACCCGTTTTTGCAAAAGAACGGGTTTTTTTAGACCTAATTTTCGTAAATCAAAAAAAGAAGTACTAAAAGTACTACCAAAAAGGAGAATCCATGAACGCCTCTACTTCCTTAACCCAACGCGCCATTGCCTTGGCTGAACAATGGCAAAACCGCGCTAGCGAGCTGGTCAATGCTCACGACAACAAGTTTCACGTGCAAATGAACACCATGTTGGCGCACCCTTTGGACAAAGTGTTGCTCATCGAATTAATGGACCAAGCCTTTCGCAGCAAAAATACCAAGCGGGTTGCTAACCAAATAGAGTTCTTGTTTGACAAGTACGGCATGGCGCAGTTTTTTACCACGAGCGAGCGGTTTTTGATGTTTTTGTTTCGCACTTTTGGGGTGCATTTGCCCGACATTTCCATCCCGCTCTTTGTCAAAACTATCCGCAGTGACACAAAAACTGTGGTGTTGCAAGGGGAAGAGGGGCCGCTGAATGCGCACCTAGAAAAACGCAAAAAAGAAGGCACGCGTGTCAATGTCAACTTGATTGGCGAGGTTGTTTTGGGCGAAGAAGAGGCCAAAGAGCGCATGGAAAAATACCTCCTCGCCCTTGAAAATCCCAACATTGATTATATGTCTATTAAAATTTCTACTATTTTTTCTCAAATTAACCCCCTTGCCTTTGAAGAAAGTGTAGAAGAACTCTCTAAGCGTTTGCAAACGATTTATGCCCAAGCCACGAAACACGCTATCACGACCCGTGAGGGAAAGAAACAAAACAAGTTTATCAACCTCGACATGGAAGAGTACCGCGACCTTGCTATGACATGTGAAGCGTTCATGAAAGCGTTGGAGAGTGAGGAATTTTTAGGATTTTATGGTGGGATCGTCATGCAAGCGTATTTGCCCGATTCCCACTTGTGGCAACAAAAGCTGACCCAGTGGGCCAAAGCCCGCGTTGCTAAAGGCGGTAGCCCCATTAAGATTCGTTTGGTTAAAGGGGCGAACATGGAAATGGAAGAAACCGAATCTTCCTTGCGCCACTGGGAAGTCGCACCGTATGCGCGCAAAGTGGATACCGACAGTAACTACAAGCGCATGGCTCGCTACGCGCTGACACCCGAAAATGCCCCATGCGTCCACTTGGGCGCCGCTTCGCACAACTTGTTTGAGCTTGCCTATGCCTACGAATTGGCTAAAGAAAATGGCGTGGAGCAGTACTTTACTTTTGAAATACTAGAGGGCATGAGCGAATCTGCGCGCTTAGCCATCCAAGAGATGAGCGGCGAAGTGATTTTGTACGGCCCCACGGCCAAAGCGGAGCAATTTACCAATGCTATCGCCTATTTGGTGCGACGCTTGGATGAAAACACGGGGGTGGAAAACTTTATCCGCTACAGCTTTGGCTTGAAAGTGGGAAGCCCTGCGTGGGAAGAGCAAAAGCAGAAGTTTTTAGACGCCATTGACAACGAGCCCAACGCCCCTCTTGGGCCAAAGCGCTTGCAAAATCGCTTAGAAGAAAACTGGGAAAACTACCAAGGAGGCTCTTTTTCCACCAAAGCCTACCATGGTGAACCCGACACCGATTTTATTTTGCCCGCCAACAAAGCATGGGCAAAGCAGATTCGCGACCAGTGGAAGAAAAGCGCAGGCGATGTGCCTACGGTTCGCCCTGTAGTAGTGGATGGCAAAGAGTTGATTGGAGAGCGGAAAAAAGTAGAAGTCAAAGACAAATCCCAACTCCCTCTTGACATAGTATGCGGCGTTTATGTGCAAGCCACGGCAGAAGATTTGCACCTTGCAGTTGAGGTAGCGCACCAAGACCCTGATGGGTGGCGCGCTCTTACGCCAGACCAGCGTCATGAAGCCCTTTCACGCGTAGCCAACGTGGTGCGTGCGCGTCGTGGAGACCTCATTGGGGTAGCAGCAGCGGAACTAGGAAAGGTGTTCACTGAAACCGATGTGGAAGTAAGCGAAGCCATTGATTTTTTAGAATACTACACCCACGCGGTGCGTTCTTTTGAACGTCCAGCCCTTACATGTAAGGGAAAAGGCGTAGGGGTAGTTGTGCCACCGTGGAATTTTCCCATCGCTATTCCTCTTGGGGGTATCGCTGCTTCGTTGGCCGCGGGCAACACAGTCATCATCAAGCCCGCGTCCATTGCGGTACTAAGTGCTCATGCCTTGTGTCAGTGTTTTTGGGACGCAGGTATTAGTAAAAACGTCTTGCAAATGGTGCCGTGCGCGGGAAGCGTGGCGGGTGAGCATTTGATTAGCAACGAAAAAGTGGATTTTGTCATCTTAACAGGCGGCGAAGAGACGGCGTATGCCATGCTTGAGACGCGGCCAGATTTGTACCTAAGCGCTGAAACAGGCGGAAAAGACGCGACCATCGTAACCGCGCTGGCTGATCGTGATCAGGCTATCAAAAACGTGGTGCATTCGGCGTTTAGCAACAGCGGACAAAAATGCTCTGCCACTTCCTTGTTGGTTTTAGAAGAAGAGGTGTATCAGGATCCTCACTTTAGAAAAGGGTTGATTGACGCGGCCAAGAGTTTGAGCGTGGGGTCTGTGTGGGATTTTAAAAATCGCCTTAGCACTGTCGCAAATCCTGTTGGTGGAGCGTTGAAAAAAGCCCTTGAGACCTTAGAAGAGGGCGAAGAGTGGGCGCTTGAGCCTTCGTTCGTGGAAGGTAACCCTTACTTTCTTTCGCCTTGCATTAAATGGGGCGTGCGACCGGGTGCTTTTACGCACATGAATGAACTCTTTGGCCCCGTACTAAGCGTGATGCGTGCCAAGGATTTAAAAGAAGCCATTGAGATTGTCAACATGACAGGATACGGCCTCACTTCAGGAATCGAATCATTAGATGCCCGCGAAGTGGCCTATTGGCGCGAGCATATTGGGGCAGGAAACTTGTACATTAACCGTGGCACTACAGGAGCCATTGTACAGCGTCAGCCTTTTGGTGGCATGGGAAAATCTGCCGTAGGTGCGGGGCGAAAAGCGGGGATTCACAATTACGTCACGCAGTTTATGGAGTTTGATGAGGTCGCTTTCCCTGCGGTGTCTAACCACCATGCGCATCCGTTGGTGGATGTGGTGAAACAATGGAAAAGCGACGCCCAAAAAGGCATTCATGGGCAATTTTTAGACCAGTTTGAAAAACTAGAAGCGGCGATTTGCAGTTATGTTGAGCAGCACGAAGTGGAGTTTTCTAAAGAGCACGATTATGCAAAAGTGCGTGGTGAGGATAACCTTTTCCGTTATCTCCCTCTTTCAACCGTAGCACTTCGGGTAACCAAAGAAGACACCTTATTTGAAATCCTAAGCCGTATTTTGGCGGCTAAAGTAAGCCGCGTGGCCTTACATGTAAGCGTAGAAGCTGAGCTTGAGCGCGACACGGTATCGTTCTTGTTTGAAAACAAGGAACGTTTACTAGGGGAGGGAGATGGGATTGTTCGGGAAGATGACGTGCAGTTTATAAAAAGTGCCAAGGGAGCGCAACGCATTATATACGCTAGTGCTAAACGTGTTCCTACTACCATTTTTGCCCATGCAGCCAAAACAGCTACCTTTGTGGTGCGTCAAAAACCCCTCATGGACGGTCGGTTGGAACTTTTAAATTACCACCAAGAACAAAGCATTTCCCATAGCTATCACCGCTATGGAAACTTGGGTGCGCGGGGGTTATAATCCTCGCGCTTAGGCTTACATGTAAAGAAATGTAAGCCTATTTGAGTTTTTCTAGAAGGCTTTGACTTAGTTCTAGGGTTTCTTTGTTTTTTTGAACACCGCTTGCGTTTTCTTCGATTTTAGATTTGTTTTTTTCAATCTTTTCTTTGTTGGCCCTAATGGCTTCTCGGTTAAGCTCAATCAACTCTTGGAGTACAGCAACGCGACGTTCGTATTTGGTGACAAGATAATAAATAAGATAGACCAAAACAGCGACAATAACCCATTCAAACATGCGAAAATCCTTTCAGAAACATTTTTAAAAGTATATCGAACTTCCAAGGCTTATTCCATAATAGAAAAGAAATAATTTTTTTGAATGCCTTTGCATTGAATTTCTTCGATTTTTAGCCCCTCAAAGGCAATGGCTTGAAACGCTTCTTCGGTTTGCGGTTGCAAAAGTGCAAGGGTGCGTGCCACCTTACCTCGCCACGCCTTTGCCCAATGGCTGACAACCTTGCCTTCTTTAAGAAAAATTAACCGCACATAAGGCTTATTGGGGAGGTAAAATTTCTCATAAAACCCTGCGCGAAGGTCAACCACGAAGTGGTCTTCCAAGAAAGCATCAAGCACGGGTGTGACATGGGGCTTGTATAAAGTTTCTGTAGCAAGACCCTCAAGGGTTTGGCCTTGTTTGAGTTTATAATAAGGTAAGGTATCACCACCTAGCAAAGGTCCAAAAAGATTGGAAAAGATAATTAAATGGTTTTCCAAAAAATGCAAAGCATCAGCAGGAAGAGAGGCAGGGTCTAGGTAAGTGTATCCAACGCCTGTGTAACGCAAAAGTGCTTTTTGGGTGTGGGCAGATAAAGGATTAGCATCTTTTAGTGCTTGTATTTCATCTGCTTTTTTCACGCCAAAAAGAGCCGAAAGAGAAGCGCTTGATGCATTTTCTAAAAGAGAAAGGTAACGAGAAAGGGCCAAATCCCTTGGCGTTGAAAGTTCGGGAAACGCAAGGGAAAACCTTTTGGCAATGGGCGAATCTGGGTTTTTAGCTTCGCTTGGTGAAAAAAGAATATACATGTAAAACCTCTTGTAGAGTGCGTTAGAAAAAGGTATTGTAATCAATTCCTCCTAAAGAAGCCACAAAACTCTTGACTTGAAAAATCTTTTGAGATATAATTTCACCTCACAAAACGGGTGCCGGCGTAGCTCAGTTGGTAGAGCAACTGCCTTGTAAGCAGTAGGCCGGGGGTTCGAGTCCCTTTGCCGGCTCCATTTTTGTAACAGTGTTTGACCAGATTATGTTGTGGCAAGTCCACGGTGAGATACTCAAGTGGCCAACGAGGGCAGACTGTAAATCTGCTGGTTTTTACCTTCGAAGGTTCGAATCCTTCTCTCACCACCATTATTTTTTTTGCCACATGCGGGAATAGCTCAGTTGGCTAGAGCATCAGCCTTCCAAGCTGAGGGTCGCGGGTTCGAGTCCCGTTTCCCGCTCCACGGTATTCAAACTGGGAGCTGTATATAGAATCTTCGTATATTCTACAGACTGCTAACAGGGCCGATTTGGAGCTCAAACGTAACGTGTTATAGTATTGATAAATTCTGTTTAGTGCTCATATGGCTCAGAGGTAGAGCACTTCCTTGGTAAGGAAGAGGTCGTGGGTTCAAGTCCCACTATGAGCTCCACCTTTTATCAATTATATACCACACAAAAAGGTCTTTGGTTGTCAAAGACATGGTCAACAACAATTAACATCTAAAAACCACACGGAGGAAAAGATGGCTAAAGCTAAATTCGAAAGAAACAAGCCGCACGTAAACATTGGTACTATTGGTCACGTTGACCATGGTAAAACAACACTCACAGCAGCAATTTCAGCAGTACTTGCAACAAAAGGGCTATGTGAATTTAAAGACTATGATGGTATCGACAACGCACCAGAAGAGCGCGAGCGCGGTATTACGATTGCTGCTTCACACATTGAGTATGAAACAGAAGGTCGTCACTACGCGCACGTAGACTGCCCAGGCCACGCCGACTATGTTAAAAACATGATTACCGGTGCTGCACAAATGGACGGCGCTATCTTGGTTGTTTCTGCAGCAGATGGCCCAATGCCACAAACCCGTGAGCACATTCTTCTTTCTCGCCAAGTTGGTGTTCCTTACATTGTTGTTTTCATGAACAAAGCGGACATGGTTGATGATGAAGAACTTCTTGAGCTTGTAGAGATGGAAATTCGTGAACTTCTTTCTATGTATGACTTCCCAGGTGATGATACACCTATCGTAGCAGGTTCTGCGCTTAAAGCTTTGGAAGAAGCAAAAGCTGGAGCACTTGGCGAGTGGTCAGAAAAAATTCTTGAATTAATGGCGCAAGTTGATGCTTTTATTCCTGAGCCCGCACGCGACACCGATAAAGACTTTTTGATGCCTGTAGAAGACGTATTTTCTATCGCAGGACGCGGTACGGTTGTAACAGGTCGTATTGAAAAAGGCACTATCAAAATCGGTGAGACAGTAGAAATCGTTGGTATTCGTGATACACAAACAACAACCGTAACAGGTGTTGAAATGTTCCGCAAAGAGATGGAGCGTGGTGAAGCAGGCGACAACTGCGGTATCTTGCTTCGTGGTACAAAGA
>JACUTV010000188.1 GCA_014859645.1 Campylobacterales bacterium
ACCGTGTGGGCGGGCGAGGCAAAGAGGCCTTTGGCGTCCGTGCGCTCATGCGCCCCAATGCTTTCTTTGCGGCTAAGGGCGCTAAACACCACGGCTTCGGCCACTTGCAAGGCGTTAGCAAGCTCCAAAATAGCCACGATTTCGACGTTATTGTCTTTAGATTTGGTGATGCAGTGCAAGCTCGCGGTAAGTTTTCGCAAGTACTTGATGTACTCAAACGCGTCCACCAAAGAGGCTTCGTCGCGGTAAATACCCACTTTTTCAAACATGGTTTTACCCAACTGTTTACGCAAAGCATTGACGTTGTAAAGGTTCTCACCCCCGTAAATGTACTCCACGCGCCGCATCTCTTTCGCCACTGACTCATAGTCAATGGGCAAAAAGGTGTTTTTGATGGCAAAGTGCGCCGCATTAAAGCCCGCTATCTCCCCAAACACGGCGCCTTCGATGAGCGAATTTCCCCCAAGACGGTTCGCCCCATGGGCACCGCCACACGCCACTTCACCACAGGCAAACAGCCCTTTGATGGTCGTTTGCGTGTTCACGTCCACTTCAATCCCCCCCATGCAATAATGGGCCACAGGCGTGATGGGAATGAGCTCACACGCCACGTCGATGTTTAAAGAGCTCCAACAGGTTTGTTTCAACGAAGGCAGTCTGGTTTCAATCTTGGCACTGCCAAGGTGGCGCACGTCCAAAAAGACTTTTTCGCCTGATTCCATTTGGCGCATGATAGCGCGGGTGATTTTGTCGCGCGTGGAGAGTTCGTCTATAAACCGTTCCCCTTTGCTGTTAACCAAATACCCGCCCTCGCCACGCGCCGCTTCGCTTAAGAGCGCGCCGTTTTTTGCCAGTCCTGTGGGGTGAAATTGCACCAATTCTAAATCTTTTAGCCACAACTTCGCCCGCAACGCCGCGGCAATCATGTCGCCGTTAGTATCAAGGGGATTGGTCGTGTGTCCGTTGTAAATCCCTGCGAATCCCCCGCTTGCTAACACCACCGCTTTTGCCGCAAGGGCTAGCACTTGGGAGTCGCTTTTGCGTAGCACGCTCACCCCGCACATGCGTCCTTTGGACTCGATGAGGTTCATCACAAAATGGTTAGGCAAAAACTCCACGCCCGCTTCACGGCATTTTTTAAAGAGCTGTTGCACCAAGGCTGAACCCGTTTTATCGCCAATATAACAGGTGCGTTTTTTGCCACTTCCCCCAAAACTGCGCTGTGAAATCTCCTCTTCTTCGGTCAGGTCAAAAGGAACGCCAAGCTTGTGAAGCTTGCGAATGGTCGCGGGAGCGCGCTGGCACATCACCCGCACGGCGTCAAGATTGCACAACCCTTGGCCGCTTTTGAGGGTGTCAGCCACGTGCGCACTCACTTCATCAGGCTCCATCGTCGAGAGCACCGCGTTGATGCCGCCACTGGCCATGGAACTGTTAGAGCGCAAAGGAAGGCTTTTGCACACCAAACCCACATGGGTGCCTTTGCTCGCCGCTTCCAACGCCGCGCTTAGCCCTGCAATCCCTCCGCCTACTACCAAAACATCATAAATCATGCGCTCATCCTATACAAGAGATTGTAGTGCTTTTGGGGCACACGGGGTTGGGTTTTGATGCCAAAATTGTGCTTTACATGTAAAGGGTCTTGGCTCCCAAATAGCGCACAGGTGGCACCCAAGGCACTGCGGGCAAACTGCAACGCCGCTTGGATGTCGCTCTCCCCGCCAAGCACCGCAACGGTTTTGTCTGAAAACGCCCCCTTAAATAAGTGCATCTGTAACAGTGCAGAAGAGAGGATGACTTCCAGCCCCAACGCCTTCGCCGCGCCAAAAGCAGGGAGTATGTTCCCTTCTTCTAGCACTTGTGTGGGCACCGTGTACGCACCCGTTTTACCAAGGCTGTAGGGAAACTGGACAAACTTAAACCCGTGTGTTTCACCACCTACTTCACGCGCAGTACGCACAAGCGTGGCAAGACACAGGTGTTCCATGTGGTCAGGTTCATAACTAAAACCATTCCACGTGGCTACGCCGTACGCACCGATTTTGCCCTCTTTTTTCTTGGTTTCGCACCACGCAAAGGCATGGCGCATCCGTTGGTGCAGTTCCCACTTTGAGACGTAGCCAAGTTGGGTTTCTGGGTTGTGGATGTAGAAAATATCGACACTTTGCAGTCCCAAATTCTCCAAACTTTGCTCCAAACTCCACTCCAAATAAGACACACTCAAACAGTGCTGGTCGATGATAATCTCTTCTTTTTTGGCGCGATTTTTCTCCACTACCTGTGTTTGAATCCAACGGTACGGGTCTTTAGGAAAGGGAAATTCCAAAGGCAAAAACCCCGCTTTGGTCGCCACAATTACCTCATCGCGCGCCACGATTCCCTCAGAAAATGCCTTCGCTAAAGCGCGTCCAAGTTCTTTTTCGCTCTCTTGGTAGCGGTAGTTGATGGCGGTGTCAAAGTGATTGCAACCTTGATTCAGCGCTTCGGCGATAGCGTCCTCGTAGGTACGCAGGTAGTTTTCTTCGCGGTAAGGCTCTTTACGAAAAGTACCAAGTCCCAACGAAGAAAAGACCAAACCTTGGGAAAGCGCGTAAAAATCCGCACGCACACCCTTGCGCGAGGCAAACCGTGCCGTACCCTCATACGTTGCTAATCCTTGCATGGGTGCGCCTCCTTTTTGTCTTTACATGTAAGGTTTGCATAAATCATTCCGAGTATTGACACATGGGCTTATTCGCTGAATCTGGGTTTGCCATCCTTGGCAAACC
>JACUTV010000047.1 GCA_014859645.1 Campylobacterales bacterium
ATCAAGATTACATAATGAGGAAATAAACCATGAGAAATCAGAATGAGGAAATAAACCATGAGAAATCAGATTGTACAAGGGATTTGCAGCGCCATATTGTTGGTTGTTTTAACAGGTTGTTTAGGGGAAGAGACTACCCAAGCAGCTGGACCTGCCAGGCCTGCTCTCGCAGTAAAAACTATCGTCGTTGAGCCTGTGGATGTGCCATTAAGCTATGAGTATCCCGCCAAGGTTCACAGCGTTCAGCAAGTGGACGTGGTAGCAAGGGTGTCGGGTATTCTTGAGGCAAAGCACTTCAGTGAAGGGCAGGTGGTTCAAAAGGGAGATTTGTTGTATGAAATTGACCCCGCCAAATACCAAGCTACTTACAATCAAGCTGTTGCTTCTTTGGGCGTAGAAGAAGCCGCGTTGAAGGCCGCTTTGCGCGACTGGGAACGCACAGATGCACTTTATGGTGCCAATGCCATTAGCCAGCAAGTGTACGATAACGCACTCAAAACCTACGAAACCGCCAAGGCTTCAGTTGCCGCGGCCAAGGCAACGCGCGACCTTGCTAAAATTGACCTAGACTACACGAAGATTTATGCCCCCAGTTCGGGCATGATAGGACTTGCTTCCTTGGATGAGGGGAGTTATATCGCCTCTTCAAGCACCCCACTTGTGACTATCACGCAGGTTAATCCAGTCCATGTTGAATTCTCTTTGCCAGATCGTGATTTTTTAAAACACAAAGAAGAGTTCAAAGATGCCGATGTGCGGCTTTTGCTAGGAGGCAAAGTATTGGAGAATGCGGGTGAGATTACTTTTATAGACGCAAACATTAACCCACTAACTTCCACCGTGCAAACCCGTGCTACTTTTAAAAATGGCGACAGTATGCTTATGCCAGGACTCTTTGCACGCATTCGCCTTGAAGGTTTGGTGGCGAAAAATGGCATCACTATTCCTCAAAGTGCGCTCATGCAAGACGCAGGCGGTTCCTTTGTGTATGTGCACAAAGAAGGAAAGGTGCAAAAAGTTTCTGTTGTGATTGAACAGCCCCGTGAAGGGATGTTTATCATCCAATCAGGCCTCCAAGGCGGTGAAGAATTGATTCTCAATAACCTAACCAAACTTCGGCCCAACGCGCCAGTGCGTGTTGAAAATCCGTAAGGGCCTCGTATGTTTTCCAAATTTTTCATTAACCGACCTATTTTTGCAACAGTTCTTTCGATTGTAGTTGTCATTGCAGGGCTGATGTCCATGCGGATTTTGCCCGTAGAAGAGTACCCTGAAGTAGTTCCTCCGCAAGTGAGCGTGAGTGCAACCTATTCAGGTGCCAACGCTGAGACCATCGCCAAAACCGTAGCGGCACAACTGGAACAAGAAATTAACGGCGTAGAGGACATGATTTACATGACCTCTACCGCTTCTTCAAGTGGACAGATGAGCCTTAGTGTTTATTTTGAGATTGGCACTGATGCAGACCAAGCGACTATCAACGTCAACAACCGCGTCCAAGCCGCCCTTTCATCCTTGCCCTCAGAGGTGCAAAACCGTGGAGTTACAGTGCGTAAGCGCTCCTCGACTATCTTAAAAGTTGTTTCTATTTTGGCAGAAGATGAAGCTTTTGACACTGTCACTATGGCAAACTATGCCTTGGTAAATGTTATTGATGAATTAAAACGGGTTAAGGGTGTAGGGGATGCTTCCTTTTTTGGTCTCCAAGATTACTCCATGCGTGTGTGGATGCAACCTGATAAACTTTCCCAATTTAACTTAACGCCCGCAGATGTTATCGTTGCCATTAGGGAGCAAAACGCTCAGTTTGCGGCGGGAAGGTTTAACCAAACGCCAATTGCAGGCAAGGAAGCCTTTACATACACCGTATCAACACAAGGACGCTTTGATGATTCCGCTGGTTTTGGCAGCATCATCATTCGCACCAACCCCGACGGCTCATCCTTGCTGTTGAGTGACATTGCGCGTATTGAATTGGGTTCAGAATCTTACGATGTCACCTCTATTCTTAACAATCAACCCATGGTGCCTATTGGTATTTACTTACAATCAGGTGCTAACGCTCTTGAGACGGCTAAGCTTGTTGATGCGGCCATGGAGAGGATTTCTCAAAATTTCCCCGAACAAATGACCTATGTAATACCTTACGACACAACAAAATTTGTAGAAATTTCCGTGCAAGAAGTCATTATCACGTTCTTAGAAGCACTTGTGTTGGTTGTGGCTATTGTCTACCTCTTTTTGGGTAATGTCCGCGCGACAATCATCCCTATTTTGGCGATTCCTGTTTCGATTATTGGGGCGTTTGCGGGGATGTATATGCTAGGGTTTTCTATCAACTTGCTCACCTTGTTTGGACTGGTGCTTGCCATTGGGATTGTTGTGGATGATGCCATTATCGTCATCGAAAACGTGGAGCGGATTTTACACGCCCACCCCGAACTTAGCGTCAAAGACGCAACTATTCAAGCAATGCAAGAAATCACAGGACCGCTAGTTGCCATCGTTTTGGTGCTCAGCGCCGTGTTTGTACCTGTTGCCTTCTTGGGTGGGTTTACAGGGCAAATGTACCAACAATTTGCCGTAACTATTGTCATCTCGGTCATTATTTCAGGTATGGTGGCATTGACGCTGACCCCTGCGTTGTGTGCTATCTTTTTGAAAAAAGAGCGCCCCCAGCCTTTTTGGTTTGTCCGTAAGTTTAACGAACTGTTTGATGCGTCTACCCGTTGGTTTACAGGCGGTGTGGGTTGGGTAATACGCCATGGTATCATTAGCCTTGCCATCATCGCTGTGCTAATGGGAACGATGTACCATCTGTTTACCAAGGTGCCCACAGGGCTTGTGCCCATGGAAGATAAAGGCTTTTTGCTAGCTATCACCTCCTTGCCTCCTGCTGCTTCACTTAACCGAACAGAAGCGGTGCGTGATGAGATTTCTAAAATGGCTATCTCCAATGAAAACATTCAGTATGTCATCTCCATTGCAGGATTTGACATTTTAAGTGGTACGCCTAAAACCAGTGCCGCGACAACCTTTATTAGCCTTAAAGATTGGTCAGAACGTCCTTTGGCACATCAATCTTCAAGTGCAGTTAGCGGCCAACTCAATGAGCAAATGAGCCAAATTCCTGATGCTATTAACTTTGCCTTGAATCCTCCACCCATCAATGGCTTGAGCCTGGGCGGTGGATTTGAGATGTACATCCAAGACCGAACAGGTGCGTCTTTAAAAGAACTCAGTGACATCGCCCAAGCGGTTGCCGCCAAAGCCAATCAACGCCCAGAACTTCAGCAAGTACGTACAACCTTTGATGTTTCAGTGCCCCAATACCACATCGAGCTAGACCGCCAAAAAGCCAAATCCCTTGGCGTGGCAATTGGCGATGTGTACGCCGCGTTGCAGGCCACATTTGGTGCCTATTATGTGAATGATTTCAATCTTTTTGGACGTACCTATAAAGTCAACCTTCAATCAGAAGCTTCGTATCGCGAGAGTCCTGAAGATTTGTCCAATGTTTTTGTGCGCTCTTCCAAGGGAAAGCTCATCCCCCTAAGTGCGCTTGTGCGTTATGAGCGTATTATCGGTCCAGACGTGGTGGAGCGGTTTAATGCCTTCCCTGCAGCAAAAATGATGGGCGACCCAGCCCCAGGGTTTACCTCAGGTGATGCGTTACGCGTCATTGAAGAAGTGAGCAAAGAAGTGCTTCCGCAGGGCTACACGATAGGGTGGATTGGAACGTCGTATCAGGAAAAAGAGATGGAAGGAACAGGCTCTCTTGCCTTCTTGTTTGGTGGGGTGTTTATCTTTTTAATCTTGGCGGCCCAGTATGAGCGTTGGTTGATGCCTTTGGCGGTGGTAAGTTCTGTGCCTTTTGCGGTGCTTGGAGCTATTGCTGCGGTGTATATTCGCGGGCTAGACAACGACATTTATTTTCAGATTGGTCTATTGGTGCTCATGGGACTTTCGGCGAAAAATGCCATTTTGATTGTAGAGTTTGCTATGCAAGCCCAAGAAAAAGGCAAGAGTATTTATGATGCGACGCTAGAAGCGGCCAAACTACGTTTTAGACCTATTGTGATGACGTCTTTAGCCTTTACTATCGGGGTTGTGCCCTTAGCTATTAGTTCGGGTGCGGGTGCGGCTAGCCGCCATGCGATTGGAACAGGGGTGATTGGTGGGATGATTTTAGCAACCACAATCGCCTTGTTTTTTATCCCGCTTTTTTACAGTTGGCTGGCCACCCTTAACCAACGTTTTACAGCGCCAAAAGGAAAAGACCATGATAATGCGTAATGTAGTATGGGGAACGCTAGCACTTGTGTTTTTAAGCGGATGTGCTTCATTGAGCGAGCCTGTTCCCTCAAATGTTATGGTTCCAACAGGCACAGAAGATAGGGTGGAAATACAATGGTGGAAGGCCTATGAGAACGAAGAACTCAATGCCTTAGTGGAACAAGCCCTTGCCTACAATCAAGATATGCAAATGGCGGCTGCCAATGTGGCTCTTGCGAGTGCACAAGTAAGTGCCGCTGAAGCGGAACGTTACCCAAGTTTGGGTGCTAATGCTTCGGCAGGGCGAAAACAAACCAGTGGCCAAACGGCGGCCAAAACACCCCAAACGCGGGGTAATGCCTATGCCTTAAGCGCGGTGTTAAGTTATGAGCTAGACCTTTGGGGAAAACTCAAAATGGCCAATCGTTCTGCCGCGCAATCCCTCCTCTCTTCTAGGGCGAGCCAAGATGCGATACGGTTAGCATTAATCGCTTCAGTAGTAGACAGCTACTTTGGTGCAGTTGCTTTAAATGAACAACGGTTGATTGCCTCACAAGCGCTGATGTTGCGCCAAGAAACCCTAGAAATTATGCAAAAAAAAGAGGCCTATGGAGTCGTTTCGGCGTATGAAGTGTTGTCTAATGAAGCCTTGGTGACTCAGGCCAAGTCCACTCTGGAGCGTATTGAAAATGGCTTAATCCGCCAAAAAAGTGCCTTACATGTACTCCTTGGAACAGCGCCTACACGGTTGTTTGAAGAGGATTTTGACGTGCGCATGACCCAGCTTCCTGAGGCGATTACGGTGCCAGAAGGATTGCCTTCTTCGTTGCTAGAACAGCGTCCCGACATCCAAGCGGCCCTTTATGCGCTTAAGGCGTCCAATGCAGACATTTATGTGGCCAAAGCCGCCCACTTTCCTTCCATCAGCCTCTCGGGTGCGCTTGGGTATGAGAGTGCGGCCCTTGGAAACCTTGTGCGTTCTTCCGCGAATACGTGGAGCATTGGGGGTTCTTTGGTAGCGCCGTTGTTTGACTTTGGACGGATTGATGCACGGGTGCGTCAAAGTGAAGCGCTTCAAGAGATTGCCCGCGTTGGGTACGAACAAAGTGTGTACAAAGCCTTTAACGAAGTCCATGAAGCCCTGAGTGTGCGTCAAAGCCTTGCCGCATCTAAGGCGCACTTTCAAACCCAAGAGCGTATCCAAGAACGGTTGATGGAACTTGCCACTTTGCGTTATGACAAGGGTGTGGCTGATTACCTTAGTGTGCTAGATGCTAGCCGCACACTTTTGGAGGTACAGCTAAGCGTTGTGCAAGCGCAACAAGCCGTGCTAAGCGGCGACATTTCTCTCATCAAAGCCCTAGGCGGCGGGTGGAATCTGGAAGAAATCTTAAATTAAGCAACAATTAAGTACAATCCCCTCTTTTTTATTACATGTAAAGGGGAATTATGCTGTTTTTATCGACAAAAAAAGAGTGGCTAGGGAATATCAAAGGCGATACACTAGCGGGTCTAGTAGTTGCGCTTGCGCTTATTCCTGAAGCCATTGCCTTTTCGATTATTGCTGGCGTAGACCCCAAGGTTGGGCTATACGCTTCATTTTGTATTGCTGTGGTGACCGCTATTGCGGGCGGGCGTCCTGCGATGATTTCTGCGGCTACGGGCGCGATGGCGTTGCTGTTGGTGACGTTAGTGCGTGACCATGGCTTAGAATATCTTTTAGCAGCCACGGTGCTTTCAGGGGTTTTGCAGTTAGTGGCAGGGTATCTTAAGCTTGGCCAGTTCATGAGCTTTGTGCCCCGAGCGGTAGTCATTGGCTTTGTGAATGCCTTGGCGATTCTCATCTTCCTTGCACAACTTCCTGAGCTTACCAATGTCATGTGGCACGTGTATGCACTTACCTTGGTAGGACTTGGTATCATCTATCTTTTCCCCTACGTGCCAAAAATCGGCAAGTTGATTCCTTCGCCTTTGGTGACTATTGTTGTGTTAAGTGTTGCAGTGATACTCCTTGGGCTTGATGTGCGCACCGTGGGCGACATGGGCGCGTTACCTGATACCTTGCCTGTGTTTTTGATTCCTCAGATTCCTTTGAACTTTGAAACTTTGGCTATCATCTTCCCTTACGCCCTTTCTCTTACCGTGGTAGGGTTGCTTGAATCCTTAATGACCGCAACCATCGTGGATGATTTGACTGATAGCAAAAGTGACAAAAACCGCGAATGTAAAGCCCAAGGTCTTGCTAACGTCGCTACAGGTTTTATGGGTGGGATGGCAGGATGTGCGATGATTGGCCAGTCTATCATCAACATCAAATCCGGCGGACGTGGGCGCCTTTCGACCCTTATGTCGGGCGTGTTTTTGCTCTTGATGGTGGTGTTTTTGAGTGAGTATGTTTCCATCATTCCTATGGCAGCATTGGTGGCGATTATGATCATGGTTGCCATTGGTACCTTTGATTGGGGCTCTATTAAGCAGCTTAAAACCCTTCCTGTGTCCACCTCTATCGTCATGGTAGCAACCGTAGTCGTGGTAGTGTGGAGCCACAACCTTGCGTACGGTGTACTCGTGGGCGTGCTGTTGGCTTCGCTCTTTTTTGCCAACAAAATTAGCCACTTTATGTACGTGGAAAATGCCTATGATGAAGCAACCAACACGCGTACGTACACCGTAATAGGCCAAGTCTTTTTCAATTCTGCGGACAAGTTTTACGCTACTTTTGACTTTAAAGAAGTGGTCGATACGGTCATCATTGACCTTTCGCGCGCTCACTTTTGGGATGTTTCGGCGGTATATGCGCTCGATAAGGCAGTTATTAAGTTTCGCCGTGAGGGAGCTAGGGTAGAATTGGTCGGGCAAAACGATGCTACGCGTACCATCATTGACCGTTTTGGCGTACACGATAAGCCCGAAGAAATTGAAAAAATCATGGGAGGCCATTAATGCCACTAGCATTTAAACAAACCATTTTAGCCTGCGTAGACGGCTCAACTTACAGCGAAGCCGTACGGGATTTTGGCGTACTGTTTGCCAAAACAACCCAAACTCCGTTGACCTTGTTTAACACCATTGAAAACCCAAAAACAGGGGGAAATACAGACCTTTCAGGAAACATCACCCTGGGCGGGCGTGATGACCTTTTGGACGCCCTCGTCGAAGAAGAGCGCGCCAAAAGCAAGGTCATGATAGATTTTGGCAGAGAAATGCTTGAACGCCTAAAGGAAGGCGTTGAAGAAGGTGTTGAGGTGGCCTCGTTGCAACGCCACGGAAGCCTCTATGAAAACGTTCAAGACCTAGAAGCCCAAACGCGCATGCTTATTTTAGGCCTCAGCGGTCAAGACCACGAGGGGCAAGAACGGGTCGTGGGTGAGCAAGTAGAAGAGGTGATTCGCTCTTTACATGTACCGATTTTGCTTGTCAATGCGCCCTTTAAAGAACCGCGTAAAGTGATGATTGCTTATGATGGGTCTAAAAGTGCTAAAAAAGCCCTTGAAACTGTTGCGCAAAACCCGTTGCTCAAAGGCGTAGAACGGCACATTGTGTGCGTGGAAAGCAGTATTAAAAAAGCCCAAACAACGCTGGAAAGTGCTAGGCCGTTGATGGCGGGGCTTAAAGAGAGTGTTGCTTTTGTGGCACTTGAAGGCGAAGCGGTAGAGAGTTTGCTGGGGTATCAGGCAAAAGAAGGGATGGACCTCATCGCCATGGGTGCTTTTAGTCACAACAGGTTGCGCGACAAACTTTTTGGTAGTTTTACGGCCAAGATGATTGCAAGAGCGGGCGTGCCCTTATTGCTCTTGCGCTAAAGCAAGTGGCCCATCTGTTCTTGTTTGACCTTCAAATAGCCCTTGTTGTGGGGGTTGGAGAGGATGATGATGGGTAGGCGCTTGGTGATGGTGATGTTTTTTAGCCCTTGAAGTTTTTTTGGGTTGTTGGTGAGCAGTTGAATAGCCTTGATGTTAAAATGGCTTAAGATAGTTTCCACCACTTCGTAAGTGCGCTCATCCGCTTCAAACCCTAACTGATGGTTAGCTTCTACCGTGTCAAAGCCTTTGTCTTGGAGGGCGTAGGCGTTGACCTTGTTCAAAAGGCCGATGTTGCGCCCTTCTTGGCGCAGGTAAATGACCATCCCTCCTTCTTTTTCAATGCGTGTCAACGAGGTTTCAAGTTGGTCTCGGCAATCGCATTTTAAACTCCCAATGGCATCTCCTGTGAGACATTCGCTGTGAATGCGTACGACGGGCGTATCACTCAACGGCTCTTTAAAAATGACAAGATGTTCTTTAGGGCCTTCTTTGAAGGTTTGGATTTTAAAGGTGCCAAAACGCGAGGGGAGATTGGCGATTTCGGAAATCTCAATATTCATCTTTTATTAACTCCCTGTGTGCTAAACTATAGCTTTTTTTACGGTGACACGCCTTTGAAAAACCCCAAAGCTTCGTGTATTTTGGCGCTTTGAGTGTTGTTTTAAAGATGCATTAAACGTGCAACCGTGTTGCAAATGGCGCATTGTATCAAACCAAAGGAAAGAGTATGTTTAAGAGATTTAGGCGACTTCGCCTCCACCCAACCTTGCGTGCTATGGTGCAAGAAACAAGGTTAAGCTGTGATGATTTAATCTACCCTCTCTTTGTCCGCGAAGGCGAAGGCATTAAAACCGAAGTGGGCTCTATGCCCGGCGTGTTTCAGATGAGCCTGGACGTGGTACTAGAAGAGTGCAAGGGGCTTGAAGCTCTTGGTATTAAAAGCATTATGCTCTTTGGGATTCCTGATGTAAAAGACAGCATCGGAAGCGACGCGCTGTGCGAGCATGGTATCATGGCCAAAGCGGTGCGCGCCATCAAAGCGGCATGTCCGTCACTTTTTGTCATCACCGATTTGTGCTTTTGTGAGTACACGGACCACGGGCATTGTGGTATCTTAGACATGAAAAATGAGAGTGTTGACAACGATGCGACCTTGGAGATTTTAGCCCAGCAAGCCCTCATTCATGCCCGTGCAGGCGTGGACATGCTAGCACCCAGCGGGATGATGGACGGAATGATTGCGGTACTGCGTGACGCCCTTGATGGGGCAGGGTTTGAAAACCTCCCACTCATGAGTTACTCGACCAAATTCGCCAGTGCGTATTATGGTCCTTTTCGTGATGTGGCCGAATCCGCGCCTAGTTTTGGCGACCGCCGTAGCTACCAGATGGACCCCGCTAACCGCCGTGAAGCGGTGGCCGAGTCGGTGGAAGATGAGCTTCAAGGAGCAGATGTGTTGATGGTTAAGCCCGCATTAGCGTACCTAGACATCGTCCGTGAAGTGAAAAACGCCACGTCATTGCCTCTGTGCGTGTATAATGTGAGTGGCGAATACGCCATGCTCAAAGCCGCGGCCAAAGCAGGCGTCATCGACTACGACCGCGTCATGATGGAAACCATGCTTGGTTTCAAACGTGCGGGAGCAGATATGATCATCACCTACCACGCCAAAGAAGTGGCGGCGTTGTTGCGCCCATAATCTTTACATGTAAGGACACGTCATGAGACATTTTTTGACACTAAAAGACTTTACCAAAGACGAAATTTTAGAGATGCTAACCTTGGCGGCAGAGATCAAAGCCCAAACGAAAACGGGCCACCACGAACCTTATCTTGGCGGACAAACGCTTGGAATGATTTTTGAAAAAAGCTCCACCAGAACCCGTGTGAGTTTTGAAGTGGGCATCCACCAGCTTGGAGGCAAAGGGCTGTTTCTTTCCGCCAACGACTTGCAACTTGGACGCGGGGAACCCATGAAAGACACGGCGCGCGTCATTGGGCGCATGGTCGACATGGTGATGATTCGCACCTTTTCCCAAAGCACCCTCGAAGAGTTTGCGCGCTACTCTAACGCCCCTGTCATTAGTGGCCTTAGTGACCTGTATCACCCCGTGCAAATCATGGCAGATTACCTCACCATGCAAGAGTATTCTAAGGCAGAAAACCCCGTGGTAGCGTACGTGGGAGATGGCAACAACATCGTCCATTCGTGGATGATGCTCGCTTCCAAGCTTGGCTTTACCTTGCGTATCGCCACGCCTAAAGGGTATGAGCCCAACGCGCAAGTGACCAAAGATGCGTTAGCCTTTGGGGCTGAGAGTGGCGCGGTGATTGAGCTCATGAATGACCCTAAAAAAGCCGTGGAAGGTGCGGATGTGGTGACCACGGATACGTGGGTTTCCATGGGGCAAGAAGCTGAAAAAGAAAAACGGTTGCGCGATTTTCAAGGGTTTATGGTCGATGATGCGATGATGGCGCGCGCGAAAGAGGGCGCGATGTTTTTGCATTGCTTGCCCGCGTACCGCGACTACGAAGTGAGCGAAGGGGTGTTTGAAGCCCACGCCGATGAGATTTTTGACGAAGCGGAAAACCGCTTGCATGCCCAAAAGGGCATCATGGTGTGGTTGGACCGCCAGAAAAAGGAGTAGTCCATGAGTGAAACAAAGAAAAACCTTCCCTTGCACGAAGCTATCGAAGCCATCGCCAAGCGCATCGGCATGGACAGTAATGGCGAAAAAACAGTGTTTGAAATCATGGAGACCGATGACCCGAACCAAAAAACCCTTCAGCTTAAAAGTGGCAGTTGGGAAGGGGCGGAGCCGTGGTTTGCTATCGACAACAAGCAAAAGCTTTACACCCTTGTGTCCATCGAATCGTTGACGCGGATGGTGGAAGGCTTGCGCCGTACGCAACAAGAAAACTTTAACCTCAAGCTTGAAAAAACCATTTGGCAGCACATTCCAGTGGATTTTCACGACGTGTGGACGGTGGCGATGGACGAGATTCGCGCCCTTGCAAGCAAGTCTAAAGACACCAAGGCCATTAACGTAGATTTGGACAGATTGGTGGGAAATATTAAAAAACAACACCCCCGTTTGTTTGTAAATCTAAAAGATTTTATGAACGCTAGCCAAGGCCATGCATGATTGATTTTGACACCTTTACCAAATACTCAAGGCCAGGGCCTCGCTACACGAGTTACCCTACGGCACCAGAGTTTCACGAGGGCTTTACATGTAAGGATTACGAGGGCATTTTACGAGGGCAAGAACGCACGAAAAAACTCTCGTTGTATTTTCACATGCCCTTTTGCCGCAGTGCTTGTTATTTCTGCGGCTGTAACGTGGAATTTACCAGTAAAGAGGAGAAAAAAGAGCGCTACATTGGTTACCTTGAAAAAGAACTGACCCTCTTAAGTAAACATTTGGACATGTCGCGGGAAGTGTTGCAACTGCACTTTGGCGGCGGTACGCCGACGTATTTTAGTGCTGAACAACTGGGGCGCATCATCACACTCATTCGCCGATTTTTCCCGCATTTTGCCCCTGAAGCGGAAGTGAGCTGTGAGATAGACCCGCGCTTTTTGACGGAAGAACAACTCGACGTGTTGACGAGCAATGGCTTTAACCGCGTGAGTTACGGGGTGCAGGATTTTAACGCGGTGGTGCAAAAAGAGATTCACCGCATTCAGCCTTACGAAGTGACCAAACGCGCGGTGGATTTGGCGCGGGCGGCTGGCATCACTTCGGTGAACATGGACCTCATCTACGGCCTTCCTTCTCAAACCCTAGAGACCTTTAAAGAGACCCTAGAATTGGCCCTGACGCTGAGCCCTGACCGCTTTGCCATCTTTAACTACGCCCATGTGCCGTGGATGAAAAAAACCATGCGCAAGTTCGACGAAACCACCTTGCCGCACCCCAGCGTGAAACTGGCCATCTTGCAACACACCATCGACTTTTTGCAAGGCAATGGCTACAAGATGATTGGCATGGACCACTTTGCTAAGCCTGAAGATGAGCTTTTTAAGGCCATCGAAAAAGGCGAATTGCACCGCAACTTCCAAGGCTATACCACCAAAGGTGGCGCGGATTTGGTCGGCGTGGGGCTTACGAGCATCGGGGAAGGCGAGCACCACTACGTGCAAAATTTCAAAGACATGAAAGCCTACGAAGCCGCTCTTGACGCAGGGCAATTGCCCGTGCACCGCGGACTCATTTTGAGCGAGGATGACGTGCTGCGCAAAGCGGTCATTATGGAGATGATGAGCAACTTTAAGCTCAACATCACCGCCATCGAAGCACGCTTTGGCATCGACTTTTTTGCGTACTTTAAAGACGCCATTGAAGCCTTGGGGGAGTTTGTGGACGCAGGACTTGTGAGTGTGAGCAAAGACGCCTTACATGTAAGCCCCACAGGCACCATGCTCATCCGCAATATCTGTATGCCTTTTGATGCGTACCTTGGGAAGATTCCTGAATCCCAACGTCGCTTTAGCAAGACGGTGTAAGCATGTTTGCCTTTAATGTCACCTCAGACGCGTGCGTGAAATGCGGCAAGTGTATCCCTGTGTGTACCATCCACCAAGTCAACCCCGACGAGACCACGAGCCCTAGGGGGTTTTTGCACCTTTTGGGCGCGTACCAAAAAGGGAAACTAGAGCTTGATCGCACGGCTAAGAAGATTTTTGAGAGCTGTTTTTTGTGCACCAACTGTGTGGAAGTGTGCCCCAATACGCTCAAAGTGGACACGGTCATCGAGCAAGTCCGCTACGACATTGCCCAAAAATACGGCATCGCGTGGTACAAACGCTTGGCGTTTTTTTTGTTGCGCAATCGGGGCATCATGGACATCTTGGCGCGGTTTGGGTATGTGTTTCAAACGTGCGGGTTCAAACAACACCCCGAAAAACGCTCCATGAGTTTTCGCGACTTCCCCATCGTGAAACTCGACCGTTTGCTTCCCAGTCTAGCGAAAAAAAGCTTTTTAAACTCCCATCCTGAAGTCATCATCAACGGCGGTAAGGGCAAAGTGGGCGTGTTTATCGGCTGTTTGGCCAACTACATGTACACGGACATTGGCAAGGCACTACTAGAGATTTTGAAGGCGTTGGAGATTGACGTGTACCTCATCAAACAGCAAAAATGCTGTGGCGCGCCTTCGTACTTTACGGGGGATTTTGCCAGTGTGGACGCCCTTGGGAAGTTTAACATTGAATACATTGAGAGTTTCAAAGACACATTGGACGCCATCATCATCCCCGAAGCGACTTGCAGTGCGATGATCAAAGAAGACTACGTGCATTTTTTCCACGACCAACCTGAGTGGAAAGCCAGAGCCGAGGCCATCCGCCCGATGATTTACATGGCGACGGATTATTTGGAGAAGAAAACACATCTCAAAGAACTGCTTGCGCGCAAAGCCAAACGCTCCGAAGTGGTGACCTACCACGACCCTTGCCACGCCCGCAAAATGCAAGGGGTGTTCAAAGAACCCCGCGCGCTCATCGCCCAAAACTTCGTGATGCGCGAGATGAGCGACCCTAACCGCTGCTGTGGATTTGGCGGCGTGACCATGCAGCTAGAAAACTACCGCTTCGCCAAAGCCGCAGGCGTACCCAAAGCCGCCATGATCAACGAAACAGGCGCACAGGTCGTAAGCGCAGAATGCAGTGCGTGTCGCATGCAACTAGGCGACGCGCTCTACCACGCCAAGTCCGACGTGGTCTTTAAAAACCCCATCGAACTCATCGCCGTGGCGCTTAGGGAAGAGAATGTGAACTAAGCCCACGTGTTTCGTGGGCGATTTTTGATACAATAATCCAAAAAAGGAGTTTTCATGCAAGTAGCGTATCGGTTGAGTGCTAGTGAGCTAGATGGCTCCTTTGTGGCTTCTATCAAGGCCTTATTTAAGGACAAAAACATAGAAATCGTTATTTACGACGAGGACGAAGAAGAGGAAAAGCTTGGCGCGATTTTAAAAGAAAGCGCGAAGGAGACGGCGAGTGTGAGCGAAGAAGCTTTTTTGAAAGCCTTGCATGAACGTTGAAATCCGCCATACCCTGCTCAAAGACATCAAAAAAATCCCCAAAACCGCAAAAGTAAAACTCGAAGAAACCTACCACGCCCTCAAAGCCTGTGAGGAGATAGCGGGCTTGCCTCATGTGAAAAAACTCAAAGGCCACGAGGGATTTTACCGCATCAAAATAGGCGACTACAGGCTCGGTTTTTTGCTAGAAAACGACAAGATAATCTTGCTACGTTTTTTGCACCGAAAAGAGATTTATAGGTTTTTCCCGTAGGCAAAACCCTTTACATGTAAACATCGGAGGAACTATGGAGCTAGTCTATCTGTGGGTGGAAGAGTACAAAAACATCAAGAAGCAAGGCTTTAACTTTTCGCCGAGGTTTACATGTAGGTATGAAAATGGCGAACTTACGATTGAAGAAAAAAAAGACTACATTTCAATCTTTCCTGAAAATATCAATGTTACGGCGATTGTTGGAGAAAATGGAAGTGGAAAAAGTAGTGTTTTAGAACGTTTAGCTGAAATATTTCGTATTGAATACAATAAAAATAGAAACATGATTGCAGATTACAACCATAATCATAATTTTTGTCTAGCTTTCAAGATAAACAATAGAATATATACAATTAAATCAATTGATAATCACGATACTAATTCATTTGAAGAGAGTGAAAAAATTGAAAATATTTTAGAGTATTATACTTACTCAAATGACAAATCAAACATGAGTAACCAAATATTATTGGATAATGTTTCAATAGCCAAAATGCTGGTATATGATTACTCGAAAAATAAAAATTTCAAATTATCCTCATTTATGTATGTACCGAATCAAATATCAATACAACTATGTGATTTTCAACAAAAATTTGAAAAATTAATTTCAAATGACAAACTCTACCCAATGTCGAAACATGAATCAGATTTTAACTACCTAAGTAATAGAAATGGCGAAACACATAGCCAAAGTGAATCTTTTAATTCAATCACAGACACATATCATCAATTCTTAATATTGAAATTATTAGAAAAATCTCAGAAAACAGTTAATTTTTACTTGTCAAAAAGTGATATTATAAATCAGTTAAGCGATAGTGAGTTACTTAGTGAAGAAGATTTTAAAAAATATTTTGAGTGTTATAAGGATTTACTACATGCCCCTAAAAGAGATATTGATACGTTAAACTCTGCAGAAAAAGAAATATATATTGACAAATATAGCGATTTTTTTGAATTTGATTTTTTTGATGAGAAAAATAGACAATACAGTAGTTTAAGTCATGGTGAAAAAACACTTTTTGGACAATTACTTAATATTTATTACCATTCGAAAAAATCAAAAAATGACAATTTTCTCTTTTTATTTGACGAACCTGAAATAGCGTTGCATCCAAAATGGCAAAAAAGTTATATTCAAGAATTATCCACATTAGCTCAAAAACTAGAAAAAAATTATCATTTTATTTTTGCAAGCCATTCCCCATTTTTGCTTTCCGACATCCCTAAAGAAAACGTTATTTTCCTAGAAAAAGATAAGGATGGTAGGTCCAAAAATGTCACTAAAGAAACAAATATCGAAACCTTTGGGGCGAATATCCACACGCTTCTTTCCCATGGGTTTTTTATGGAAGATGGACTGATGGGGGAATTTGCGAAGGGTAAGATTGATGAGGTTATCCACTTCTTGGATGGAAAAAAATCCTCCATTAAAGACACCGATGAGGCGCAAAAGTACATTTCTATCATCGGCGAACCTATCCTAAAACGGCAACTTCAAAAGATGTTGGACAGTAAAAAGCTAGACAAGTTACAAGAAATCGATGTGTTAAAAACTCAAATAGAAACCCTTAAAAACCGTTTAGACATTTTGGCAAACAACGCATGATAAAAATTTCTGTCCAAGATTTAGAACGATTGGCCCAACACCATTACAAAGAACTAAAAGCAAAAATAAAATCTTTTCCTGCATGTAGCTATTCTCTCGAAGAAGTGATAACTGCAAAACCTGAAAAACTGTACGAAATTGCTTTGCGGTATAAAGACGACACTGCTTTTGGCTTCATGATAAAGTTGTATGATAATTTTTGCGCTAAAAAGAATGAATATGACGCTTATGATTTGGCGCAATCTCTTCAAGTCAATGTCTGCCCCTACTGCAACCGTAACTACACTTTTACCATTAAAACTGACAAGGTTTCGGCGCGTCCGCAGTTTGACCATTTTTACGACAAAGCGACCCATCCCATCTTGGCGTTGTCATTTTACAATCTCATCCCAAGTTGCGCTACATGTAACGCGACTATGAAGGGAACAAAACCGTTTTCTCTGGCAACCCATGCACATCCTTACGTCGAAGGTTTTGGCAAAAAGGCGCGTTTTGTTTTACATGTAAAGGAGAGTTCGTTTTGCAGGGAGCTAAAAGGTTTTGACATTGAGTTTAAATCAAACGACGCTAAAGTGCAAAATAACATCAATGATTTTGGACTCAAAGAATTGTACGAAAACCACAAAGACATCGTCCTTGAACTCATCCAAAAGTCTTACATGTACAACGAAAGCT
>JACUTV010000048.1 GCA_014859645.1 Campylobacterales bacterium
CCCTCGACGTTGACGGTCTCTTTACGCACCATTTACCTCTACTGGCAAAGCGAACTCTCCTCGTCTAACGCTCAGCGACTCTTCGCGGAAGCGGGCAAACTGTACGACAAAATGAACGGTTTTGTGGAGAGTTTTGACCGCTTTGGCGCGCAGCTGCAAACCCTTCAAAACACCTACGACCATGCCAGCAAACAGCTCACCCAAGGCCAAGGCAACGTGCTAGGGCGCATAGAAAAGCTCAAAGCCCTAGGGGCTAAAACCACGAAAAACCTAAACGCCACCGCAACCTTCGACCACCAAGACTTCGACGAAGCCCAGTTTGAAGCACTGGAGCATAAAGGGGACTAAAGCACCAAAATAGTTTTCACGGTGCGATATTTTGCACCACCTTTTCAGTTTTATGCTTTAATGACACCATGATTTTGCACATTGACCTAGATTGCTATTATTGTTCGGCGGAGCGCATCCGCAACCCTAGTGTGCGGGGCATTCCCTTGGCGGTGGGCGGGTCAAGCAACCTGACGCTTTTTGGCACCACTCCTTCGCGCAGCAAAACACTTCGAGGTGTTGTGGTGACCTCTAGCTACGAAGCGCGTGCGCGTGGGGTGAAGACGGGCATGAACATCGCAGAAGCGTTGCGTTTTTGCCCCGCACTTACCATCCTTCCGCCAGACCATGGGTATTACCGTGCCCTTTCCGCCCAATTGTTCGCCTTACTCCAAACCCTCATGCCTACAGTGGAACAGTGTAGTATTGATGAATTTTTCTGCGATATTTCAGGCATGGACGAAGCCAAAAACCCCGAAGCTTTTGCCTTACATGTAAAGCTTCGCATCGCCCAGACTTTGGGGCTTCCTGTGTCTATCGGCGTCTCCCCTGCTAAGTGGATTGCCAAGCTCGCCACCAACGCAGCCAAACCCGATGGTATTCGCTACGTACCCCGTGAAGCCATCGTTGCATTTATCGCACCTCAACCTATCGAACATTTCCCTGGTATCGGAAAAAGCACCCAAGAAAAACTCCACAAACACGGCATCCAAACCCTTGGCCAAGCCCACGAGGCAAAGCATCTGTTTTGGCAGTGGGGCGAGGGGGCGAAGCAGTTGTGGCGAAAGATTGCAGGAGAAGACAAAGAGGTGGTTGAGGTATTTAAACAGCGCAAATCCATCGGTCTTTCGCGCACTTTTGACCCCATCGCATCGCGGGAAGAGTTGCACCGACGCGTGGCGGTACTGGTGCGTCACATTGCCTTTTTAGTGATGAGTTCCAACGCACATCCCGCGACTTTTTCTCTTACACTTCGGTACGAACATGGAGGAAAAATCACCCAGCGTTGTACGCAACATCGCTCTTTTAGCGAAGCATTTTTCTGTCAACGTGCCTTAGAACTTTTTCACCAAGCCGATACATGCAGCCAATATAAGGTAAATTTTTTAGGTGTAAATGTGAGCCATTTTTTGGAACAAAACGGACAGAGTGTTTCGTTGCTTGATTTTTGCGAAGACCAAAAATACCGAAGTGTTGAGGCTTCGATGCACCAAATCCGCGTGCGCTACGGGCTTGACGCCATCATGTGCGCGCGTGAACTAAAGCCTAATCCTCAAAAGAAACGCGGATAAAGTGAATCTCTTCTTGGTTTTTTAAAAAAGCATCAGCGACCTCTGGATCAAAGTGCTTTTCCCGTAAGTTTTGAATGAATCCAAAAGCGCGATCAATGCTCCACGCTGCTTTGTACGGGCGCTTGGAAGTGAGCACGTCAAAGACGTCTGCCACTGCGGTGATACGCCCTTCGAGGGAGATTTCTTCCCCCTTTTTGTCATACGGATAGCCACCGCCTGCAAATTTTTCATGGTGGTCTCTGGCAATATTGGCCGCCATAGTAAGGGCTTCATCTTCGGGGTCAGCGAGTAAGTCGTGGCCGATGAGCGTGTGTCGTTTCATGAGGGTAAACTCTTCTTCACTAAGAGGTCCTGGCTTTTGGATGATACTCTCAGCGATGCCTATTTTCCCGATGTCGTGCATGGGGGCGGTGAGTTTGATAAGGGCGCAAAACTCCTCATCAAGCCCAAGGTTCCGCGCCATAACTTCAGCATAAAGACCAATGCGCTTGGCGTGTGTGTGGGCTTCGTCGTCTTTAAACTCCGCTGCTTCGGAAAGCTTGTTGATGATTTTTGCTTGGCTAGTGCGCACCTTGTGGTACAACAGCGCATTTTCCAAAGGAATGCCAATGCACGCCCCAATCAAACGCAAAAGTTCGAGGCTTTTGTTGGTAAACTCGCCTTTGCTGTGGCCTTGGAGATGCACCATCCCAATGAGCTCATTCCGATGTCCAAGCAAGGGAAGCGTGAGGCTGTTTTCATTCATGTGAAAAGCGGCAGAGGGGTTTGGTTGCAAAAATTCGCGAAACAAGGCAAGAACGATTTGCTGCTCTTGGGGCAAAGAAGGTGCGTGAGCCTCCGCGTGGATTTTGATTTCACCCCGTCTTTTTTCAGGCCGTTTCCAGAGTGTTCGCTGTTCTTTAAGGTGGACAAACAACAAACAAGTTTCCACATCCATACTCTCTTTGATGAGTTCTGAAAGGTGGGAGAGCTGAGTGTTGAGGTCGGTAGTGACGCAGATGGAGTTTGTAAACCTTAAAAGCAGTGGCACGTGTTCTGAGTGTTGCATGAAAAACCTCGTCTATCAGATGTCTAAATAATACCCATTTTTGCCTTAAGCTTACTGAAAGCCAAAAAGGCGAAAAAAAGGTTTATATTTATCCTTTGTTAAGCTGGAGCTGTTATAGTTATGCCTTATTTTGACCTCACTGGAGCATCCTTTATGACGAAAAATACTCAGGTTTTTCTCTTCTTCGCGTGGCTTGTTGCCGCAGTTTCTACCCTCGGAAGTCTCTTTTTCAGTGAAGTGATGTTTTTTATTCCTTGCACCTTGTGCTGGTACCAGCGTATTGCCATGTATCCGCTTGTTTTTATTCTAGGACAAGGATTATTAGGCAAAGATGCTAGGGCGTCGGCAAAAATCGCCCTGCCCATCGCCGTGACAGGATGGGTGTTGGCGGTGTATCACACCTTGTTGCACGCTGGTATTATCAGCGAAGAAGCGGTGCCGTGCTCTCAGGGCGTGCCGTGTTCGGTGAAGTACATCGAGTGGTTTGGTTTTGTCAGTATTCCTGTGTTGTCGCTCGCGGGATTTAGTCTTATTATCGCGGCATTAATGCTTTTTTTAAGGAGGGTTTCTCGATGAACCAACGTATTGTAGTAGTGTTGAGTGTGGTGCTGTTGGTGGGCGGGTTTATTTTTGGAGCAAAGCAATACCAAGCAAGTCAAAAAACACCCGCCATGACCAAGGAAGAACAGACGCGTCTAATGCCCTCTTATGCCCCCACTTTGGGGCCAAGCGATGCCAAAGTGACGCTTG
Organism: Campylobacterales bacterium; assembly: GCA_014859645.1. Taxonomy (GTDB): domain Bacteria; phylum Campylobacterota; class Campylobacteria; order Campylobacterales; family Campylobacteraceae; genus Sulfurospirillum_B. Next base: position 3,418 of record JACUTV010000048.1, read on the forward strand.
TAGAGTTTTTCGACCCCGCGTGTGGTACCTGCGCACAGTTTTCTCCCCTGACCAAAGCCTTAGTCAAAGAGTACGATGGCAAATTGCGTTTGGTGCTTCGGTACGCGCCGTTTCATGAGGGTTCAGAAGCGGTTGTGCAGATGATAGAAGCGGCAAAAGCCCAAGGAAAATACTGGGAAGCCCTCAGTGCTTTGCTAGCAGAGCAAGCAACATGGGTGTTTAACCACCGTGTTTATCCTGAGCGTGCCTGGCCTGTGCTTGAACGCGCGGGTGTTGACATCGAAGCGTTGAAGCTGGCGATGCAAGACCCCCAAATCCAAGCCATCATCACCCAAGACATCGCCGATGCAAAGGCTCTAGGCGTGACGAAAACGCCCAGTTTTTTTGTCAACGGCACGCCCTTGGAACGTTTTGGGTATGACCCTTTGGTGAAGCTCATCAAGTCTTACATGTAAAGACAAAAGAAGGGGAAATTACCCCTTCTTGATTGCTTCAATCAACGCATCCACCCGCGCTTTCGTGGCGTCCCATGAAAAGACAAACCGCACACCACCTGTCCCAATAAACGTATAAAAAAGCCAGCCTTCCTCACAAAGACGCGCAATGCGTTTGGGGTCTAGTTCAATAAACACGGCGTTAGATTGGGTTGGAAACAACAGCTTGACGCCCTCAATCTCACGCACCGCTTCTGAAAAATACGTAGCCATTGCATTGGCGTGGCGGGCGTTTTTGAGCCACACGTCGTTTTTCAACAGTCCAAGCCATTGGGCGGAAATGTAGCGCATTTTAGAGGCAAGCTGTCCCGCTTGTTTGCAGCGGTAGTCAAAATCCTCCGCCAGCGCTTTGTCGAAAAACACCACCGCTTCGCCCATAAACATGCCGTTTTTTGTCCCGCCAAAGCTGAGCACGTCCACGCCACTCTCTTTGACAAAGGTTTCAGGGCTTACATGTAAAGAAGCCAACGCATTGGCAAGGCGCGCTCCATCGATGTGAAGTTTGAGCCCGTGGGTTTTAGCGCACGCTTTGATGGCGCGTAACTCTTCGAGGGAGTAGACCATCCCTGTTTCGGTGGATTGGGTCAAGGAGACGACTTTGGGTTTGGGGTAATGCAAGTCGGTGCGCTTGGTCACAAGGCGCGTGATGGACGCGGGTGTGATTTTGCCATCGGCCTCTCTAGAGAGCAAAAGTTTCATGCCGTTGGAAAAAAACTGAGGTGCACCGCACTCGTCTGTTTCGATGTGGGAAAGCTCGTGACACACGACACTATGGTAGGACTGGCACAAGGAGGCCAGTGCCAAAGAGTTCGCAGCCGTGCCATTAAAGACGAAAAAAACTTCGCAAGGGCAGGCAAAAAGTTCGCGTAACGCATCGGCGGCGGCTTTGGTGTAGGCGTCATCGCCGTACGCTCTTGCGTAGCCTTGGTTGGCTTCATTGAGGGCATGAAGCACCTCAGGACAAGCGCCTGAGTAGTTGTCGCTTGCAAATTGTTCTTGGGTGTGTGGTTGCATTTGGGGGTATTCCTTTTTTTGGGGCGCATTATGCCACGAAAACCCTTGATTATTCTTCGGTGATGATAGGGCTGTATTGACTTACTCTAGCTTTGTTGACGGCCAAACTAGCGCGCCGCACGACCTCTTCGACACTCTCGTCCAAAGGGCGTGTTTGGGCAATGCCAAAAGAGCACGAAACGCTGATTTTGTCCACGTATAAGGTGCGTTCAAAATGGTGATGCAGTGAAACAATAAGAGGTTCAACACTATGGCAGTCTTCATTGGGACAAATGAGCATCAAGGTGTTTCCGCCCCACCGCCCGAGGTAATATTCTTGCTTTTTGAGCCGCGCAATGTCTTGAGTGAGTCCTAGCAGCAAAGCGTCGCCCTTTAAGTGTCCGTGGTGTTCGTTGACTTGTTTAAAATTGGCAATCTCAATGAGCACAAGGGAGAGAGAGGATTTGGTTTGGCGGGACTGATTAAAGAGGTTTTGCAAGAGTTTGGTGAGCATGTAGTGGTTGTAGATGCCTGTTTGCGGGTCGCGCATAGAAACGGTGCTAATGGTGTGTTTGGCTTGCTCAAAGGCGCGCCCAATTTCACTGATTTCATCTTTATAACGCCACAGTTGACGGGCATTAATAGGATGGTCGCCGATGGCGTGGATAAACGTGACAAGCTGTTTTAATGGCTTCGTGATTTTGAAGTAAAAGACCAAGAGCAATAAAAAAAGGCTCACTAAAAACTGAATAAAAAAATACGTTGTATTGGTGCGGAAGAGTTCTCGAAGTTCTTTGTCCATCTTCACTGAAGAGAGTTTGACCGCAACCTCTCCAATACGCATCGAATCGGCAATGATGGGCGCGATTTGGGTGTGAAGCGTGCCAATGACGCGCTCGGGAAGAAAGATGTGAAAAAAGGGCTGAAGGTCTTGTCTATTTTGCACGCTTACTCCCACCACGCGTTCATCTTGTAAAAAAACATCAATCACCTCTTTTGCCATCTCTTTGGAGTCGTACAGCAAGGGAAATTGTAAACTAGCAGCAAGCAAAGAAGTGATGTTTTGGTGGTCTTGTTTGAGGGTGTTTTGGTACTCTTTGTGTTGCAGGTTAAAGAGAAGAAAAGCACTCAGAACGATAGTGAGCAACAGGGTAAAAATGAGTGCAAGCACAATGATAGTGTTAATTTTTTGATTAAAAAACCAATGCTTCACGCTGTCCCCACTTTGTCGTTGTCAACCTTGTCTAAACAGGCGAGTCATCATAATCAAAAACTCCTTAAAGGCCCAAAAAAAAGAGAGAAAATATGGTAAGCTTGCGAAAAAAAAGGCTTTTAATGCGAATGATTTTAGGGTTAGTGCTCGTGGTATTTTTAAGTGGGTGTGGATTTCAAAAAGCTACATTTTTCGAGGAAAAAGTACGTGTTGTGAACCCCTCTTCGGTCTCCGTGGCGCAACAGGAGGTACCCAAAGTGGCAACGGCGCCCGCGCACGGGTATATTAAGGGTATCATCCGCAAGGTTACGCAAGATGCTCAGTCTGGCCTTTGGCAGTACGAAGTTGAAGGCACCGATATGTCAAACGCCAAACTTTCTGAGGCGCGTTTTACCCACACAGCACCTTTGGCGGGCGTAGGCGCGTTGGTGTATGCGCATATTGGGCAGGGAAAACTTGTCCAACTCTACGCCCTTGAAGGCGCCCCTGTGCCTCAATTTGCATCCCAAACTCCCAAAAAAGTTCCTCAGAAAACGCCAAAACGCACCCTGGATCGCCAAGTGTTTTCCGTGCCTCAAAGTGAGGTAATTACACTAGAATAACGTTTACCGCTCGTTAACCGCCATGGCGTATACTTACACTTAACGACAGCAAGCGTTATAAGAACTTCCTTAGAAAATAGGGGAGGGGGCAGGGGCCTCCTCCCCGTTACACTTCCTCCTTTAGCCTCACTTCAAACTCCGCACCTGCATCACTGTTTCGCGCTATTAAGCTTCCTTGCATATTGTTCTCGATAATCATCTTCGACATGTACAATCCAATCCCAATCCCCTGAGAACCAGACTTGGTGGTGACGTAAGGTTCAAAGATTTTTTCAATGGGTTTGATGCTAATACCCCCCGCATTATCCTTTACATGTAAGGATACCATCCCTTCATTCACGGTCAGTTCCAGTGTGATGGTTGGATTGTCAGGCTTGGTGAGTAAGAGTGCGTCTTTGGCATTTGTGATGAGGTTGAGCAGTACTTGTTCGTATTCGTTTTGAAACCCCCGCACGCGCGCGTCACGGGGTGTTTTGCGTTCGAGGTGGATATGATGATTTTGCAATGAAGCGTGGCAAATGGTCAAAACAGAGTCAATGCGCGGAATGATGGCAAAAACTGTTTTTTGTTTATCGGGTGCAAAAAAATGGCGAAAATCATCGATGGTCTGGGACATATAGTCGATGAGGTGTTCGGCTTCTTGACTTTTTTCTTGGATGATTTTAGGGTTGAGGGTGTGGCTAAGGTAGTGAAATTTTAGCCCCATAAGCAAGGCAGAAAGCTCCGTGAGAGGCTGACGCCATTGGTGCGCGATGTTGCTAATCATCTCTCCAAGAGCGATAAATTTAGATTTTTGGATGAGCAATCGTTCTTGTTCTGTGCTTTTGGTAGTTTCCTCGTACACGCGTTGCTCGAGGGTTTGATTGAGGGTTTGAAGTTCCTTGGTTTTGGCCAACACTTCTTCGCGGTATTGGGTAAAAAAATGGTCAATTTGCTTCCCTAAAACGATGGCAAGCCCGTAAGCAATGAACGTAAAAAATAAAAAAATCACAACCGTAGAGGTAATGTCTTGGCGCGTGTCTTGGGTGAGTGCTTCGCGTTTTTGCTCCAAAAGTGCATCAATGTCATCCATATACGCTCCCGCAGCAATGATCCAATCCCACGGCGCGTAATGACGAAAATAGGTAACCTTTTGAGAGAGGTTTTCAGAGCCTGGTTTTTTGTACATGTAAGGGACAATGGCAGTGCCATGACGGCGAATCCCCTCAAGGGCAAGCTGCCGAAAGGGCACGCCTTTGGCGTCGGTGTAGCCATCGGCAATCAATTCACCCACCAAATCGGGACGGTTGGGGTTGACCAGCATGGTGGCAAAAGAGTCGCCACCCCTAAGGTCGTGTACGCGGTAAGCGAAGATGTAGTTTTCCTTTGGGGTGCCAAAACGCACCGTGGCCATCCACGCAACAATCTGTTCTTGCAGTAAGGATGCGTCGCTAGCGGTGTGGTGGGCGCGGCGAAATTCGATGTAGTCTATGAGCGCGTCCACTTCCCGTTTGATTTCTTCCAAACGGTGTTCTTCCAAACGGTGTTTGGTTTCGGCAATCTCTTTTTCCATGGTGTCGTATTGTTTAGAGATGAAAAAATACCCCGTTAAAAAGGTGAGCGAACTGATGATGAGCATGGAAGCAATGATGATAACATGGGAAATATTGCTCTGCGTAAGAAGGCGCATGGGGTTCCTTACATGTAAAGGGTTTTCGATATAATACACAAAATTCTGCTACGGGACCTCCGCCAATGACCCCTGAACTCATCCATCAACTTTCGCACATTAGTGTCATGTATGTTGAAGATGAACCTGGCCTTCGGCGCAATATCGGAGGCATGCTGGAGGTACTTTTTGGGTCTGTTTTTCTTGCCAAAGATGGCGAAGAAGCCCTTGTCATGTTGCAAACGTGTCATCCAGATTTGATTATCACCGACGTGCAAATGCCAAATCTGGGGGGGATTGGCCTTGTGAAGGCCCTGCGAAACCAAGGCAACCAAACCCCCGTAATCATCCTCTCGGCGTATGCTGAAATCAACGACATGCTAGAAGCCATCGAGCTCTCTTTGGTGCGCTATATCATTAAGCCTATTACGGAAACAAAACTAGCAAGTGCACTAGAGAAGTTTCTCGCCTCGCGCCCCAAGAAAAAGAACCTAGTGCTAAAAGAAGGATGGGAGGTAGATTTTTCAACCCATACGATTTTCTCTCCCGAAGGCCCATTGGCTTTGACAAAAAAAGAGTCCAAACTGCTCAAGCTGTTGGCTTTTAAAAAAGGTGTTGTCCACTACGGAGAAATCGAAGAAGTGGTGTGGGAAGGGGAGTATATGAGCCCCAATGCCTTAAGGCTTTTAGCGAAGAATTTACGTAAAAAGCTACCAAAAGGAACACTTAAAAACCTCCAAGGGGTAGGATACCTCCTTTAGCTTCGGCTTTGTTACTGAAAGTAACTTAAAAAGTTTATCTTCAAAATGTTTCAATTGGTAACTAAGTTTATGTGCTTTTTGGAATTTTTGTAACAATCCCCCCAACGACATAATTTAGACATACCTTTCATTTATAATCATCGTGCACCCAGCAAAAGACGTGTAGGCAGTTTATTGTTTTGGGCGCATGTATGATTTTATATAAATGAGGCAAATGATGGCAGATTTAGATAAAACACTGGAAAGTTTAAGCGAAGAAGAACGACGAAAAGTCAAAGAACTCATGGAAAAAGACGCCAAGTCGGAGCGAAAGCTTAGCGGGCCTTGGCTTTGGGTTGCCTCCATTATGAGTGCAGCGATGGTGTTGATGTACTTTTACGGTGCAGGATACCAAGCACTGAGTACAGAGTACCACTTGGGCGTGTATGTCTTCATCACTTTTGTGCTCATTTTTATCGCGTATCCTGCAGGTGGGCGGTTTGCAGTGGCGTGTATGTCGCTATCCTCAGCCGTTTTGTTGGCAACGGCCATTAGCAGTTTTTTTGTTTTTACCTCCCCCGTGGCATTTTACGATCAAATTACCCTCTTTCAAGAAACTTGGGGCTATGACGGATTTGCCGTAGCGTTCGCACAAGATTTTGGAGATTTGCGCATTACCTTGTTGCTCATGATTCCTTTTGCGCTCATCTTACTTCCCATCGACCAATGGCTTTCTCGCCGTTTTCACCACGCACCCACTGTGAGTGATGTGATTATGGCGGTGGTGATTGGGGCTGCCGTCATTTACTGGATGAGCCAGTTTGAAGCACTCAATTACCGCGCTGGAGCAGAAAACCAGCTAGATAAACTGGTCAGTGTCATCGGCCTTATGCTTTCTATGGAAGTGTGTCGACGCGTACTTGGGTGGTCGATTACCCTGATTGGGGTTATGATGATTTGTTTTGCCCTCTTTGGCCCGCACCTTCCAGAACTGTTTGCACACCGCGGATTTGGGTTTGAACGGGTAGCAACTTCGTTGTTTATCACCACCAACGGTGTGTTTGGGGTCATGGCAAGCGTCTTGGCAACTTATGTTATTTTATTTATCTTTTTTGGTGCGTTTTTGCAAAAATCGGGTGCCGGCAAGTTTTTTATCGACCTTCCTTTGGCCCTTGCAGGGCGTTCGGTTGGCGGGCCTGCTAAGGTAGCGGTTATGTCCTCGGCCTTGTTTGGTTCTGTTTCAGGAAGTGCTATCGCCAACACAGTTTCTTCGGGTGCATTTACTATTCCTATGATGAAACGTGCGGGCTTTAAGCCCCATGTGGCGGGGGCTATTGAGCCTGCTGCGTCTATTGGTGGGATGTTTTTGCCCCCTATCATGGGTGCGGGTGGCTTTTTGATGGCAGAACTTACGGGCATTCCTTATTCGCAAATCATGATACTTTCCACGGGACCAGCATTTTTATACTTTTTGTCGGTGTTTTGTCTCGTGCACTTTGAAGCCAAAAAACATGGTATCCGCGGCGTCCAAGGGGAAGAACTTCCTCACTGGAAAGAGGTGTTGAAAAACGGTTGGTTTTACGCTTTGCCTTTGGTGATTATTACAGTTTTACTGCTCACGGGTCGTTCAGCTGGAAATGCGGCTTTTTGGGCAACCCTTTCGTGCATCGTCACCAGTTGGGTGCACAAAGAAACGCGCATGGGGCTTCGTGAAATTTGGGAAGCCATTCAAGTGGGCGCGAGAAACACGCTGATGATTGGCGCTACGGTTGGGGTGATTGGGGTTATCGTTGGAGTGATTTCACTTACAGGGATGGGCTTAAAGTTTTCAGATTTGGTAATTTCTATGGCGGGTGATAGCTTGTTTGTCGCACTGATTCTTGTGGCCATCGCTTCGCTAGTGCTTGGCATGGGCGTTCCTGTAACAGCAGCGTATTTGATTGTAGCGGTGCTTGCGGTTCCCGCACTTGCTGAGTTTGGTGTAGCGGTTATCGCAGCGCACATGATTGTGTACTGGTTGTCACAAGACTCCAACATTACGCCGCCGGTGTGTGTGGCGGCGTATGCGGGGGCAGCAATTGCTGGGTCAGATCCGTGGAAAACAGGGTGGACTTCCTTTAAGTTTGCGAAAATGCTCTACATCATGCCTCTATTGTTTGCTTATGTGCCTGCAATATTACTCGATGGCACACCCTTTGAGATTTTTACGGCGTTTTTATCTGCAACCCTTGGAACCATTGCCTTTGGGGCATTTGCGATGGGTTTCTTGCGTCGTAAGACAAAATTTTACGAATGGATTATCCTAGGTTTAGCCACTATTTTGCTATACTGGCCAAGTCTTTTATCGGACGTGGCAGGGATTGCACTAATTGGTGCTGTGTGGTGGCTACAGCGGGATGCGCAAGAGGTTGAACCCGTTAAGATAGTTTAAAAAATAATCAAAAAGATACTAAAAGGAATACCAATGGCTGAGATCAAAAAAATTCTTTTAGCGACGGATTTTTCCAAGGGATCTGTGCGGGCAAGCGACATGGCACGAACAATGACCAAACTTTCTGGCGCTCATCTGATTTTGTTGCACGTTATTACAGAGCTTCCTGAAAAGCATACGCGTCGTATGCCTGCAGACGTGGTAGACACATTAATTCGCGAAGTGGAGCTCGCCGCTGTAAAAGAGATGCAAGAGTTCAAAGAGCAATACTTGAGCGACATTGAGGCAACGACAGAAATTGTGGTGGGAAAAAGCGAAGAAGTTATTTTAGAGCACGCCGCGATGCATCAAGTGGATTTGATTATCCTAGGAACGCACGGACGAACAGGCCTTGATCGCCTCAAAGTAATGGTGGGTTCAACGGCTGACAAAGTGGTGCGAAGCTCCAAGATTCCTGTGTTGACGGTGCGTGAACGCTAAGTGAAGTAGCGATGAATGTACCATCATAAGCAGCAAGGAGTCTTCGATGGTTTTTAAAAAAAACGTTAGAAAAATAAACATTTTTAGTAGAATTTTTATCACAACTGTGCTTTTTACGACAACCTTTTCTTCTGGTTTGGTTGCGCAGGAGCAACATTTTACCTTTTCAGGTGGCCCCAAAGGCGGAACGTTCCAGTTTTTCTCCGGAGGAATTGCGACGCTGATGAGTAAGTATATTGCACATACAGAAGTGGTGAGTCACGCTTCGGCGGGTTCGGTGGAAAATCTGCGTCGCGTGAACGCAGGGGAAGCGGATTTTGGCATTGTGTATTCAGGAGATTTGTATTTAGGAGCAAACGGTCAACTGGAAAATGACACCAACCGTTACCGAAACACACAAGTGGTGGCGTACATGTACGGCGCACCTTCCCACTTGCTTGTGCGCGAAGATTCTGGTATTCAAGATGTCGCACACTTAGTGGGGAAAAGGGTTGCTGTAGGGGCGGCAGGTTCGGGCGCGGCCGCAACAGCAAGGCGTTTTTTTGAAAGCCTTGGACTGTGGAATCGCATTCAGCCTCACTACGTAGGTTATGTTGAGGGCGCTGCTGCGCTTAAGGGTCGCCAGGTGGATGCGCTGTGGATTGTATCAACCTTTCCAAATGCCACGGTTTCTGACGTGGCGAGCAGTACAAAAATCCGCCTCCTTGATTTGCACGAAGCCTCCAAAAGAGGTGTGCTAAGCACGGAGCATCCCTATTACATTCCCGTCAAGATTCCTGGAGGAACGTACGTGGGAATCGCAGGAGATGTTATGACATTTCAAGACTCCGCGTTGTGGGTCGCAGGACGTCATGTGAGTGCGGAGGTGGTGTATGAAGCCATTGGGCATGTGTATGCTGATTATGGGTTGCGGTTTATGCATGCAACAACTCCTTCTGCAAATACCATGTCAGTTCCCACTGCGCTAACGGGCGTGGTAACCACGATTCACCGAGGGGCACAAAAGTATTGGACTGAAAAAGGGCTCAATACCTTGTTTGCTAACGGGAATTTTACGGGGTCATTTTGATACCACTATAAAGGAGGTGTAAAACGAGGGCATTAAACTACAGACATTCAGGTGTTATCGTGACGTTTGCGCTCATGCAGACCTACCAAAATGGCGTAAAGCCACGTGTTAATCTGGCATCGCCAGAGGTTCTAATGTTTTAGTACTCACCCCGAGTGAGCAGTAAAAATAGGTCTACTATGTTTTTAGTCTATCCTGTAAACCACTAAGGAGGTCTTCAATGACACTAGGTAAAATGTTTAAACTACCAACAAAAGTTGGTAAATTCGCAATGGCAGCGGTTGCACTTGCAACGTTGGCATCAGGTACAGTTGCGCAAGCACAAACACAACGCCTTGCTTTTTCAGGCGGCCCAGACGGAGGAACCTTTCAGTTTTTCTCCAATGGTATTTCCATTTTGATGTCTAAAAGCATGAAAAATGTAGATGTTTCAAACATGGCATCTGCAGGTTCTGTTGAGAATTTACGCCGTGTGAATTCCAAAGATGCAGACTTTGGTATCGTCTATTCAGGCGACTTGTACCTAGGTATCAATGGCAAATTGACAAATGATGCAAACCGCTACCGCAATGTCTACGCCGTGTCTTATTTGTATGGTGCTCCTGCGCATTTGTTGGTGCGTGAAGATTCTGGCATTACTGATGTTGCACAACTTGCTGGCAAAAAAGTGGCTGTTGGACCTGCTGGTTCAGGCGCGGCAGCTTCAGCACAACGCTTTTTTGAAAGTGTGAGTCTTTGGGATAAAATTAGCCCACAATACATTGGCTATTCTCAAGGAGCTTCCGCAATTGGTGACCGACAAATCGATGCATTGTGGGTCTTCGCAGGCTTTCCAAATGCTTCTGTAATTCAAGCGACAACAAGCAATAAAATGCGTATGTTGCAAGTGTATGAGGCGGCACAAAAAGGGACGTTGGCAACAGACCATCCTTACTACGCGCCAGTGACTATTCCTGCTGGAACCTATCCTGGTATTGACTATGATGTTGTTACCGTGCAAGATTCTGCCTTGTGGGTAGCGGGCCGTCATGTGGACGAAGCTCTTGTGCTCGAAGCCACTAAGGAAGTTTTTTCCGACAAAGGATTAGACTTTATGCGTTCCGTTTCTGCGGCAGCAAAAGCTATGACCGTTGAATCTGCTTTATTAGGCGTTGTTACCCCTGTTCATAAGGGAGCGCAAACATACTGGACCGAAAAAGGGCATTCTTTAACAGAAAGCCAAAAGTAGCCAAGATGCACCCAGCCTGCCAAGGTTGGGTGCTTTACATGTAACGCATTTCCTTATCCACATTTTAAACAAAACACAACAACTATGACACCAAAGATAGAAGCAATAGCGTATTTTAGGCATTTTTGAATAAAAATTTAGAAATTATTTAAGAAACTTAGCTACTATACCTCACATTTTTTTGCCTTTAAAGGAATCCCATGACCCCACTTTTCAAGGCCTTGTTTGGCATGCCAACCATGGTTTTTTTACTCCTTCTCTTTGCCTTTGCCTGTGGCACCGCAACGTTTATCGAAAATGATTTTGGCACCGAGAGTGCATGGGCACTGATTTATGCTTCGTGGTGGTTTGCCCTCATCCAACTTTGGCTAGGTCTGGGACTCCTTTACAGTGCTTTTGCCTACAAGCTTCTTAAAAAAGAAAAACTTCCTTCCCTCGTCTTTCATGCCAGTTTTTTATTCATCCTTTTGGGTGCAGGACTTACACGCTATTATGGCTTTGAAGGCACCTTGCATATTCGCGAGGGAAAGATGGAAAACCGTGTGGTGTCCATGGAGCCTTTTGTGCAGTTGCGTGCTTTTAAAGAAAATGAGGTTTATAGCGCAGACAAACAACACCTTGTTTCTTTGTTGGATGTTTTTGGTGTGAACTCTTTCCGCTTAAACTTACCTATTGGAAATGAAAAAGCTTCTTTGCGCTATGAAGCACTGGTTCCCAACGCTACGACACGCCTTGTGAGTGATGAGAGCGGGGAGTCTATGATTAATTTTGTGGTGAGTTATAAGCAACAACCGCGAGATATCATTATGCGCCAAGGCGAAGTGTTTGACACACCTGATTTACTTTTTGCCTTCGCAAAAGATGAGCATGAAGTGGTGGCATCTTCTAAACCAACCCTTTACATGTACATAAAAAATGGCGCATTTTTTATGCGCCCAACCCACGAACTCACGTGGTTTAAAATGGCTGATTCTACCCAAGGGCAATACCCCTCCATGGAGGAAACAAGCCTTGCAGGTTCGCAGCTTTATACCTTTAACAATGTGAGTTTTACCCCCAAGGAACTTTTCCTAAAAGGCAAGGAAGTTTTAGTCAATGAACCTGCTAAACCCAATGAAGCCCCCAAGCCTCACGCGCTTGTGGCAACGCTAAGCTACCAAGGAGAAAGCAAAGAAGTGGTCATGTACGGTCATGGTCGCGGACGCCCTGGGTATCCGACGCAAGCCATGGTTGGCGGACAAATGTTTCAACTGGAGTGGGGATCTAAAAGTTTTGAACTTCCCTTTAATATCGAACTCATCGAATTCCAACTGGACCGTTACCCGGGCTCCCGTGCTCCATCCTCTTATGCTAGTGAAGTCAAGGTTGTGGACGCGCAAAAGAATATCACCTTGCCTTGGCGCATTTACATGAACCACGTGTTGGATTACCGTGGCTTTCGCTTTTTTCAATCTTCCTACGACCAAGATGAAAAAGGGACAATCCTCTCCGTCAACCAAGACCCCGGCAAATGGCCTACCTATCTTGGCTACTTTTTACTCGCCGCTGGCTTACTCTTTAACCTCCTTAATCCCAAAAGTCACTTTGGGGAATTAATCCGTTCTGTAAATAAAGACATGGGTAGTGCCAGAAAACTCACCGCCATCGTTGCCTTTATGGGACTTCTTGCTTCTTCTCAGCCCTTGCAAGCCCAAGAAGAGTACAAAGAACACCTCCCTTTCCTTAAAAGTTTTGACCTTGCCCACGCGAACCACTTTGGTACCATCGTCGTTCAAGGAGCTGATGGACGCATGAAACCTGTGGATACCATCGCCCATGAGGTGCTTAACAAGGTGTATCGCAAGAGCAGTTATGAGGGGATTATGCCAAATCAGGTTGTTCTTGGCATGATGAGCTCTCCTTCTTTTTGGCAAACACAACCGATGATTCGCATCTCGCACCCTGAACTTAAAAACATTTTAGGTGTGGATGCCAAAGCGACCTACGCTTCCTTTAATGACTTTTTTGAGCAATCAGGCGATTATAGTTATAAACTTGCCAAACATGCCGAACTGGCCAGTCGTAAAAAACCTGCAGAACGTAACTTGTTTGACAAGGATGTACTCAAGGTAGACGAGCGGTTGAACGTCTGTTATATGGTCTACACGGGTGAAGTTTTTCGCATGGTTCCTAAAGTGAATGACCCTAACCGTACATGGTATAGTCCAAAAGCTGCGATTTCTCAATTTCCACCCGAAGAAGCTTTAGAGGCTAGAATGCTACTCGTAGCCTACTTCGACGCCATCGCCCAATCCCTAGAATCAGGCAACTGGTCCAAGGCCAA
>JACUTV010000049.1 GCA_014859645.1 Campylobacterales bacterium
TTAATGGGGACAGGCTACTTTAAATAAACTTTCTGCTACACTCCCTAAAAATCTTTACATGTAAGGGAAAATCCATGCCACGCATTGCTAGGGCTGAGAGTGTCGGGGGGATTTATCATGTCATCAACCGTGGAAACATGCAGATGCAAGTGTTTGATGATGCTGAGGATTATGAATATTTTTTAAAATTACTGCGTGAGGGCTTGAAAAAAGAAGCGGTTGAACTTCACGCGTATTGCCTCATGCCAAACCATTTTCATCTTTTGCTTGTGTCTAAGGCCAAGGGGGGCTTGAGTCGGTTTATGCAGTGGGTCATGACATCGCACGTGCGCTACTACCATAAGAAAAACAAAACATCAGGGCATGTTTGGCAGGGCCGCTACAAGAGTTTTATGGTGCAAAAAGAGAGTTACTACCTCTCGCTCTTGCGCTACATCGAGGCCAATGCTTTGCGCGCCAAACTCATAGAGCATGCCCAGAACTGGCCTTATGGTTCACTTTGGGAGAGAATAAATCAACAAAGAGGCTTACTTGATGAATCTTTGGTGGTATTGCCGAGCGATTGGTCTTTACATGTAAACACACCCTTAAGAGATGAGACGCTAAATGTGGTACGCAACAGTGTCAATCGTCAAAGCCCTTTAGGAGAAGCAGAGTGGATGGAAAAAACAGCGCAAACCTTCGGGCTTTCTTCGACACTGAATGCACGCGGGAGGCCAAGAAAGAAAAAGGAAGATGATTTAAAGTAGCCTTTCCCCGTTTTTCCTCAGTGCCATATATTATGGACCTACACGATCCATTGACTTTAAATTAATTTTCATCTAAGATAGTTTAATTAATTATATATTTTATATATAATTAATAATAAAGAGGGGGTGTACGATGCTATTTAAGTCGATTCAAACTAAGATTGTTTTGATAGCTGGGCTTTGCCTGATTTCAGCAGTTATCCTATTGGTGGGGTATGGGTTGTTTTCATCTAAAAGCACACAAGATGTCGTTTCCTCCGAGGTTTCCTCTTTGTTAACTGAGCTCAACATGGAGAGACTGCAAAATTTAGCGGGTGAGCAAAGTGGCAACATTCAGTCCGAATTGGAGTTGGCTTTAAATGCTGCACGCACAATGGCTAACACCTTTGAAGTGAGTAAACTCAAACCTAAAGAGGGCGAAGAAGCTCTGGACATTGGCCGCGATCAGCTCAACGCTGTGCTTCTTAATGTGTTGAAACGTAACAAGAGCTTTAATGGCACCTACTCCTGTTGGGAGCCAAATGCAATCGATGGCTTTGATGACAACTTCCGTGTAGATAGAGACGGTAACAATCCGACTACTGGGCGCTTTACCCCCTATTGGACGCGCGATGGTCAAGGCAACATTGCCGTTCAGCCTTTAGTAGAGTACGACACCTACGACAAACACCCTAATGGTGTTCTTAAAGGAGGCTGGTACATTACCCCGCGGGAGCAAAATAAAGAGAGTGTGCTTGGACCTTTGCCCTATATCGTACAAGGTAAGCAAGTATTCCTAGCAACCATGTCTGTTCCTATTACGGTCAATGGTAAATTCTATGGTGTTGCGGGTGCGGATTATAACTTAGATTTTATTCAGGAAATTGCCAAAAAAGTTGATGCAGAGTTGTTTGAAGCTCATGGGCAGGTGTCCATCATTGCTGATAATGGTCTGTTGGTAGCCCAGAGCGAAAATGCTGCTATGATTGGAGGTCATTTTAAACAAGTGATGCCTAAAGGTTGGGAACAGATTTATGAAGCTATTCAGTCAGGTAAGGCGTTAGTGCGTATCAACGATGATAGCGGAATGATAGAAACAGTTGCGCCAATCCAACTTGGAGCGACGGGTAAACCCTGGGCGGTTCTGATTCAAGTACCACGGGACATTATATTGGCGAAAGCGTTGGTGCTTGATAAAAATATGAGCGATCGACTTTACGATAATGCTTCATTGCAAGTTGTCGTTGGTTTTATCGTTGCTTTAGTGGCTATTATTGCAATCTATTTTCTTACCACCAGTATTATTGCCAAACCTCTTTTAAGCCTTAAAGAAACTGCCCATGATTTGGCAGCGGGAGATGGTGATTTAACCAAAAAATTAGCCATTAAATGTCAGGATGAAATTGGTGATGCTTCCCATGAGATTAACCAATTTATCGATAAAGTTCACTCAACCATCAAATTAGCAAAAGACACCAGTTCTGAAAATGCATCGATTGCGCATGAGCTCTTAGCGACAACCCTGCAAGTGGGCAAACGCGTGGAAGACTCTTCAATCATCATTTCTCAAGCCACACACATGTCAAGCGAGACCAAACAAGAAATTGTCGCTTCCGTCAATGAAGCAAAAATTTCAAAAGAAGAGATTGTTAAGGCAAATAATGAACTCCAAAGTGCTCGTACGTTCCTTCAGGAACTGGGACAGCGTGTTCAAGAGAGCGCGCAAACAGAGCAAGAACTTGCACAAAAAATCCAACAACTTAGCTCTGATGCCGACCAAGTTAAAAATGTTCTTACCGTCATCGGCGATATTGCTGATCAAACAAACCTTCTAGCACTCAATGCTGCCATCGAAGCTGCACGTGCAGGAGAGCACGGACGTGGTTTTGCAGTCGTTGCCGATGAAGTACGCACCTTAGCAGAGCGCACCCAAAAAAGTTTGGTTGAAATCAACGCAACTATTAATGTCATTGTTCAAGCGATCACGGACAACTCAGAGAGAATGAATATTAATTCAGCACAAATCCAAGAATTAAACGTGCTCGCGGGGGATGTGGAAAGCAAACTGGACAACACTGTTTCTATGATGAATGTTGCAACCAAACTCAATGAAAAAACGGTCAATGACTACATTCAAACAGGTGAAAAAATCGATACCATCGTTTCCAAAATCGAAGAGATCAATACATTAGCAACACAAAACACCAGAAGTGTGGAAGAAATCGCAGGGGCGAGTGAGCACCTCAGTACCCTTACCGAAAAACTCAACACCATTCTCAATCAATTTAGAACATAAGTTAAAGCCCTATTTTAGGGCTTTAATCACTTGATTTTCGCGCCACGTACTCCATCAGTTTTCGGGCCGTTGGTTTTTCTCAAGTAAATCAAGAACTTGCTCAGATTGACCGTATTACCCAACAAAATACGGTCAATGCCAAAAAGAGTACGAGTGCGTCAGAAGCACTCTCCACTCAAGCCATTCAGCTACAAAGTCTGCTTAACCGATTCAAACTGAAGGGGACATTAGCATAAATGTAAATGGGAGCGAGGCTGCTTTAAATAAACCTCCTGCTTCGCTTCCTTGAAAATCCTTACATGTAAGGATGAAAAAGTGGGCTTATATCTTCCTTGTTCGCGCTAAAACTTCTGATGGTTTTTGCTATAATCGCCAGGCGTAAATAAATGAGGCCTGAACTCTTAATGAAGTTAAGTGGGGGCTGTTTTGGCTTGCAAAAGGTGCCTCGTTCCCATTTTAACCGTTAAAAATTTTTCAAAGCAAAGGAACCTAATGGAACTTGAACTAAATGTGGTGGATGCTTTTACGGATTCTGTTTTTAGGGGGAATCCAGCGGCAGTAATCATTACGGATGAATGGCTTTGCGATGCATTAATGCAGTCAATTGCCGCAGAAAACAACCTTTCTGAAACCGCTTTTGTGGTTCTAGATGAGGCATCAACCTGCCATATTCGATGGTTTTCACCACTCACTGAAATCGCCTTTTGTGGCCATGCGACGTTAGCTTCTGCTTTCGTTTTGTTTAAGAAAAAGCCAGAGTTAAACAGCCTCAAGTTCTTAGCTAAGGCAGTTGGAGAGTTTTCGGTCGAGAAAGCGGAATCAGGCAAGATTCAAATGGACTTTCCAAACACAAAGCCAGATAAACTTGAAACTATACCTGATGCTCTGGCTATTGGCCTATCTATTCCCCCTGTAAATGTTTATTGTAACGCACAGGCTTATTTTGTCATTTACGAATCTGAAGCTGAAGTTCGCTCTGTAGAGCGTAATAACGAAGCCCTAAAACGACTTAAGCCGCATGATGTTGTTGTTACATGTCGTTCTGAAGTAAAAGATTACGACTTTGTTTCAAGGTATTTTTGGCCTGCAAATGGGGGAGATGAAGACCCCGTTACCGGCTCGATTCATACAGGTTTGGCCCCGCTTTGGGCTGAGCGCATTGGCAAAAGCAATCTTGTCGCATTTCAAGCTTCAAAACGAGGTGGAGTTCTAAACTGTTTGGTTTCAGACGGCCGAGTGATTATTTCTGGAAACGCAGTTCAGTATTTGAGTGGAACGATCACAGTGTGAGGATATTAGGGAGAACGGGGCTACTTTAAATAAGTAATCTGCTACGCACACTCCTAAACCTTTACATGTAAAGCAAAATCCACGCCTCGTATTGCTAGAGTGAAAATGACAGGGGAGCGCCCACCCTGTCTCTATTTTCTCATTTTCGATTTTGCATGATTAATTTTGATAATAATAAAGAAGAAAGCATCAACACACTTCTTTAAGTTTACTATCTGCTAGAAAACAGGAGAAACAATGCGCACAGTAAAACATACCGCCTCGTTTGACATCCGCCAACCTGCAAAAGAGCTCTTTCCTCTCTTTAGTGCCGAGGGAGAAACGCTATGGGTGCCAGGGTGGGACTACGAAAACATCATGGGAAGTACAGACTTGCATGAGGATTATGTGTTTGTGACCAAAAGCCACGACCATGCCTCATCTGAGGCGATATGGATAGTGAAAAAATACGACCCAAAAGAGTACTTGGTGGAGTTTTACAAGGTGGAGCCAAATGAAAAAATCGGCATCATCCGCGTCCAATGCACTCCGCTTGAAGCTTCCAAAACCAAAGTGCACGTAACCTACCAATACATCAGTCTATCAGCATCTGGAGAGCAGTTTGTCTCTAGCTTTACCCCTTTGGCATACAACGCTTTCATCGCCGAATGGGAAGCGCTGTTGGTGAAGTATTTTGAGACAAAATACTAACACTGGTGGCATATTTTTAAAAGGTGGATGAACTAAATCAAAACGCATTCCCTTCAATACGATTGATACGAATATCTACCGTCTCATCACTCTTTGACACAACATATATTTCAATAGGGCGACAGCAGACATAGCAGTCCTCCACATAACTCTCACCCACTTCACTGCTAGGTTCAATAAAAATCGAAAAATTTTCCCAACAATAAGGGCATGTTATGATTTTATCAAACAGTGTGTTGTCCATAAAAACCTTTCAAGGAAATAGGGTCTGGTGTTTGCTTTTTACCTTGCTTCCATCAAACAATTTTCTTAGTTGGTTCAGTGAGCTAAGCATTGAACCCGCGATGATAAGCCCACAAGCTAGCCAAACAAACAAGCTCATCTGCGCCAATCCAAGGGTGATGAGGAGGAGCGTTGAAAGCAGTGGGGCTGCGTATGAGAGTGAGCCTATAAGTTGGATATCTCCACTTTTCATGCCGATGTCCCACACAAAAAACGCCCCGCCAACAGGTCCCAATCCAAGAGCGATGATGGCTAAAAGTTGCGTTGTATCTGGGATAACTGTTGCCTCAAAAAGCAAATGGCAAGCAAAAGACAAGAGAGCAGTGACCCCACAAAATGCACCCACGGCACTTGTAGGAACATGTGCAAAGTGACGTGAGAGTACAGAGTAAGTAGCCCAAATAACGCCACACAAAACAGCATACATGTAGCCCTCTATATAAGCAGTATCAAATGCAAATCCTTTCCCCTTGCTCACGAGTAAAAATGCGCCCAAGAAACCAAGGAGTGCGCCTGCTATATGGAACCACCGTAGTCTTTCGGTTGGCAAAAGTGCACTAAAAAGTACGATGAGAAGTGGCCAGAGATAGTTGATGAGATTTGCTTCCACTGCTGGAGCATTTTGGATGGCTAAAAAGTAAAAGAAGTGGTACCCAAAAAGTCCACAAACACCCACAATCCAAACGTTCAAGGGTTGTTTAAAATGTACAATGACTCCCTTGCCCTCTTTTTTCCACAAGAATAGCCCAATCAAAAAAGCAACAAAAAATGCCATAGAAGTGAGCTGAAAGGGAGGAATATTGCCAGCAAGAACGCCAAAAGAGGCTAGAGTTGCCCAAAGGAGTATGGCAGAGATTCCAAAAAGATTGCCATTTTTCATAAAAAAATCCTACATGTAAGTTTTAAAAATGGCAGTATAACAAGATTCCATAAAGGAGTGTGAACGTATCAGGTGTTCAAAATAGGGCAAAACGAGGTACGAGTTTCGGTGCCCTATTTCCTCACTCTAGTTAACCCATCATCCCCGTTTCTAGCTGGGCTTCTTCACTCATCATTGAAGGGTCCCACGGGGGTTCAAAGGTGAGTTCAACGTACACTTCATCAATGCCCTCAAGGGTGCTCAAAACCGCATAAACGCGCTCAACCAAATAATCCGAAACAGGACAACCTGCGGATGTGAGCGTCATAGTGATCAAACAAGCACGACCTTTTGACGAAGAGTTACCAAAATCTATTTTATAAAAAAGTCCCATATCATATAAATTTACAGGCAATTCTGGGTCATATACGGTTTTTAACGCTTCGATTACGCGCTCTTTTAGTAGTGTATCATCCATTGTTTTTTTCCTTTGCGTATTTATAAATCCTATGTATCATGGAGCTAAACCCGTTGAGTCTTACGGGTGAAATTATCTCCTCTAAGCCTAATTTTTTCAGCGCATCTGCATCAAAATTAGCAATTGCAGCGGGTGTAAATCCAGAAAAAATATCAGCCAACATCACAGCCAATCCTCGCACTATCACTGTATCGCTATCGGTTTTAAAAAAAAGCTTGCCCTCTTTTTCTTCCATCACAATCCAAACAGAAGACTGACACCCTTGGATTTTATTTTGCTCATTTTTTGCGCTCTCTTCAAGCCCAGATGAGCGTTTGCCCAAATCAATAATATACTCATATTTATCCATCACATCTTCAAAGAGTGACAATTCCTCTGCATAGTTTTGTAATTTTTCTCTCATGTTAACCCTTTAGCATGGAAATTGCCCGCTTTAAGGCTTTTATAAAGCCATCAATATCGGCTTGGTTTGTATAGATTCCGATGCTCAGCCTCACTGTTCCCTCAATCCCCAAAAGGCGCATGGTCGGTTGTGCACAGTGATGTCCCACGCGCACTTGCACCTTTTGTTTATCGAGTAAAATCCCCAAATCATGGTGATGGATTCCCAAAATATTAAAACTAATGCTGCTTTGTGAAGAAGATGGCTTGGCATAAAATACAACATCTTCAATCTCACCTAAGCGTTTTAATGCGTAAGATATAATGTTTTTCTCATGCTCTTTAATAGTCGTAAACCCCACATTTTGCACATACTCCAAAGCCGCCCCAAAGCCGATAACTCCTGCGATATTAGGAGTGCCAGATTCGTACATGTAAGGAATGGGCAAGTATTCTGTGTGTTCAAAAAACACTTGCGCGATTGCGCCGCCGCCCACTTGATAGGGTGAGCAAAAGGGGTGCAACTCTTTTTTGATATACAGCGCTCCAACTCCCGTGGGACCATAAAGCTTGTGACCTGAAATAACTAAAAAATCCGCTCCTAGCTCATCCACACTGAGAGGCAAATGGGCCGCACTTTGGGCCGCGTCCACGAGCACTTTGGCGCCGTATTGATGCGCTAAAGCAATCATCTCTTTCATAGGATGGGTTATGCCAAACGCGTTGGAAGTATGGATGAGTGACACAAAAGCGCTTGGATTTTGGGCTAACAGTGCTTCAAAATGCTCCAAATCTGGCTCTAAATTCTCTTTGGTTTTTATGACATGTAAAGGCTTTTTGACTTGCTGCCAAGGCAAGATATTTGAGTGGTGTTCTAAAGAAGAGATAATCACGCATTGGGCATGTTCTCTCACAAAAGAGTGCGCCACGAGATTGATTCCCTCGGTGACACCTTTTGTAAAGACAACCTCGCTAACATCTTTTACATGTAAGAAACTTGCCACCGTTTTTCTAGCACTTTCATAAGCGCTTGTTGCTTTGTTTCCAAGGCCGTGGGCGCTTCTGTGGATGTTGGCACAATAATGAGTATTGTACTCCTCCATCGCCTCCAAAACGACCCTTGGTTTTTGAGCCGTTGAAGCGCTATCTAGGTATATCAAATCACTATGGCTAAAAAACTCAAAATCCCCTCGGATTTTTTCATGTTGCACCCATGCCTCCTTTGGCGTATTCGGGGAATCGTTCATAAGCTTGGTGGGTAAATGCATCGATAAGTAACTCTCTAGCGCGCTCATACGCTATTCCTCGTGACATCAGATAGTAGAGTTGCTCTTCATTTAAGCTCCCTACAGTCGCTCCGTGACTGGCTTCTAATTCATCAATAAAGATTTCAAGTTGAGGCTTGACAAACGCCTGAACTTGGGCTTTATCGCTAAGAATTAGCGAATTACAAAGCTGGTTAGATTTTGTCCCAACTCCATGTTTTGAAACCACTACTTTCGCATCCACAACACCCTTGGCACTATCGTTGATGACTTGCTTGATGAGTTGGGAACTGTGGGTGTTTGGCGCGTCATGGTGCAACGCTACGATGGTGCTTAAATGCTGTTCATTTTTTGGTAATTGCAAGGCTACAAAATCCATTTGGGCTTTATCGCCCCTTAGGAAAATGTCCCACACACTCACACAAAGTGCCGCGCCCGCTTCAAGGGAGTAAATGCTTGCTTTTGAATCTTTACCTTGCACATAGTGATAATTGCTAATAATATGTGCTTTTTCATGGGCTTTTTGCTCATGTACGTGGGAGATTTGCGCACCTTCGCTTACATGTAAAGCCAACGTATGGTTAAATAAGCTTCCACTACCAACCAAGAGACGCTCATACACATCCACCTTCGCATTTGCCCCTACATGTAAACTCACATGCATGTGGGTATGGGCGGTCTCTTTGTTATTTACATAGACAATTTCAAGGGGTTTTTGAAGCTGTGTTTCCTCTTTGATTCGCACACTGTAAAAGGCGTCATTTAGCGCGTACGAGAGAAAATAAAAAGGGTTTTTACTCTCATGCAAGAGGCGTGGATGGGATTCAATCTCTACACTCACCCCGTGAGGCAAAGAGGATTGGGCTTGATTAAACCAGCCTTCAACAAAGACGATTCTATGATTATCACTCTTTGGGATTACATACTCGCTAACATTTTCATCACGGTGATATTCCACCTCATAAATCTTTTTTACGCCAGTGCTTCCAAAGATTTCGTGCTTGTTTTTTGGCAAACCAAGGAGTTTAAATCTCTCATATGCCTCTTGGCGCATGGCAGAATTGTCCTTGTTGGCAAACCCATAATGCGCCGTTGCTTCACCCGCTCCAAGGGTGTTTAGTTGTGCTAATTTCATGAAGCACTCCTTGCCTTTTCTAGCATGGCATACCCATTTTTTTCAATCTCTCTAGCTAGGGAAATATCGCCACTTTGGACAATACGGCCATTGTGCAAAATATGCACGAAATCTGGCTTAATGTATTCAAGCATTCTTTGATAATGGGTAATGAGTAAAACAGAACGGTTTTCATTGAGCATTAAATTCACGCCGTTTGCGACACTTTTAAGTGCATCCACATCCAACCCCGAATCAATCTCATCGAGCAAGAAAAGGTCAGGTTCTAAAACGCTCATTTGGAGCATTTCATTTTGTTTTTTTTCGCCACCTGAAAACCCAGCATTCAAATCGCGCTTAAAAACATCTGTTTTGATGCCAAGCTGGGCTATTTTTTCTTTGACCAGTTTTAAAAACTCAGCCGCACTGGCTTCTTCGAGGCCATTTTTTACTCGTTTTGCATTATAGGCTTGTTTCAGGAAGTAGATATTATTAACTCCTGGCACTTCGATGGGTGTTTGAAAGGCTAAAAATATCCCCTCATTTGCCCGTTCAGACACGTCCATTTCTAAAATATCTTTTCCTTTATAATGAATACTTCCACCCAAAACTTCATAAGAAGGATGGGCTGAGATTACCTTGGCTAGGGTCGATTTACCCACGCCATTTGGGCCCATGATGGCATGAACTTCCCCTTCTTTGATGTGTAAATTCAATCCATCTAAAATCACCTGATTATCAATCGCAACTTTCAACTCTTTTACATGTAACATTTCATATCCTTTTGGTTTTTCATAGCCTCACCCAACGCTTCCTTCAAGGGTCACATTAAGCAATTCTCTCGCTTCCATTGCAAACTCCATGGGCAATTTGCCGAGCACCTCTTTACAAAATCCATTCACAATCATGCTCACCGCATTCTCTTCGCTCAGTCCTCGCTGCATCAAATAAAAGAGCTGTTCATCGCTGATTTTAGAGGTGGTGGCTTCGTGTTCCACATTGGCGCTAGAATTGCGCACATCAATGTACGGATAGGTGTGGGCCCTCGCTTTTGGGCCAATAATGAGAGAATCACACTGGGTAAAATTGCGCGCATTCTTTGCTTGTGCGCCAATTTTCACCATGCCCCTATAGGCATTGAGTCCACTAAGAGCCGAAACGCCTTTGGAAATGATGGTGGATTTTGTGTTTTTGCCAATATGAATCATCTTTGAACCCGTGTCGGCTTGCTGAGACTTGGAGGCAATGGCGATTGAGTAAAACTCGCCAACCGAATTATCTCCCACCAAAATACAGCTTGGGTATTTCCATGTAATAGCCGAGCCAGTTTCCACCTGCGTCCATGAGATTTTTGCATTGTCTCCTTTGCAAATGCCTCTTTTGGTCACAAAATTATAAATCCCACCCTTGCCTTTTTCGTCCCCTGGATACCAGTTTTGAATGGTCGAATAGTTTATTTGTGCATCTTTTAGCGCGATGAGTTCCACCACAGCTGCGTGAAGTTGATGTTCATCCCTGATGGGTGCCGAACAGCCTTCATTGTAAGAAACATAAGAGCCTTCATCCGCGATAATCAGTGTGCGCTCAAACTGCCCAGTTCCCACTGCATTGATGCGAAAATAGGTGGACAATTCCATCGGACAGCGCACCCCTTTGGGGATGTAGACAAATGTCCCGTCGGTAAAAACGGCGGCATTTAACGCTGCAAAATAGTTATCATTCATGGGCACAACCGAGAAAAGATATTTCTCTACAAGCTCCCTGTGGTTTCGTATGGCATCAGAGATAGAACAAAAGATAATCCCTTTTTCTTTGAGCTCTTTTTCAAAGGTAGTCTTCACTGAAACCGAATCAAAAACAGCGTCCACCGCGACACCCGCTAACGCCTTTTGCTCTTCTAAGGAAATACCTAATTTTTTATAGGTTTCTAAAATCTCAGGGTCCACTTCGTCCAGTGAATTGAGCTTTGGTTTTGGGGCAGAAAAATAAGAAATATCTTGATAGTCGATGGGAGAATAATCCAAGTTTGCCCAACTGGGTTCTCGCATCTTTTCCCAGAGACCAAGGGCTTTGTGGCGAAGCTCAAGCATCCATTGGGGCTCATTTTTTTTAGCAGATATAAAACTAATAGTGTCCCTGCTAAGACCCTTTGGAGCTGTATCAGATTCCACTGATGTGCTAAAGCCCAAAGCATACTCTTTGTCTAACACTTCGTAAATGCTTTGATTTTCAGACATGTTCATCCTTTTTGTTTAATTAGGATGATTTTAGTCCTATTAGAAAAACAAAAAGTAAATAGGAGATAATTTATCTTAATTGGAAGATTAAGGACGATGAGAAGATTGTTTGACGCGATGCCACTCCAGTGAACACGCAGCGTCGAAGCAGTCGTCTTCATCGGGACAGCCTTCACAAGCGGGCGCTGTTGCGTGGATGGAGTCGTAGAGAAACTTTTTCCAGCGGACATCGTTGGGTTTTTGGGAAGCTAAGGCAGGAAAATGCTCATTCATAAACTTTGCCATTTCCCCACGGTTTGCAAATCCCATGGCTTCATACAAGTGGTTCATCTCCAACGAGCGTTTGGCCACAAGGGGAGCAATCTCGCGCAACGCCACCTCATCTTTTGCGTGGGCTTCAAGCAAGCTTTTGATGTGAGAATATAAGGCGTTTGCGTCTGTCACGTTGACTCCTTTTTGGGTTGTTTGTTGGGCTTTTTGCGCAAGGCACATCTTTACATGTAAGCATTGTAGCGCATCTTTTTGACTAGCTATGTTTATATTTTAGCCATAAGAATGTTTACTTAATCATCTTTGGCGTGGTATACTAGTAACCTAAACCACGCCAAAGGGAGACCATGTTGCGCTGTGAAACCTGTACCATCGGCCTACTAAAAAAGGAGGTCGCGCTGCTCTATGAGATCGCCAAACTCCTCACCGACGTGGAAGATTTGAAACATGTGATGGAAAAATCTCTTGCCATTTTAAAGCATGAGCTAAAACTCCAACGCAGTGCCATCTACCTTTTTGAACCCGATACCAACTTGCTGTGCATTTTTGCTTCCATCGACCTCACCGCCCAACAGCAAAAGATTAGTTCCTACCGCCTTGGCGAGGGCGCCACGGGTTTAGCAGGGCAATCCAAAGAACCCATCATCATCGAAAACGTCCACAACAACATCCTCTTTCTCAACAAAACAGGCGGGCGCAAAAGCGAAACTATCTCCTACGTCGCTGTGCCGATGCTGGTGAAAAATGAACTCGTAGGCGTGCTAAGCGCCAACCTCAACGGCGCAAGCGAAACGGATTTTGATGAGACTATCCGCATCCTCACCATCGTCAGCTCCATGTTTGCCCAAGCCAAATTCGTCCACCAACGCATCCAAAGTGAAAAAGAACGTCTTAGTGATGAAAACAGTTACTACAAAGAAGAAGTGCTCAAAGCCTCTAGTTTTGAAAATATCATCGGTAAAAGCGATGAGATTTTAAAAGTCTTTGAAATCCTCCACAAAGTCGCCCCCTCGCGCGCAACTATCCTTGTTCGAGGGGAAACGGGTACGGGCAAAGAGCTCATCGCCTCAGCTATTCACAACCTCAGCACCCGTCGCGAAGGGCCGCTCATCAAGCTAAACTGCGCCGCCATCAGCGAAACTTTATTGGAGAGCGAACTTTTCGGACACGAAAAAGGCGCCTTCACCGACGCCAAAGAAACCCGCAAAGGACGCTTTGAGTTAGCCGACAAAGGCACGCTGTTTTTAGACGAGATAGGCGACATCTCCCCTGCTTTGCAAGTCAAACTCTTGCGGGTCATGCAAGAGCAAGAATTCGAGCGCGTGGGCGGGTCAAAAACCATCAAAGTCGACGTGCGCCTCGTCGCCGCCACCAACCGTGACCTTGAAAAAATGGTCAAAGAAGGCACCTTTAGAGAAGACCTCTACTACCGCCTCAACGTCATCCCCTTGCTCTTGCCTCCGTTGCGAAGGCGCGGCAAAGACATCAACCTCTTGTGTAATTTTTTCCTCGAAAAATACGCCAAAGAACACAAGAAAAAACTCTTTTTCACCAACGAAGCCAGAACCCTTTTAAAAGCTTATCCGTGGCCAGGCAATATCCGTGAGCTTGAAAACACCATGGAGCGGATGGTGCTTTTGGCCGACACTAACGCGGTAGATGACCGCCTTGTGGTCTCACTTTTGCCCAACATCACCCTCAAAGATGACACCTTTGTTATTCCTAATGAAAAGCCTTCGCCTAAACCCACCACCAAGGGAAGCATCGAACAAATGGAAAAAGAAGCCATCCTTGAAGCACTCCTTACATGTAAAGGCATCCAGTCTAAAGCTGCCGCCATGCTAGGCATGAGTCCGCGGCAAATTGGGTATAAGATGAAAAAATACGAGATTGAGTGCTAGGGCGTTACATGTAGAGAAAAAAGTCGCGTTGGTATCACAAAAGCTGACCAGGAAGTGTTTAGTTAGAGGGTATTTTCTTTGGTTTTTTGGCTTATCTCATCCCAACTAAGAAAGTGTTCGTGCGCCAAATCATAGTGACACATGACAACATCCAATTCCTCAAGTCCACACAGTAATTTTGCGCGGATTGTTGCAACCTCCACAGGATGATGTGTTTGGTGCAACAGGGCAAATTCATCCCCTTGTAGGCGAAAAATATGCGCCTCAGGAAACAATTTTTTTAAACGACTAGCGATTAAAATGAGCGCTTCATCCCCTTCTTTCCAGCCATTTTTATGGTTAAAAGCATGCATTTTTTTGATACTAAAGTGATAACAACAACGAAACTGCATTTGGGGTTCATAGGCCAACAAATAAGTGTCTAAGAGCCTTCCGTTAAACACATCCGTCAAGGAATCTTTGAAAATATACGCCAACTTGCTTCTTTCTGTCAGGCTTGGAAAAATCGGCGCTTCGGGAATTTCTGGTATCTTCAATGCCGCAAAACGCACCAAAGCATTTTCCACTACTACAGGGTCAAATTGCTTTCCAGCTTCTCGCAAGAGCTCGTCTAGGGCTTCTTTGATTTCCAGCTGTTTGCGGTAGTGACGGCGTGTTGTCATGGCGTCAAAAGCGTCTGCTACGGCCAAAATTCGCGCTTGAAGCGGAATCGCTTCACCCATGAGTCCATCAGGATACCCTTGTCCGTCGAAACGCTCATGGTGGTGCAACACCGCCTTGGCAAAAGGACGTAAAAACGTCACTTGCGTGATGATTCTCTCGCTACTACGAGGGTGTTCTTGCATGATGCTCATCTCTTCAGCGCTCAATACGCCTGGTTTTAACAAGATGGCTTCTGGGGTGGATATTTTTCCAATGTCGTGTAATAAACCGCTTTGGTATACACTGTTTTGCTCTTCAATCGACAACTGCATCTGTTCTGCCAACATCGAAGCATAGCGAGCAACCCTCGCGCTATGACCCGCAGTGTATGCATCTCGTTCTTCTACAATTTTTGCCAACAACGCAATGAGTTCGTACTGTTTAAACATGCTCGGATTTTTGCACCAATAGAGGTGATTCTTCACACCCATGCGCCTTCGTTTCAGAAGCTTTCCGTGTACTTTTTGCTATACTAAACATGCTTTCAAAATCAGTGTTTTTCTCTCTCTTCTTTCTTGAGAAATTCTCGTGTTTCTCCCTATTTCCAAGCATTTTCATCCTTGCCCACAATAGTTTCATTTCGGCTAATAATATCCGTATTGAACTTAATAGGCTCTTACAATATGACTAAAAATATTCATTATGACTACAAGGATAGTGACAATGGAAGTGTATGAAAAAATCAACTACCTGCTTGAAGAAAAGAGGATGTCAAAGAAGATTTTTATTGAGGCACTTATTGCTTTGCAACCTAAACTCAAATCAACAGGAGAGGTTCCAAGCTTTAGCACTATCAATGGTTACTTGTATGGAAGAAGGGAGATAAAGATTGAACTTATTCCATACATCGCCGAAGTGTTAGGCGTCCAAGAACAAGAACTTTTTGAGACGAGTTTAGAGTTTGATCACGATTATAATCTTACACGCACAAAAGAAGTTAGAGAGATAGTTTACTTGCTCTCTTATGTCCCCACTTCCATCATTGAACAAATACGCTACCAACTACAAAAATACAAAAAACTCTATAAAGAAAGTTGTGAAACCCTCAAAAAAATCTAACCAAAAACGCCAGAAGGAACCCCTTCTGGCATCGCATTAGGATTTAAATTTCCCCAGTTCGTTGTTAAGATTTTCGGTCATCGCATGAAGGTGGTCAGACGCTTGTGAAACGTTGTCAATGCTGCCCACATTGCTCGCGGAGATTTCATTGACCTTTTCAATCTCTTTGACCATCTCTTGAATCTGAGACGCTGTTGCCACAAAGCTTTTAACCGTTTCGCTTGCATCCATGATGGTCTTTTTCACGGTGGCATCAATACTCGTCACGCCGTGTTGCAATTGTCCAGAGATTTCCACCAAACCATTGACTTCTTTCGCATTCTTGGCGATGTCGCCATTGGCGTCATTGATGGATTGTACTACTACGTTAATCGTCGCATCAATCTCCACCAGACTCTTTTGCGTTCGCTCAGCCAGTTTGCGCACCTCATCCGCCACCACGGCAAAGCCACGTCCATGCTCCCCAGCACGCGCCGCTTCGATAGCCGCGTTAAGGGCAAGAAGATTTGTTTGTTCAGCAATATCACGGATGATATTTAGCACGTCTTTGACTTCGTTAGCATTATGGCTCACCGCGTCCAAACGTTCTGCCAATGCTTGTTCTTTGGTGGCGGTTTCTTGCATGGTTTTTTCCAAGTGTTGGGCTTGGTTTTTGACTGTGTTAATGTCTTGTTGTGTTTTAGTGAGAGCTTCTTGAGAGAGGGTGGCTTTTTTCACCGACACTTCAATAGACGCAGAGAGCGCCATGCCATTTTCTTTGGTCTTAGCAACAATCTTGGATTCTTCCTCCACATTGCGCACCACTTCGGTCGCCGTACGGGAGAGTTCTTCTGAGATAGAAGCGTTTTCGCTGCTGATAGTTTTGGAGTTTTTCACGATGTCATGGAGTTTTTCGATAAATTTGTTGATATTCACCGAGACTTGCCCAAATTCATCGTGTGTCTTCACCACCAGTCGTTGGCGCAAGTCGCCCTCCGCACTAGAAAGGTCTTCCACTACCCTATTAAGCTCATCCA
>JACUTV010000189.1 GCA_014859645.1 Campylobacterales bacterium
AAAAACCACAACGGCGATGATCAACAGAATATGGATAAATCCACCTAGGGTGTTGGACGTGACAAACCCCAAAAGCCATAGGATGATGAGGATGAACGCAATGGTCTCAAGCATGTTATTTCTTAGTAAAAAGGTAAAGGCCAACCACGAAACTCGCGGCACCCAGGATGTAATAAATCATCACTCTGTCTGTGTCTGAGCCCGTCACTGCTTGCGTGACTTGTGAGCCAACAGAACCGGACAACTGGTATCCCCACACTGCCAAGCCAACGCCGATGACGATAAGGGCAAGGCTGATAATCTTCATTGAAAAATCTCTTGACATCATAAACTCCTGTACTTCGGGCGTTAAAATGTGCGCGTCACGAAGGTATATTCACTATACAGCAATAATTCTTGTTTAAGAGGTTGCGCGTTACATGTAAGGAAGGCGTTGCTTTTTAGTATTCACTCTTTTTTTGCTACAATCCTTTCGGCCAATTTTTGGCCAAGAATAAAATACGATTGCCTTGGGCAATCATGAAGGATGGTACATGGAGGCAAAGGGTGGCTTAATCCCTAGACTTGCCAATGGAAACTTGGTGTTTCAGATTATGGTGGGTATTGTTTTAGGTGTGGTGGTGGCTTCGGTTTCAAGCCAAGCTGCGGAGGCTGTTTCGATTTTTGGGTCTTTGTTTGTGGGTGCGCTTAAGGCAATTGCGCCTATTTTGGTCTTTGTGTTGGTGTCGACGGCGATTGCGACCAAAGAAGTGGGCGCGGGAGCAAACATGAAGCCCATTGTTGTGCTGTACCTCATCGGCACGTTTTTAGCTTCACTCATCGCGGTGATTGCTAGTTTTTTGTTTCCTGTGCATTTGGTGCTCATTGACGCGGCAAATGGTAGTTTTAATCCACCCGATAGCGTTATTGGCGTGTTAAAAGGTGTATTGTTTAACATGGTGGACAATCCTGTAAATGCCCTAGCTACAGGCAATTTTATAGGCATTTTGGTGTGGGCCATCGCCCTTGGCGTTGCCATGCACTACAGTTCACAGGAAACAAAAAACGTCTCCCATGACATCGCCCAAGGGGTGACGAAAATCGTTCGTTTTATCATCCGCTTGGCACCTCTTGGGATTTTTGGTTTGGTTGCAGAAACCTTTTCACAAACGGGATTTGGCGCCTTGCTAAGCTATGGAAAACTCTTGTTAGTCCTTGTGGGAACGATGCTTTTTATCGCGTTTGTGGTCAATCCGCTCATCGTGTTTATCAAACGCAAGAAAAATCCTTATCCACTCATCTTTACCTGCCTCAAAGGGAGTGGCATTACGGCGTTTTTTACCCGAAGTTCGGCGGCGAACATCCCTGTAAACCTTAACTTGTGTAAAAAAATGGGCCTAAACGAAGACACCTATTCTATCTCCATCCCGCTTGGGGCGACAACCAACATGGCGGGCGCGGCGGTGACCATTACGGTGTTGACATTAGCCACGGTGCATACTTTGGGGATTTCTGTGGATTTGCCAACGGCACTTTTGCTCAGCGTGGTTTCAGCCCTTGCCGCGTGTGGTGCCAGTGGCGTGGCGGGCGGGTCATTGTTGCTCATCCCTTTGGCGTGTAGCCTTTTTGGGATTAGCAATGACATCGCCTTGCAAGTGGTGGCCATCGGTTTTGTGATTGGGGTGATTCAAGACTCCATGGAAACAGCGCTCAATAGCTCCACAGACGTTGTATTTACCGCCGCATGCGACGAAAAAGAGATTTGATAACGCTTTACATGTAAGGAAACCTTGGGCATTTTTTGCCCAAGGTTTATTTGCTAATGCTATAAACGCTCTCTTTCGTTCCTGCGTAAACTACTACTATTTCTACGGGTTCGTCGCTTTCGTTGACGCCGTAGTGCCATTTTTCTACTACTTCAATAATCGCATCGCCCGCGCTTAAGCGCAAAACTTCGCCTTCTTCCGTTACAACTTTTAGTGTGCCTTTAACCATGTAGCCTACATTAATGATGGGATGTTTGTGCATGGGAAGGGTGGTGTGGGGCGGGATGGTAATCTTGAGCACGGAAATCTCCGGCGCTTCTTTGGGGTAAGCGGGCAAGGGTGAACCCTCCCAGCTTTGGGAAGATTTTGCCAAGACGACCACTTGGGTTTGCGCCGAGGCAAAAACAGAGCTAGCAAGAAGTAAAAATAAGAACAACAACCTTTTCATGAAACGCCTTTTGGGGAAGATAGGAAGAGTATTTTAGCCTATTTAGGGGGGTTTTACGGGTACATGTAAAGGTTTGTGGATACAAGAAAAACTGACTATAATTTCGCTAAAAAATAGGAAGTAGAATGCACATCAAAAAAGACGCACTGGTTTCCATAGACCTAGAATTGCAAGATGAAAACGGAAACACCATAGAAGAAAACGACCAAGAGGTGATTTACCTTCACGGCGGATACGGACACCTTTTTCAAAAGCTAGAAGAAGCACTTGAGGGCAAAAAAGTGGGCGATACATTTTGTGTGAAACTTACCGCCTCTGAAGCTTTTGGGGAGTTTGACGAGGCACTGGTGTTGCGCGAATCTTTGGAAGATTTGCCTCCCGAGGTTGCCCTTGGGATGGAGCTAGACGGCGAAGAAGAAGGGGTCGTGTTCCGCGTGGTCGAACTAGACGCCACCCACGCCCTAGTGGACGGCAATCACCCTTACGCAGGAGTCTCCATGATAGCCAAAGGCGAGGTGCGCGAGATAGAGTATTTGTCCCC
>JACUTV010000190.1 GCA_014859645.1 Campylobacterales bacterium
AGGCGCGATGAAGAAAAAAGCCGTGCCAAAGAGCGCATTTTTTC
Source organism: Campylobacterales bacterium (assembly GCA_014859645.1). GTDB lineage: Bacteria > Campylobacterota > Campylobacteria > Campylobacterales > Campylobacteraceae > Sulfurospirillum_B. The sequence continues at coordinate 45 of JACUTV010000190.1, forward strand.
CTTTCGGGACGCCTTTCACCGTTGGGACCCCAAAAACCAACGCCCTGAGTTGTGGAACCTCTACAACGCGCGGGTCAACCAAGGGGAAAGCATGCGGATTTTTCCCCTTTCAAACTGGACGGAGTTGGACATTTGGCAGTATATTTTTCTGGAAAATATTCCCATTGTGCCTTTGTATTTTGCGAAAAAACGGCCCATTGTTGAGCGCGATGGCATGAAAATCATGGTGGACGATGACCGTGTGTCTTTGCGCGAGGGCGAATTGGTGCGGTATGAGAGCGTGCGGTTTCGCACCCTGGGGTGCTACCCGCTCACGGGTGCGGTAAGTTCCACGGCGGACACTTTGCCAGACATCATTCAAGAGATGTTGCTCACCAAAACCAGCGAGCGCCAAGGCAGGCTCATCGACGCAGACCAGTCGGGCTCCATGGAAAAAAAGAAACAAGAGGGGTATTTTTAAGATGCACACACCAGAGATCCAGAGCGATATTTTAGGGTATCTTAAAACCCATGAGAACAAGGCGATGTTGCGTTTTATCACGTGCGGGAGTGTGGATGATGGCAAAAGCACGCTCATTGGGCGGTTGTTGCACGACACGAAGATGATTTTTGAAGACCAACTTGAAGCCATCACTAAAGAGAGTAAAAAGGTGGGCACCACGGGCGAGCGTGTGGATTTAGCGCTCCTTGTGGATGGCCTTCAAAGCGAGCGTGAGCAGGGTATTACTATCGACGTGGCGTACCGCTATTTTACGACCGATAAGCGCAAATTTATCATCGCCGATACGCCCGGACATGAGCAATACACCCGCAACATGGCCACGGGAGCCAGTACAGCCGACGCGGCGATTATCCTCATCGACGCGCGGCATGGCATCCAAACCCAGACGCGGCGCCACTCGTACATCACACGGTTGCTTGGCATCACCCACACCATCGTGGCTATTAACAAGATGGATTTGGTGGGGTACGCGCAAGAGGTGTTTGAACGCATTAAAGCCGAGTATGTGCACTTTGCGGGAGAGATTGGCATCAAAGACGTAGCGTTTATCCCTCTAAGCGCCCTTGAAGGGGACAATGTGGCTTCCAAAAGCTCTGCCATGCCGTGGTACGAGGGGAAGAGTTTGCTTGAAACCCTAGAAACCATCCCCGAAGCCCAGGAAACCGAGGCACCTTTTCGGTTTCCTGTCCAGTGGGTCAATCGCCCCCACTTGAACTTTCGCGGTTTCAGTGGTTCGGTGGCCAGTGGCACAGTGCGCGTGGGAGATTCCGTGCGCGTATTGCCCTCAAATTTCACTTCCAAAATCGCCTCCATTGTGACCTATGATGAGGAACAAGAGCGTGCCACTGCGCCCATGGCGGTGACAGTGACCTTGGAAGATGAAATCGACATTGGCCGTGGCGATGTGCTTGTACATGCCCACGACGTGCCAGAGCTGTGTACGGCCTTTGAGGCGACTTTGGTGTGGATGAGCGACGCGCCCTTGCGCCTTGGAATGCCTTACGCACTTAAGATGAACGCTAAAACGGTGGACGGGTTTGTGGAAGAGGTGCTTTTTCGCAAAGACGTCAACACCCAAGGAGAACACCCCGCCCAAACCTTGGGGCTTAATGACATCGGTAGGGCAAAAGTGGTGCTCTCTTCTAGTGTGTTGTGCGACACTTACGAAGCCAATCGCAACACGGGACGGTTCATCATCATCGAACGCTACACCAACAAAACGGTGGGTGTGGGGATGATCGTGGGTAAAGCCAAGAGGGTGCAACAAGCCCATCATGTGAGCGAATACGAAAAAGAGCTCAACGCCTTTGTGCGCAAACATTTCCCCCACTGGGAAGCCAAAGACGTGAGCGTGCGTGAAGATTTTACTATATAGCCTGCCTGCAAAACCCGTTTTGCAAGCCAAAGCACCAAGGGTGCGCGGGGTTCCCGCCGAGGGAAACCCAGTGTTAACGTAGTCTTTGGAGCTTTGCTTCAAAGGCGTATTAAAATATGAAAAGGATGACTATGAACGTAACAATTAATGAAGAGGCCAAAACGATTCCCGAGGGATTAAACCTTGTTGAGCTTTTAAAGGTCGAAAATGTGGAAATGCCTGAAACGGTTTCGGTGCAGATTAATGGCGTGTTTATTCGTCAGGATGCCTATGCTTCCACCTTGATACAAGAAAATGATACCATTCATTTTTTATACTTCATGGGAGGGGGCGCATGAGAGCGTTTAGCGACGAAGAATTAGAACGGTATTCGCGCCATATTTTGTTGCAAGATGTGGGCATTGAAGGGCAAGAGAAGATTATGGATGCGAGCGTGCTCATCATCGGTGCGGGCGGGCTTGGTTCGCCTATCGCCCTGTATTTGGCGGCGGCGGGAGTAGGGCGCATCGGGCTTGTGGATGGGGACGTGGTGGATTTGAGTAACTTGCAACGCCAAGTCATCCACACCACCGCAGAGATTGGCACGCCCAAAGTCCTCTCGGCAAAACGTAAAATCGAAGCCATTAATCCGCATGTACATGTAGAAACATATCAGACAATGGTGGATGCGTCAAACGTGGTGGAGTTGGTGAGCAAGTATGATTTTATCATCGATGGAACGGATAATTTTTCCGCCAAATTTCTCATCAATGACGCGTGTGTGCTTGCCAAAAAACCCTACTCGCACGGAGGGATTTTGCGCTTTGGAGGCCA
>JACUTV010000050.1 GCA_014859645.1 Campylobacterales bacterium
CACCAACGCGCGCGAAAAAATCTCTTATCTTGAGCTGTATCGGCCATGGAATTGGGTCATTGGCACGGGTGTGTACTTTGACCACCTCAACGAAAATATCGAAATCTACAAAAAACGCAGTCTAGAACGCCTCAAGCTCAACCTCTATTTTTTAGCCCTGTTCTTGGTCATCTTCAGTGTCCTTGCCTACGGGATTTCCCGCTACTTCAACCGCCGTTTACTCCAAGAGGTTTCTCTTTATGAAGAAACTATTAAAAAGCACCAAAGTGCCCTTTCCCAGTACAAACACGCGGTTATGGAGAGTACCATTTACTCCAAAACCGACCCCAGCGGCATTATCACAGATGTTAACCATGAGTTTTGCCGCATTAGCGGATACACAAGAGGAGAACTCATCGGCAAAACCCACGCACTCATCCGCCACCCCGACGAACTCGACGCCACCTTTAAAGCTCTGTGGGAAACCATCACCGCCAAACGTATTTTCAAAGCAGTCCTTAAAAACCGTGCCAAAAACGGTGCCACCTTTTACGCAAGCTCGACCATCATGCCCATCCTTGACACCCATGGCGACATTCAAGAATACATCGCCCTCCGTATTGACATCACCGACAAAATGGAGCAAGAACAGCGCATTCAACGGCAAATCACCGACCGCCTCACGGGCCTTTCCAACATCGAACGTTTGCGCGAAGATATTCGCACCCATCTTGGAGACAAGCTAGGGCTCATCAAAGTCACAGGGCTTAAAGATGTCTCTAGCTTTTACGGCCAAGACATAGCCGAAGCACTCATCAAGCTTTGTGCTTCAGAGTTACAAGCCCTTACCCATAAAGACCCCTTGACCCTTTACCGCTTTGCCTTTGACACCTTTGCCCTGTTAGGAAGCACTCACAGTAAAAAAGAAGACTTTCTCCGCATTTTGCATCGGTGCGTGGAAAACCTTAAAACCTACTCCAAAGCCGTAGGGCATGTCAATTTTGATGTTGGGGCGCACGCGGGCGTTGCCTTTGGAACAGACCATGCCTTCCAAGAAGCCCAAGCCGCCCTCGATCAAGCCCGAGCCAATGGGCAAGCATTGATTGTATTTGATGCCAATCTGAGTATTTTACAAGTGTACCAACACAATATCGAGTGGACACGCATCATCAAAACCGCCCTTGAAAATAACAAAATCCTCGCCTATGCTCAAGGGATTTTTGACCTTAGCACCAATCGCATTTCCCATTATGAAGTGCTGATGCGCCTTGAAAAAGAAGACGGAACTATTGTTTCTCCTTCTTTGTTTTTGCCTGTAGCAAAGCGCTCCAATCTTTACCTAGAACTCACAAAACGTATCGTTGTTGCCTCCTTTAAACACTTTGGGCCGCTCAACACTCCTTTTTCCATCAACCTCACCGCCCAAGATGTGTACAACACAGATTTTGTAGCTTTTTTGGAAGAACATATTGATCACTTTAAGGTTGGAAGGTTGTTGACACTTGAGATTGTAGAAACTGAGAGCGTGGACTCTTTTGAGCGCATTTCCGTCTTTATTGAGCATATGAAACGCTTGGGGGTGAAAATTGCCATTGATGATTTTGGCACAGGATACTCTAACTTTGAATATTTACTCAAAATCAACGCCGATTACATCAAAATCGATGGCTCACTCATTCGCACTATTGACACCGATGCCAACTGCCAAAAAGTTGTCGCCGCCATCGTCGCTTTTGCAAAAGATTCTTCCATGGAAGTTGTCGCAGAGTTTGTGCACTCCAAGGCTGTTTTAGACCATGTCCAAGCCCTTGGTATCACCAAGTGTCAGGGGTATTATTTTCATACCCCTGAACCCTTGGAAAAAATGGTCTCTACCCTTTTAAAATAGCAACGGCTTTCTCGTCGTCCACATCAAGCATGAAGGGAACACCCGTTATGTTGGCGGTTTCTGCATTAGCGGAAAAAATATCTTCGCGGGCAATATTGCCTACGTTAAATTTGCGCGCTCCTGCCAAGAGTTGCTGCAACCCTGTGCTTAGTTTATCTGCCAGAGTAAACGATGCGATAGCCCCATAAGGAATATTGGCCATTTCTACCTTGCCTACTAGTTTTTGCACCTCATAATACCCTGCAAAAATCTCTTCCGCGCGGGTACCTTTTTCGGTCACGCTTGCAGGGAGTTTTTCCCAGTGCCCAAACACTTTTTCCTTGTGCTCAGGCTTCAATGCGCCTTCGATATTTGAGCCTAAAAAGGCAGGAATCATCAATGAGCGGCCCATGCAAATGAGTTTTGTAAAAGGCGCACCAAGGGCAAGGGCTTTGAAAATGTGGTCTTCTCTGGCAAGTCCCCCACCAAACGCCATGTCTACCACCTTAACCCCTTGGGCTTCAAGGATTTTGGCGTAGCGGTACGCTTGGGCATGTAGGTGCAACGAAGGCATACCCCACGTTTCCATCATGTTCCACGGGCTCATGCCCGTACCTCCGCCCGAACCGTCGATGGTCAAAAGGTCAAGCTTGGCTTCACTGGCGTATTTAATAGCCATGGCTAACGCTTCGTTACCATAAGAACCCGTTTTAAGAGAAATACGCTTAAATCCAATCTTTCGCAAGTACGCCACGCTTTCCATGAAGTCTTGCTTCACGGCTGCTTCGTCTTGCAAGTTGGTTCCACCCAAGCGACTGTGTCTGGCAAAGGCTTTAATAGCACCACTCTCAAAAGCTTCTTGGGCTTCGGGACAGGAGGGGTCTGGGTCTAGAAGATAGCCACGGGTTTTGAGAAACAAAGCGTAATCTAGGCTGTTTACTTGAATTTCTCCACCGATGTCTTTGGCGCCTTGGCCCCATTTAAGCTCAATCACCACGCTTTCGCCGTATTTTTCTACGACATATTCGGCCACACCATTGCGGGTATCTTCCACGTTAAGTTGGACAATAATAGCCCCATAGCCTTCAAAATAACGCTGGTATGTTTGAATGCGACGGTCAAGTTCGGGAGCTTTTTTGATTCTTCCTTTTTCGATGACTGCTTCTTTGTCAATGCCTACGACGTTTTCACCCACAACAATGGGGTATCCCGAAAGGGCTGCACCGATGCAAAATGAATCCCAATATTTGCTAGCAATTGCCGTAGAACCAAGGGCTCCTGTCATGATAGGGAGTTTGAAGGTTGTTTTTTCCGTTGCGCCAAAAGAACCCTCAAGGGAAACGTTAGTGAAAAGACAATCATCGGGATCGCAACTGAGCCCCTCTTTAAGCCCCTGTGAACCGTAATTGTACCCTTGGATACGAAGGGAGTTGTAACACGCACCCACGTGCGTCGTATTGCGCGCACCTGAAGTGGTAGCACCAAAATCCCTAGGATAGAGTAGTTTTCGGCCCATCATGCTCGACATCCACGTTTCGCACTTGCCCTTACAATCTGAAGTACACAGGGTGCACAGTCCTGATTCTGCCGCGTTTCCACGGTTTGCCGTTCCAAGTGCATCGTTACTTTTTGGCCATTCAACCATATATATCCTTTAGATGAATTTTGTAACAATATAAGCTAAGTGGGCTTTTAAATAAATTAAGTGATTAAAAAATCATCGGTATTACAAAGAGGATTACCAATATTTTGTTTCTTTTTTAATCAAAGAAGAAACCCCAGAACTTGCGATTAAGCTCTGGGAAAGGGGTTATTTTAAAGGGAATTTACCGCTTGTCACGTGGTCTTTTAGTACACGCTTGAGCACTTTTCCTGTTGCATTTTTAGGCAGTTCTTCAACCGTGTAAACATGCTTGGGCACTTTAAAATTCGCCAAGTGAGACTTAAGGTACTGTTTGAGTTGGATTTCAGGGATACTCTCCACCCCTTCTTTAAGCTGAATAAACGCCAACACTTCTTCATCATTAGTAGTGTCTTTTACTCCGATGACGGCGCACGCCTCTATGCCTTCAAATTTGTACAGTACTTCTTCGATTTCACGGGGATAAATGTTGATGCCTTTGGAGATGATGAGGTCTTTTTTGCGGTCTGCGATGTACAAAAATCCTTCCGCGTCCATCTTGCCTAAATCTCCCGTGCGAAGCCACCCATTCACGATGGTTTCATCGGTTGCGTCAGGACGGTTGTAGTAGCCCTTCATGACACAATCTCCCTTAACGATGATTTCACCTACTTCCCCCAAAGGGAGTTCCATCATCTCTTCGCTCACGATTTTTATTTCGTAACTTGGAAGTGCGGGCCCTACAGAGAGGGGCTTTTGCTTATCGGAGCGGTTTACTGCCACCGCAGGAGAACACTCGCTCAGGCCGTATCCTTCTAGCAAGGTCGCGCGCTTAAAACGTTTATTAAACTCTTGCAACGCGTGTTCGCTAAGGGGCGCACTGCCAGAGATAAACAAACGTACCTTATTAAACCACAGAAAATACCACGGGATTTTCGCTTTTAAAAGGGCGTTGTAGATAGTGGGTACGCCTAAGAAAATCGTGACCCGTTTGAGCAAGGTTTGCTTCATGACATTACTAAAAGGAAAGACGGACTTAATAAGCACCATGGAACTACCCGCGTACAAAGGCAACAGCACCATGACCGTCAAGGTAAAGGAGTGAAACATGGGCAAATAGACGATAAACCTGTCTTTAGCGGTGATTTGAAACACTTCATCAGCGCTCACCATGTTGGAAAACATGTTGCGGTAGCTCAGCATGGCGCCTTTGGGTTTACCGGTGGTGCCAGAGGTGTAGATGATGCACGCCAAATCATCCAGTTTGGGCGCATTGGCAAGCTGTTCGTGGGTTTCCATACTGCCCGTGATTTCCACAAAACTGTAGTTGCGCTCATCTAGTTTTTCATAGTGTCCCGTCCAAACGATTTTTTCCACCGGCGTCGCTTCTAACAACCCTTTTGTCTCGCCCGAAAACTCGGGAGAGCAGATGAGCAGTTTGGCTTGGGCATCGCCTAGAATGTACTCAAACTCTTCACGTTTCAAAAAAGTGTTAAGAGGTACGGCCACCGCCCCAATCTTGGTCACCGCCAAAAAAGAGACGATAAATTCTTCGGAATTTGCGATAATGAGCGCGACTTTGTCGCCATTTTTGATGGAACTAAACTCCAAAAAGCGTGCAAAAGTATCCACCTTTTGCTTTAATCTCAAATGGTCAACCTTACGCTCATCCACCAACAACACCGTCTCTTTGGGACGGTGCTTGGCGTTGTGTTCGACCATTTCGTAAAAATTGCGGTATTTGTAGGTTAACATACTAGAACCTGTAAGTAAGGCCCGTGGTGACAAGGTGGGCGCCACTTCCGGTGAATTTGCCCCGTGTTCTGGGGTTGTTCGCGTCATTTACGCTACGGGCTTTTTTGTCACTGTAGAGGTATGCCATACCAACGGTCATCTCTTTGCTTATTTTATAGTTAAAACCAACAGAGTAAAGATTAGCATCAGAGTCTGGAAGCTCAAAACCGATCGTAGAATCTGGCACAGGGGTTTCATCGTACGCATAGCCCGCCATCAAGGTGAGCGCATCACTGTATTCATGGGTGATACCAATACGGTAGGTGTTGGAGTCTTTCCAATTTTTAGCAGAAGGATTATCAAACATGGCAACCAAAACAGGATTTGCAATAGTGCTTCCGTAATTAAAATCCAAGTTTTTATATGCCGACCAATACACGCGCTCATACACCAATTCAACGGTTGTTTTGTTGAATGTATAAGCGGCAGCTAATGCTAATGTTGCAGGAAGAGGGATAGTGACGCTCGCAGAGCCATCGTATTGTAGTGCATTTAGGTGATACAGTTTTGCATCTCCTTTAACCGTCAAATCCACCTTTGAGCGGTAGGTTGCAGCCAGTTTAAGTTCAGAAGTAGGGCGATAAGCTAACGCAAGGTTGTACCCATAGTCAATAGAATCTCCCGTTAAATCTCTTTTTGCTGCGCCAAAGCCAAGATTTCCATCACTCTTCACCACCCCATCCGTATACACCATCCGCACCCCAAAGCCCAAAGCCAATTGGTCGTTGATTTTATACGCAGCCGTTGGGTTGGCTTCGATAATGCGCAGGGTAAACTCTTCTGCAAAGGTTTTTTGATAGGGGCTATTCCACCGCTTAGACAGGCCACCTGGGGCTACCGTAGAAAAACCAAAACGCCAGTTTTCATAGTACTCAGGAGTTACTACATGTAAAGAAGGCATCAAAAAATGCTCTTCTTTAGATTCGCCGTCCGCACCTGCGCCTGAGTTGGCAAATTTTACTTTGGGCAAGTTGATGTAGGTTAACGCCCCTTCCATGTGGTAAGCATTGTCCATCCACACCATATTGGCAGGGTTGTAATAGTTGGCATCTGCCCCATTTACTGCCGCCACATTGGCCGCACCCAACGCCGTTCCCTTTAGGGATTGTTCGGGAATTTTATACCCGCTTGCCTGAAGTACCGCCGCACAGGCCACGCTCATGCCCACAACGCGCATCGTCTGTCTCATCTGTTTCCTTTAGTAAAAATTTTAAGTGATTTTTTGTCTCACCCACCAGAGAGGTTTTATCCACAAGAGGTAAGGCAAGAAATCACTTATGTTGTGTGTATAAATCCCCTAAGCAGGGCAATCTCTTCAGCCCAAATGGCGGGGTCGATGGTTTCTAAGATGAAAGGAATATCCTCTATTCTTGAGTCATTCATGATGTATTCAAACGCTTTAAGTCCGATGGTGCCCTTTCCCAACGAGTGGTGCCTGTCCACTCTAGCACCTAAGGCGGGTTTGGCGTCGTTGAGATGCATGCCCTTTAAGTAACGAAAACCCACAATGCTATCAAATTCTTTTGTAGTTTTAGCATAAGCTTCTGATGTTCGTATGTCATAGCCTGCTGTGAAAAGGTGGCAGGTATCGAGACAAACCCCGATGCGTGCCTTATCTTCGACCCGCTCAATAAGGTGGGCCAAGTGTTCCCATTTGTAACCTAGATTTGTCCCTTGGCCTGCGGTGTTTTCAATAACGAGTGTTACATTTTGTGTAACCTCTAGCGTGCGGTTTAAGTTTTCGGCGATGGCATCCAAACATGCCTCTTCGGTAAGCTGGTTCAAGTGAGACCCAGGGTGAAAGTTAAGCTTGTCCAAACCAAGTTGGTCGCACCGTTGCACCTCATCGATAAACGCTTCTAGGGATTTTTGGCGCGCCTCTTTTTCGGGGTGGCCTAAGTTTATCAAGTAGCTATCATGGGCAAGGACATGTTTGGGTAAAATTCCCACACGCGCAAGGTTGGCCTTAAAGGCTTCAATGGTTGTTGCATCCAAAGGTTTTGCGTTCCATTGGCGTTGGTTTTTCGTAAACAAGGCAAAGGCGTTTGCGCCGATAGCCTCGGCATTTAGCGGGGCGTTAAACACACCTCCACTGGCACTCACGTGGGCACCGATTGCTTTCATTCATTCTCCTTCAAGGATGCCATGCGCATCAAAATACCCCGCTGCGTGTCTCGAAACAGCGTGTAAGCAGGGGCCACTTCATAAACAATCTCTCGTCCGCGCAACGCGATATGCTGGATAAACCCGTGCGTCGTTTTTTCCAACCCTCTACGTTCATAAATAGGCTGGCCCGAAAGGATCTCTTCCAAAAGTTCAGGGTAATGGGGGTCATTGAAAAAGTGGCGGTTAAAGGCGATTTTGTCGTAGCAGGTGCCATTAAGGCACAAAGAATCCCCCACCACAAGGTCTAGCACCACCCGACCTGCGGTAAAGACTTGGATGTTTGTAGAGGTCATGCCCTGACGCACAAAGGCCATATCGGAGAGACGAAATTGAGGGGTTCTTAGGGTAAGGTGGACGCTTGAAGTCTCGTAAATGGGGGTCTTCAAAGCGCATCCTGCAAAGAAAAATGCGCTACAAAAAAGTATCCATCGCTTCATGCTCGCCTCCATTTCAGGCGGTATTGTAGCATAGAAAAAAGAAGGCGTTCGGGTTTAGGGAAAGTGGCTAAAAAAGCCTTACATGTAAGGCTTTTGGCGAGACAAAAAAGGTTTTAAAAACCTTCATTATTTTATTCTTTTTTAAGTTTTACTGATGTACAATTCCATCCTCAACAAAAACGTGGCCCATTCGTCTAGCGGTTAGGACACCGCCCTTTCACGGCGGTAACACGAGTTCGAGTCTCGTATGGGTCACCACTTTTCTTCCCCTAAACCGCAACCTCATCTTTCACAAATCATTCACCTAAAATAGCGCTTTTTCTTGCTTATGACACGTTTTCTTCCCACGCTACTCCTAAGAGTTTTTTTAACTGAGCAAATGCGTCTTTACCAAGGGTTTGCGCAATCGCCGTTTCAACCTTCGCCATCACGCTTTTTCGGCACGCTAGCAGTGCTTCTCCTTGGGGCGTCATGCAGATTACTTTTTCCCGCTTGTCTTGCCCTTCACCCAGAAACAAAAAGTCTTTTTTCGCCAAAATCTGCACGCTTTTGTGTACCGCTTGGCGGCTAATCCCTAGTTTTTTTGCGATAGACGAAATGGTCACCACCCCGTGGTCTACAAAGGTTAAGATTCCCGAAGAAGAGAGAATATCGTGGTCTTCGTACCCATACGCTTTGGCTTCTTGACGCGAAAACTCTTCCACCCAAGCGAGTTTGTCTAAAAGTAAAAATTTTATATCTTGATGGCCGTGCCACATTGTCAACCTCCTTGACAAATTACATTCCGCAAGCTAAACTGTCAACCTAGTTTACAATATACGGGCTTAAACGCCACCCAAGGAGTTACCCATGTCACAAACACCTACCCTCAAAGAAGACTACTCGCCCCTTTATTTCTTAGCCGCCTTGGGCGCAGGAGGATTGGCGGTTTCCTTTTTTATGTACCTTAATTTTCTCATCCCACGGCCTGGCGCCCCTATGGCAACTGCCGATATTTTACTAATATGGACAAGGGCTAACATAGCCTACGCCCCTTTCATTATTTTTGCCCTCATCGGGATTGTCTATTTTTCTTACAAACATATTGCCCTGTTAGTGTGGAACATTCGCCAGTTTCAACTCTTTAAACAAAACCCCGCCTACAAGGCACTCAAATGTTCCAACGGCGAAGTCTCTTTGATGGCAATCCCCTTAACATATGCCATGAGCATCAACGTTGGTTTCGTGCTAGGCGCCACCTTTGTACCAGGTCTTTGGGGTGTGATTGAGTGGCTTTTTCCTATGGCGTTGTTAGCATTTTTTACCGTGGGTGTGTATGCCCTTAAACTTTACAGTACTTATTTTATGCGCCTTATGCTTGAGGGAGATTTTAATCCAACGGCCAACAACAACTTTAGCCAATTGTTAGCCATTTTTGCTTTTAGTATGATAGGGGTTGGGTTTGCCGCGCCTGGGGCTATGAGTACGGTTCCTTTGGTGTCTGCTTTGGGTATTTTTGGTGCTGTGTTTTTTACGATTCTTGCTGTAACCTTGGCGCTACTGAAGATTCTTTTTGCCATGCGCGATATTTTTGCCCACGGCATTCACCCCGAAACTAGCGTGAGTTTGTGGGTAATGATTCCTATTTTAACCCTTTTGGGCATCACCGCCATCCGCGTTACTTTCGGCGTTGCACACAATTTCATGGGACTAACACACGGCGCTAACTGGTTACTCTTTTTACTGGGTTCTACGGTGCTTTCTTTACAACTCATGTTTGGATGGATTGGGTATAAAATCATGCAACGGGTCGATTATTTTAACATCTACATTCATGGTCCCACCCGTTCTCCGGTGAGTTTTGCCATCATTTGCCCTGGGGTTGCTTTGTTTGTCTTTGGCTTTTTCTTTTTAATCACAGGGCTCGTAGCCAACAATATCGTAAGCCTTTATTCACCGCTGTTTTTTGCCCTCGTAGCGCTTTTGGCGTGGGTACAGTGGATCACCATTCGTACCTTCTTTACACTCAGTAAAAAACTTTTATGATGAATGTGGCGCACCCGCGCCACATTAAAATACCAATAGTACCATTTCTGATTCAATCACATTTTCCACCATACCTTGTGCATCCGCAGCGTTTTCGACCAAAGTGTAGAGTGCTTTTGGGTCAAAAGTGACACCATTAATACCCAAATGCCACGTCACGTTTTCCACACTTTTTTGGACATCTGCGTAACTGGTGCGGGTTTCTTCTAACACCTTACATGTAAAGAAAATGTTTTGGGTTTCTAGCCACGCCTTAAGTTCAATCCCACCTCGAGGTGCGTTGTATTTTGTGCCAAACGCTTCAAAAATAGCATCATGCAAGGACGATTTGCGTTTGCCGCCCCACCCTAAAAAGACTTTTTCTTTAGCACACGCGTGCATTTTTTCAAACATGGCGGGTGAACTGACCGCTGGGCTCATGGAACAAAAGGCGAGGTCATAGCGCGCCTTGCATAGTAAGGTATCGAAGCGCTCGTGGATGGCCTTTATGTTATGGATACCATAACTTTTTGCATCATTTTGTAGGACATTTAGCATTTCTTCGGAAAAATCAAGAGCGTCTACGTGAGCGGCTTTTTGCGCAAGGTGCAGGGTATACGCCCCCGTACCGCAGCCAATATCAAGGATATTTTTATCCGTAAACTCTACGCCCCATGTTTCCAGAGTGTCAAAAACCCGCTGTTGAAAGGTATCTGGCTTGTGTGAAAACCGAACATAATTGGCCGCTTTCTCATCCCATTTGGTTTGGTTCATGGTATTACCTTTTGCTATTTTGATAACGCTTTTGAAGCAAAGCTCCAAAAACTACGCTAACGCTAAGTTCTCCTCAGCGGAGGGCTCGCGCACCTTTGGTGCTTTGGCTTCTTGTAAAACAGGTTTTGCAAGAAGATTATTTTATTGATAGTAACGCGCGGGGGGTTAAAAGGGGCTAAAGAAGCTGTAACGAACATTATCTCTTTTGGGTATACTTGCAGGAAAAAGGACGGTTATGAATCCCCGTTTTTATTACACCCTCATCATCCCCAAAAGCGCCATCGACATTAACGGCCACGTCAATAACGTCTTGTACGTTCAGTGGATGCAAGACGCCGCCACCGCACACTCTCAAAGCGTGGGCGATACCATTGCGCGCCAACAAGAAGAAGGCTCTACGTGGGTAGCCAAAACCCACACCATCGACTATCTTAAACCCGCGTATGAGGGCGAAACCTTGGTCATCGAAACATGGGCGGAGAGTTTTCGCAAAGCCGCGAGTGTACGCTTGTACCGGTTTTTACGCGGGGAAGAGGAGATTGCCAAGGCAAGTACGATGTGGGTTTACATCGACACACACACGGCACGTCCCAAGGCTATCCCAGACACGGTGATTGCCCGTTACATGTAAGGCTATTGGCAGGCTTTACATGTACCTTTTAAAATAACGCTTTTGACTGCGTTGCCCTCGCTCGCTTTTGGAATTGGCACGTTGGTACAGCGCACTTCGTGACAGGTTTCGCAGATAAAATGGGCGTGATTAGCAGGAGAGAGTTCAAAATACCACTTGCGATCATCCGATTCAAACTTGGTCACCAATCCTTCTTTTTCAAAGATACTGATGCAACGGTAAAAGGTCGCCTTGTTGATGCGCATCGGCATTTGCTCGGTGATTTGATCGAAGTTAAGGGGTGCGTGCGCGTGTTGCAATACATCAAAAATCGCCACCCGCGCAGGGGTTGGCTTGATGTTATGGGTCGTAAGTTGTGCTGATACTTCTTTCATATTTCCTCCCCTGCTGCATGGTTACATGTAAGGCTTTTTCATTATTAAGCTCGCATCATAACGCATTTTTTGTTAAGGCGCAACTAAGTTGCTTTCACCTATACTTTTGCAACTTAGTTGCGCTAATAACGCGACCCATCAAGGAGAAAAAATGATACGTCTATTAGTAATGTTTTGCCTTATTTTAGGCTTTTCGTATGCCAAACCCATGGTAAGTGTGAGCATCTTGCCCCAACACTATTTTGTGGAAAAAATCGCGGGAGATACGGTCGAGGTTAACGTCATGGTTCAACCCGGCCACAGCCCTCACACCTACGAACCGCGCCCAAGCCAAATGGTTGCCCTTGAAAAAAGTGCGCTTTACTTCGCTATTGGCGTTAATTTTGAAAACGCGTGGATTCCCCGTTTTAAAAGTGCTAACCCTGCGTTGGTTGTAGTAGAAACCGACCATGATGTGCCAAAACAACCCATCGCAGACCATGACCATGAGGAAGAAGAGCATGGCCACGATCACGCCCACAAAGATGACCATGCAGACAAGCATGAAGATGAACATGCAGGATACAGCCTCGATCCACACATCTGGCTTGACCCTGTGCTTGTAAAAATCCAAGCTAACGCCATCGCTAACGCCCTAATCAGTGCCTTCCCACAACACGCGGCACTCTACCAAGGCAATCTTCGCGCCTTTGAAGCAGAATTGGATGCATTGGATGCGCAGATTCGCACCAAACTCACAGGACTAACGCACCGTAAGTTCATGATTTTTCACCCCAACATGGGCTACCTTGCCTCACGTTACGGTCTAGAACAAGTTGCCATCGAAATCGAAGGCAAAGAGCCTAAACCTGCGGCGTTAGCAGCGTTAATCAAAGAAGCAAAGCACGAACATGTGCATGTTATTTTCGTCGCACCGCAGTTTTCCACCAAAAGTGCCCAAGTGATTGCCAAAGAAATCGGCGGGAGTGTCGTACCCCTCAATGCGTTATCAAAAGAGTGGGAAAGTGAGTTACTTAAAAGCGTCGATGCGCTAGCTGCTGGCTTGCGCTAATACTTTTAGTTGGGGTGATTTTTCGCTACAATAATGATTTTTAATGGCCAAGGAGCAGACGTGGCGGACGTAGAAAATCATCCCAACTTTACTTTCTCGGAGCTAAAGTTATTTTTAGAATTTAGCCCAAGCGTCTATTTCAAATGGGACAATGACCCGCTTCATTCTGTGCTGTTAGTTAGTCCTTCTGTTACCAAAACGCTCGGATACGACCCCCATATGTTTGAATCCCAAGCTTTGCATTACAAGGACTTAGTCCACCCTGAAGACCTTAACCGCGTAGCCCAAGAGTTGCTTCAGCACAAAGAAGTTGATGTGTTTACCCACCAACCCTACCGTTTGCGCAAAAGCGATGGCAACTACGTATGGGTAGAAGACACCACCCAAGTGTTGCGTGATGAAAAGGGGATGGCGTTTTGTTTTTTAGGTATTGTTTCGGACATCTCGTCCCATGTGTTTAACACCAAGGGACTCATTAAGGTCACTGCATTTTTAGAAAACTACAAAAAAGCCCTTAATGAAAGTTCTATTGTCACCAAAAGTGATACCAAGGGCGTCATCACCTATGTCAATAAAAACTTTTTAGAAATTACAGGCCACACCATCGAAGACCTCATCGGCAAACCTCACAGCATTAACCGCCATCCCGACACGCCCAAAGAAGTCTTTCGTCAAATGTGGGAAACCTTAAAAGCAAAAAAAGTCTGGAAAGGTATCTTAAAAAACCGTAAAAAAGATGGTTCACCCTACTGGGTAGACATGACCATTTTGCCCATGGTGGATGACCAAGGGGAATTAGTAGAATACATCGGTGTACGCCATGATATCAGCCCCATCATGAAGCAACGTGAAACTATTTTGCGCCAAGCCTTCACGCACCCTCTTACACAACTTCCCAACCGTGAAAAACTCTTAAAAGACATTGCCGAAACCCCTCCGTGCGCGTTGGCACTACTAGATGTGGATAAATTTAGCCAAATCAACAACCTTTACGGCTACAATAACGGCGACACCATTTTGACAACCCTTGCCCAAAAAATCCAAGCGTATTTAGCACCCTTTGAACGCTTCACCCTCTACCATCTCAGCGCCGATGAATTTGCCATCACTGCAGATAAAGAGTGCCGTGTGGGGTTTGAAGCGGTGGCGCGTGGACTGCTTGAAAGCATCGACCACACCCAAGTACAAGTGGAGAGCATGTACGTGATGCTCGACATTAGTTGTGGCATCTCCTTTGAACCTTCTGCGCAGTTGCTACAAACGGCCAATATCGCCATGAAAGAGGCCAAAACGCAGCGAGAAGACATTGTGATCTACAGTCTTGATTTGTCGCGCCAAGAAGAATACGAGTCCAATATTGCCTGGGGCGCACGCTTGTACAGCGCACTCAAAGACAACCGTGTCGTGCCGTATTATCAACCCATCATCAACAACAAAACCTTGCATTGGGAAAAATTTGAAGCCCTCGTGCGCCTTAAAGAAGGCGAAGATAAGGTCTATTCTCCTTTTTACTTTTTGGACATCGCCAAGCAAACCAAGCAGTACAAAGCCCTCACACGCGCCGTTGTCGAAAAAGCCTTTGAAACCTTTAGCGTGCGCCTTGAGGATTTCTCTATCAACCTTTCCATCGACGATATTTTGGATGTCAACACCCGTAACTTTCTCTTTGATTCCATCAAACGTTACCGCCTTGGGGAGCGCTTAGTGCTTGAGATTGTCGAGTCTGAGGGGATTGAAAACTTTGAAGAAGTCACCGCGTTTATTGATGGGGCCAAAGAGCTTGGATGTCGGATTGCTATCGATGACTTTGGCACAGGGTATTCTAACTTTGCCTATTTGCTTCGCCTAAAGGCCGATTACATCAAGATTGATGGGTCGATGATTGAAAACCTTGCCACAGACCGCAACAGCCGACTCATCGTGCAAGCCATCGTCATCTTTGCAAAATCCATCGGCCTTAAAACTATCGCCGAATTTGTCAAAGACGAAGCCACCTTTAACGAAGTGGTCAAGCTTGGTATTGATTATTCCCAAGGGTATTACTTTAGCCCGCCTCTCCAAGAACCCCCAAAGATAACTTAATGATGCGCTTTTTGATTGGGTTTTTACTAAGCTCCGCCGTTGCTTTTGGCTGTGCGTTGTGTGCGTTGTACACGCCTACGTCCCATGTGTCTGTGGCATTTTCTGTGGAAGAAAACACCCTCAAAGAAATCAGCATCACGTGGGAATTTTCCGAGGATTTCACGCGCCAAACCTTGCAAAACTACGACGCTAATGGTAATGCACGTTTTGACCCCCAAGAGCTTGAAACCGTTAAAATGGCGCTGCTTGATTACATTGGGCAAAAAAACCATGTGACCGAACTTTCCCATTACATTGGCACAGAACACAACACGCGTATCCCTTTACATGTAAGCCACGACACCCTTTATGTCCAAGGCGAAAAACTCTTTTACATGTACACGGCCCCCACTACTGTTCCTTTAGCCGCTGGGCTTGTACTCAAGGCCGAATTTTACGATGCGGGCGGGTTTTTTGACTTTCGCGTCGCGCCTCAAAGTCCGTACAAAATCACCCCTCAACTTTGGGTGTCTGCGAACATCAACAACTTTGTTGTTTACTACGAGTTTGGCACTTCGCCCACCCACTATGCGTACGCGCCACCACCTCAAAACGATGTCGCCGAACGCTCTTCTTATCTCGCATTTTTAGAAGCCAAACTCCTTGCCACCACCGACCAACTCAAAGCCTTGCTTAAAGAGGCAACCCAGCGCCCAAGTCTTGGCACCTTATTTCCTTTGGTGTTAGTCGCGTTTTTATACGGGTTTTTTCATGCCGCAGGACCAGGACATGGTAAAACCTTGGTAGGAAGCTATTATGTCGCCCAAGGGGGACGTTGGCAAGAAGCCTTGTGGTTAAGCTTACGCATTGGCGTGGTGCATGTGTTGGGGGCGTTTTTGTTAGTGTTAGTGAGTTTTTACGGGATTCAAACCTTTGTGAGCAAACTCTTAAGCGACGTCACCCTTTACACCACGCGCCTGAGTGCGACGTTTATCATCTTGATTGCTTTTTGGATGCTCGCTTCTCGGCTTGTCAAACGGGACCACGAACACGCATGTGGCTGTCACGCGTGCCGACCCAAATCTGGCTGGGGCATTGTCCTAGCGGCGGGGATGGTGCCTTGTCCTGGAACCGTGGTGATTTTCATCCTCACCTTCACCCTAGGCAGTTACACCGCAGGGATTCTTGGGGCATTAAGCATGGCACTGGGCATGAGTACAGTGATTTTTGCGGCGGCTCTTTTGGGGCAATCCATCAACACTTCGTCCAGATGGAAAGGACTTTCCCTAGCCCTTGAATGGGCGGCGATTGTACTGCTTTTGGGATTAGGCGTTTTAATGCTCGTCGCATCTTTCTAGTTTTGATAACGCTTTTAGCGCAAAGCTCCAAAGACTACGCTAACGCTGAGTTCTCTTCAGCAGAGGGCTCGCGCACCTTTGCTTTACTTTTAAATACGCCTTTGAAGCAAAGCTCCAAAGACTACGCTAACGCTGAGTTCTCTTCAGCAGAGGGCTCGCGCACCTTTGCTTTACTTTTAAATACGCCTTTGAAGCAAAGCTCCA
>JACUTV010000191.1 GCA_014859645.1 Campylobacterales bacterium
ATTTGCTTGATAACAGGGTAATTTTGGTAGTTTTTCTCTTTCAAGAAAGCGACCACACTTTGAATTACGGCATCTGTTGCTTTGTTGGTTGCAGTGATTTTTATGTACTCTTTCTCCAACTCTTCTTTGCTGAGTTTTGCAATTTCCATAGCCTTGTAGTCAGGATAGGACTTATTGGGGTCCTTAACATACAAATACCCCATCATCTCCAGGTGTAATGCCGAACAAAATTCCGTACAATAGTAAGGAAAAACACCCTCTTGGTCTGCAGTAAAGGTAACAGAAGCCGTTTTACCAGGCTCCACCGACGCATGGACATTCAGCCCAGAGATACCAAAAGCATGGGTCTCATCGACCGCGCGCTCTAGATTGGTAACATAAACAGTCACCTCATCACCCATGTTCACTGTAACATGCTCAGGATTAAGATGGCTTCGCACGGCCGTCATGTAGACCTTTACCTTCTTCCCGTCACGCTCAACCCGCTCTTGGCCTGCTAGGGTCATACCCTCGTGCTGTTTTCCTGTGCGGGAGTTGGTACCCATTGTGTAGGTTTTGTGCGCCTTGATTTTGCTCGCATGGATAGAAACGACATCATGAGGCTCGCCCAGCCCAATAGGCATATCATAAATCAAATCCATTTTGTTACCGCTAATATCAAGTAATTGGTGGTTTTGCGGATGTAAAGGACCTACATTCATGAAACGGTCGATAGAGAGCTTATTGAGTGCAATACCATATTCGCCTCGAGGCTTAGCGGACTTACCTTCCATGGTGTCAAGGTGTCCAATATTGTAATGCACGTTTACACGGTCTAATAATTTTAAATCTTTATAGTTCCAACGCACCACCTGCGAATCAACGTACAACGAGGTGTAAATAATGCCATCTTTGGAATCAAAGGAGTTGTGCAATGGCCCAAGGCCAAGCTCTAACTGTCCATGTAGAGATTTTTTATAATCTAGAACAGGGATACCATAAGGGTCTTTGCCTGCAAACTCTTTAGCATCAATCATTTTTTTCATTTTTTCAAAATCATAAACAGATGCATGGGTATCAAGTTTACCACCAACCACGATATAGCGCCCATCGGGGCTCACATCTACACCATGGGGTGACTTTGGTTCAGGGACCAAAAAAAGCGCATTTGCCTTAATGGCTGCTTCCATTGTAATAACACGATGATTGTTGATGATTTTGTAATTCTTAGGGTCTTTGGCCAACTCTTCAAGCACTTTCCAGTTATAAATGTGCATATAGTCAGTATCATTACGGCTCATCCCTGCCTCAAAGGGAGGCAACCCTTGCTCAATACCTCCTGTGTACATTTCAGAGTTAAAGCTATTTGTAAAAGCCCAACCGTACGAAACCCCCTTGCCCGCATCACTCAGGTCTTGCATGTAGGGGGGAAGTTCGAGTGTAAAGGAAGCTTTTTCATCAATACGCCCTTTTTCATAGTCAAACTTCCATAGCGTAGCCCCGCCGCGGTATTTTTCCTTGTACGCAGAAATGGGTACATATTCGTTTTCAAATGGTGCAGCATACTGCGATGCATCAATAATATACTCCGTATTTGGTGTAACGAAACTTCCCCCGTGGGTGCTTTTAAGCACAGGGTTTACCGCAATCTGCACTGTTTCAAAGTCGTGCAAGCTAATGACACCAATACGCGGATTTGCCTTATCGTTGATGAAAAGATAATCCCCGACATACTCGCCATTTTTCTCAGTAAAATTAGGATGGTGTGTATCACCCCATTTAATTTCTTGCCCACGAATGTAGCCACTCTCAAGAATTTTTTTAGATTCGTTATCAAATCCATACCCTTGCCAAGGTTCAGGTGTAAACACACCAATGTATTTCATAATCCGCATAGAAGGAACGCCGTATACGATAACTTGCCCAGATTGCCCACCGGAACTAAACACGTAGTATTCATCTTTCATCCCGCTAGGAGTATATGTTTTGGCTGCGGCAAGAACATCCCTCTCACTCAGCCCCCGCTTTTTCATCACATCCTGTAAACTATCAGCAGCGCTTAAAAGTGTTGCTGAAGCCAACAAGGCTGATCCAAGCACAACCGAAGAGGTCCACTTAAAACCCATTGTCTCTCCTTTTGATTTTTTTCTTTTTCATCACCACACACGTCACACAACCCACCCGAAGGCCCTCCTCTTTTTTTGACGTATTATTTGGTTGACTCTATCACTTTAATCGTCTCATTTTCATTGACACGTATCAACCAAACCCTTATGCTTGTTCCAATATTAAGATAAAATATATCTTAATAGATTCAGTATTTCTTCAGATTCAAAGTTTACAACAGGTAGAGTTTCTTTTGAGTCGCCAAAGCATCTGATGAAGAAATATTGACTTATTGGGTAGTTTCTTCACCACTATATTAACCCCAACGAGGAAATGACTTGTTATAATGGCATCTTGGCTTGTTGCAAGGAGGGTATATGGACGCATTACATGAGGAAGTATTGGCAAGAAGTACTGTTTTATTGGTTGAAGACGAAGTATCTTTGCGCAAAAGTTTCAAAAAAGTACTGGAACTCTGGGTCAAGGAGGTCATCGAAGCTGATGATGGGGAAGTTGCGCTTCAGCTTTATGATAAACACCATCCTGACATTCTCATTACAGATATTAAAATGCCA
>JACUTV010000192.1 GCA_014859645.1 Campylobacterales bacterium
CTTGGTGGAAGATGAAGTCGATGTCTAGGGACTCTAAAATGCCTAAGTCTTTGGTGATGTCCCCTTGGAGGATTTTACCCTTGAAGCCAAGGAGATTTTTAAAGTGTCCAAAGCTTTTGAGATTGCCGTTGCTAAAACGCTCTTCGTTGCGAAAGGTATCAAGGACGATGACGGTGGCTTTGGGGTGGTGTTCTTGAAAATAAAAAGCGAGGTTGCTGCCGATAAACCCAGCGCCTCCAGTGATGAGGATGGTTTTGTTTTCAAATGTTTGCGTGGTAGTGGGCACGAAAAATCCTTTGGTATTAAGTGGTGCTAAAATGAGGGAAAATTATAGCACGGGGGACTTTAAGGAACGTAAAAGTATTGATGTGCCAATTTACGTGTCCTGTTTTAGGTTATTTTTATTAACTGCACAGCAACGACAAAGTACAATGCCCTAAACAGTTCAAAAACAGTTCAAAGGATGGGTGTGAAAGACATTCGGATGGTGCTTCGTCGCCTCGTTATTCCCTATTTTAAAGGGTATATTCCCTATTTTTTATTGGCCATTTTGGGCATGGTGCTCTCCGCCATCGGTGCTTCGTTATCCGCGTATTTGGTTAAACCTGTTTTAGATGAGATTTTTGTTAAAAAAGACATCGAACTACTCTACTTGCTGCCTTATGCCATCATAGGGGTCTATTTATTAAAAGGGGGCGGAAAATACATTCAAGTGTATTACTCTGCATTCATCGGACAGGACATCATCCGTAAAGTGCGCAATAAACTCCTTGAAACCATGCTACACCTAGACATTGTCTTTTTTCACCGCTTGCGTTCAGGGGAACTTATTAGCCGCAATGTCAACGACGTGGAGCGCATCCGTAGCATCGTCTCCACGCTCATTCCTGAGATGGGACGACAGGGGTTGACCGCTTGTGGGCTTTTGGGGGTAGTGATTTACCAAAGTCCTAAACTCTCCTTTTTTGCGCTCATCATCATTCCTCTCATCATCATTCCGTTGCGTCTCATCGCTAAAAAACTCAAAAAACTCTCCCATTATTCTCAAGAAAAAACGTCCGACATCACATCCAAGCTTTCAGAAATCTTTACCAACATCGAAATCATCAAAGCCCACGCGGCTGAAAAGCACGAACATGGTATTTTTGCCAAAGAAAACATGCAGTTTTTTAAACTCAACATGAAGTCGGTCAAAACCTCTGAGCTTTCAGGCCCATTGATGGAAGTGGCGGGTGCTATTGGGGTAGCAACCGTCATCATGATAGGCGGTCGTGAAGTTATCGAAGGGCAGATGACGGTAGGGAGCTTTTTTTCATTTTTAACGGCTCTTTTTATGCTCTACACTCCTATTCGGCGCATTTCGGATTTGTACAACGCTATCCAAGACGCCATTGCGGCCAGTGAGCGGATTTTGCACATTTTTGACCAAAAGCCCAGTATTATTTCTGAAAAAAATCTCCCTATGCCCCGCGTGCAAGCCTTACGTTTTGAAGATGTGGTGCTACGTTATGGGGACAAAACAGCCCTTGATGGGGTGAGTTTTGAGGTGAAAAAAGGGGAAAAACTGGCCCTTGTGGGAGATAGTGGCGGAGGAAAAAGCTCTATTGTAAACCTTGTTGTGCGCTTTTTCGACCCCGATACGGGAGGGATTTACCTAGACGAGACACGCCTATGTGAGGTGGGGTTGGAACAGTTGCGAAACGGTGTTTCTATTGTCACGCAGCGGGTGTACATTTTCAACGACACCATCGCGGCCAATGTGGCCTACGGTAAAGAAATCGACTTGGAGCGCGTGAAGACGTGCTTACACCAAGCCAATGCGCTAGATTTTGTGGAGGAAATGGGCGGTGTGGAGGTGGTGCTTGATGAACATGGCACCAACCTTTCTGGCGGTCAACGTCAGCGCATCGCCATCGCAAGGGCATTGTACGTAGACCCGCAGATTTTGATTTTTGATGAGGCTACCAGTGCGCTTGATTCCAAGAGTGAACAAAAAATCACCGAGGCTATCGAAGCGGTGAGTAAAAACCGTATCACCATCATCATTGCTCATCGCCTTAGCACGATCAAACAAGCCGATAAAATTGCTGTGTTGCGCCGTGGTAAGATTATAGATATGGGCAATGAGGCTTATTTATTAGAGCACTGCGACGCATACCGCCGTCTTGCGGGAACGTTGGCTCATGACGCGGATTGAGCAAGAAGCCAGTGCCGCACTGGCTCGACACCAGACGTTTGATGTTGTGAGTATGGACGTCGAAGGGGTGAAGTATTGGGTAAAACGGGCGCGCAAAACGGGCGCACGAAGCATTCACCGTGTCGCATACGCGGTGCTAAAACACCCTTTATTAGTGCCTTCTCTCGTGCAAAGTCCTCAACAAGCCCTTATGCACGAATCAAGTAAGCTTGTGCGGTTAGAGCAAAAAGGTGTCAATGTCCCTAGCGTTGTAACTGTCAATGAAACATTTTTTATCCTAGAAGACCAAGGTTCTAGCGTCCTTAATGCCATCCGTAACGGTGAAGTCACTGATGTGTCAGGGCTTTTAGAAAAGGTGGTTGAGGTGTTGAGCGCTTTACATGTAAAGGGAGAATTTCACGGTGGGGCGCAGATAAAAAACTTTACATGTAAAGAAGGAA
>JACUTV010000006.1 GCA_014859645.1 Campylobacterales bacterium
AGGTCGGGGTCAACTTCCACAAAAGCATGTCCAAGTTGTCCTTCAACCTTCTCTTTGTCCAACACGCAAAACTCCCGCACGACCGCCACTACAGGCCCTGTGGCTTTTTCGTAAGCTTCCTTGAGGGAGCGGACAAAGCTAATAGTTTTAGAGAGTTCTGACTCGTAAAAATACTCATGGCACGCTACACCACACCCTTCGACAATGCGTTTGATGTCCACCTGCGCAGGATTGCTACGCTCTGGTGTGGTTTGACGCCCTGTCATGGCGGTGGTGGAGTTGTCTAGGATGACAAGCACAAAACGGTGGTTTTGGTACACGGCATTGATGAGTGGCGCGACGCCTGAGTGAGTAAAGGTACTGTCGCCGATGGTCGCTACCACGGTCTTTTTGGGGTCTGCGATGGAAAATCCGCTCGCCATGGAAACGCTCCCGCCCATGCACAAGATGGAGTCGATGGCTCCTTGGTTGAGGCCTAGGGTGTAGCACCCGATGTCGGAAGGGTAAATGGCATGTTCTTTTTTAAAGACGTCCGTGATGGCGTAGTGGACGTCGCGGTGCGGGCATCCAGGGCACATATTGGGTGCCCGACGGGGGAGTTCGCCAGTGAATTTTGGGCTTTGGTACGGGTTTTCTTTTTTAACAATGCCCACATTTGCTAAGGCTTGCATTACTTTGGCTTTGGAGAATTCGTCGATTTCATGGACATGTTTGGTGAGCTTACCGTAGAGTTTTGGGGAGCTTAGTTGTTCTTCAATACAGGGATAGCTCTCTTCAAAAACCACCACTTTTGTGTACGTATTAAACAAGGTTTCAAGCTCGGTTTTAGGAAGCGGGTAGGGCATGTCGAGTTTGAGGATGTCGGCTTTAATCTTTTGCTCCGCTAGCGTTTCACGCACGTAACCATCTCCTGTGCCACTGGTGAGAAAGAGAACCTTTTCACCTTTAAGGGTGGCTACTTTGGGGGCAATGAGCTCTTTCCAATTCCACGCTTTGATGAGTTCAAGACGGTCTAATTGTTCAAGGCCTTGGCGAAAGCGTCCCGCAGGAGGCACGGCCGCCCAACGGGGAATATTACGCTCAAAATTTCCCTCAAGTGGCGCGACACTGCCTCCCTCATCTACCTCACAAATCTCTCTGGCGTGGCACACACGCATCACAGGGCGAAGCATCACTACGGTTTCAAACAGGTGCGAAATCTTCGTGCCAAGCTTGACCATGTCATAAGCTTCTTGGGGCGTGGCAGGGTCAAGGACGGGAATGCGCGCAAATTTGGCGAAACTGCGGCTGTCTTGTTCGGTTTGGGATGAGTAAAAGCCAGGGTCATCGGCACTAATGAGAAGCATGGCGCCTTTGAGACCAATATACGAAGCACTCATGAGTGCGTCACTGGCGACGTTGAGGCCCACTTGTTTCATGGTGGCACAGGTGCGCTTGCCCGCGATGGCACCTGCGTAGGCGACTTCAAATCCTACTTTTTCGTTGGTAGCCCACTCAGCATACGCGTCAACCTTAAAGTGCTGTTTGTACTTTTGGAAGTTTGCCAAAATCTCGCTTGAAGGGGTGCCTGGATAGCCTGAAATCATGTCAACGCCCGCGTGGATGAGCCCCAGTGCGATGGCGTCGTTGCCCATTAATGTCTGTTTCATGGATGATTGCCTCGTGGTAAATTGGCACCGCCTTGTCAAGACGGTGCTGTAAAATCGTGTTTTCAAGGTTAGTCAAACTAACTTTACAAAGTGCTTATTTTTGAAGGAATTTCCTTTACATGTAATAATAAGTTACAAATTTACATTTCTTTTAAGAAAGCCTGTAAAAAGATAAAATTCCTTAAAATGGGATTTTTTTACTCGTTTAGTTTAAAAAAAGAAGGGTTAAAAGAGGGGTTAAAGATTACTTCAAGAAAAATCGGCAAGAATAGGTCAAATTTACAAAAAAGGGTACGCATGGGCGTTTTTGACTTTGGCGTGGGCACCGCGTTTTGGCTGACGGTGCTAAGCACGCTGTTGTGTGTTGGCTATGGGGCATGGCGGTGGAATAAGGACGATGACACAGCGGTTGACGTGGCACTGAAGAGCTGGGCAAGGGAAGAAGATGCGATTGAGGGGGATTTGTAAATGGGCATGATTGAAAATGTAGTCATCATTGCCTATTTGGCAATTGTGGGGTATTTGGGTTTTTTAGGCTTCAAAAAAACAAAAAATACGACCGATTACTTGCTAGCAGGGCGCGACACCCATCCTTTTGTGATGGCACTAAGTTATGGGGCGACGTTCATCTCCACAGCGGCCATCGTAGGCTTTGGCGGCGTGGCGGCGTGGCTGGGGAGTTCGCTCCTTTGGTTGACGTTTTTTAACATTTTTGTGGGGATTTTCATTGCCTTTGTGTTTTTGGGCAATCCTACGCGCAAGATGGGCATTCGTTTGGGCGCGCATACCTTTCCTGAATTGCTAGGCAAGCGTTTCGACTCGAAGTTTATTCAAGTTTTTGGGGGCGTGTTGATTTTGCTTTTTATGCCCCTGTACGCTTCGGCGGTGCTTATTGGTGGGACGCATTTTATTGCGGCCTATTTTCAAGCCGATTATCACCTTTCCTTGCTTGTTTTTTCTATCATCATCACAGGTTATGTCATCGCAGGAGGGTTGAAAGGTGTCATGTTTACCGACGCGCTCCAAGGGGTGATTATGTTTGTGGCGATGGTGCTTTTGGCTATTTTTACCCTAGATTCCTTGGGTGGTTTGAATGAAGCGTACGAAAAGCTTGGCGTCGTGTGGGAAGCGACAGTGGCGCCTTTGTCCGATGTGAGCATGAAAGAGTTGAAGCCTGGAAGTGCGGATTTTATGATGAAGCTTTCCATGTTGTGGGGCTTTAAGGGGTGGGCGAGCATGCCTGATTTTCTCTCCCAAGGGTGGCTTTTTGTCATCACGTCCATCACGCTTGGTGTGGGCATTGGTGTGTTGGCACAACCCCAGCTTGTAGTGCGGTTTATGACGGTGCGTAGCAAGCAAGAGCTTAACCGCGCGGTGCTTATTGGTGGGGTGTTTATCTTTGCTATGACGGGGATTATTTTCATCATCGGGGCACTGAGTAATGCGTGGTTTTATGAGTTCAATGAGGGCAAAAATGCTTTGCAAAGTGCAGGCGGGGTCAATCAAGTTATTCCCTATTTTATCAATACGGCCATGCCTAAATGGTTTGCTTTTATCTTTTTGTTTGCGTTGATTTCAGCGGCCATGAGTACGCTCTCTTCCCAATTTCACACCATGGGAACGGCCGTTGGGCGCGATGTGTACGAACAAGTGTTTAGAAAAGAAGGCAAAAGTTCCATGCTTGTCACCCGCACGGGCGTAGTGGTGATGATTGTCTTTGCGGTGGTGCTTTCGTACCTCTTTGATGACCAGCCTGCTATTATTGCAAGGAGTACCGCTATTTTCTTTGCCTTGTGCGCGAGTATCTTTTTGCCCACCTATGTTGGCGGGTTGTTTTGGAAGCGCATGACCAAAGAAGGGGCTATTGCGTCGATGCTTGCAGGTCTTGTGGTTTCAAGCTTTTGGCTGGTGTTTGTGCATTTTAACGAAGCAAAGCATCTTGGGATTGCTAAGGCATTGTTCGGGGTGGATTCATTACTTAGTGGAAAGATTATTTTTGTAGATGCACTTGTGGTGGCGTTGCCCATCTCAGCCGTGGTAGCTGTAGTAGTTTCGCTCATGACAAAGCCCGACGCAGTGGCGTTAAAACGTAGTTTTAGCTAGCGTGGCTTGTGAGGTATTTTTTAGTCTGCTTAAGCTTGGCAAGTTCACTGCCAAGCTTAACCCTTTGCGTTTCTAAAAGTGTGATAGCCTCTTTTGTGAGTGCTGCTGCTTCTTCAAGCTCTTCTTTACATGTAAAGGTAGTGGCATGAAAAGAATTAATCAGCATTTCACATTTGGACAAATCATTGGTGATGATGGCGAGTTTGAACGTTTTTAACCAGTTATTCATGGGTTTGTACACTCTCTCTCCACGCCTCCAAGAGGTGCTTGGTGACATTAATCACTTCATCTAAGTGGTCCGTTTTGCTTTCGATGTTAGCAAGTGCCAAGAGTTGAAGTTGGCGAATGTACAAACCACTCAAATAATGTGCCACATCACCCCCAGAGTAATTAAGAGAGTTTAATAGTTCAGCAAAAATAGCCGAACAACGGTTAATCCAGTAAGTCTTTTTCTCAATATCGTCATTTTCAATGGCTTTTCTTCCTTGTGCTGCGAAGCGCAAGATTCCTTCATAAAGCATTTCAATGAGTTTTTTAGGTGATTCAATGGAAACATTGTTACGCGAATACGCCGCGTAGGCTAGATTACTTTTCATTTAAACCCTTTTTATTTACTCTTAAGTTGTGCATCAATCATGGATTGCAGTGTTGCAAATTGATTGTTTAAATTAGCAATCATGGTGTCATAAGCAGCAAACTGCGCTACCATGGTTGCGTATTTGCTGTCAAGTTGTCCCATTGTGCGCTCTTTTTCTTTGGAGAGGCGCGTTTGCGCGTTTGTAAACTGCTCACCTAGAAGCGTAATGGAGCCTTTGTCTTTGGAGACCATATTTTCGATGGATTGGTTAAGTTGGCTAAAGATGCCTTCATTGCTCTCAGAACTTCCCGTAACGGTGCGCGCTGTATAACCAACGGCGTTAAGTCCAGCCGCGTTTCCTTTAACAGAAATATCCCAACCATCTTTTTGGCTCAAGATTACCTTGGTTCCAAGGGAGTCTAAAGACGCAGTGATTCCATCTGCGACCAAGGCCTTGTTGATTGCATCACGCAAGGCTAGGGCATTGTCTTCTGCGGAGCCTCCTGGCGTGGTGAATATAATCGCTGTGCCGTTGATGGTTAGATCCCCATATTTTAAATCAAGCGCGTCGGCGCTGACGCTATTTTTTGGGGTATAAATAGTGGTGTTTGGAGTGCTCATACCTTTAAAAAAAGACTCAACATCCAAGGCATTGTTGGTGAGTTTTTCCCTGAGCGTGGATTCTGTTAGCTGAAGAAGCCCACTGTCATTCAGGCCAAGGCCGTATTGATCCAAAGAACGTCCATCTGAATCCATACTTGTTAGCAAACGGTTCAGTACGGTCTTGATGGCATTGATTTGAGAGTTGCCCTGCAAAGAGCCTGATTTTTTTGACTCGCTGTCATAATCAGTTGCCACAGCAAGGTTGTTCACCAAGTCGTTATACGCAGTCACAAAATGGTTCATTTCATCAATTAAAGCATCCGTGTCTTGTGTGACATTAAAGGTTGTTTTGCCTATTTCTGTTAGCTTGAGCGTTAATCCTACAGTAATGTTATCAACTGTGTTGGTTTCACGTTGCATGTTGATGCCATTGTAGGTGAATATTGCATTGCCAGCGCTTGAGAGTCGGCTTGTTCCTTCTGCCCCTACGGCATCCGCATGGTTAAGTCCAAGGTCAGTAAGTACTGTATTGCCAGAAAATTCTATTTTTTGGTTGTCGCCTGTTTTGGCAGATTGGATAATAAGACGGTAAGGGTTTTCCCCTCCTACGTTCATGATGCGCGCCTCGATTTTGCCATCAGTACTATTGTTGATAGCCTCGGCAAGTTCCGTAAGTGTGGTGGTTGTTTTTACATCAATAGAGTAAGTTTTGCCATCAATGGTGAGACCAAGAGTGTCATTACTACTCCCAAAAGTTGAAGTTTGAGAGGCTTTGCCCACGGTTTGGAAAATATCTTTTGCCGCAAGTTTAGTGACATCAATGGCAATCTCTTGGGTTAAAACGCCTGCGTCCGCTGTTAACGTAGCGGATGTTCCAGATGTCTTAACATTTCTACCCTGAAAAAGCAAGTCGCTAGAAAGAGCAGAAGCCGCACTTTTGAGTGAGTTAAGATAGCCCGTGATAGCAGTTAAGTCTTTTTGTTGCGTCAGATTTTCTTCAAGCTTGTTGTCAATAGGTGTGATTTTTGCTTTCTCATCAACGCCGCGTAGTTTTTCGATGACTTCGTAGGTTAAAACACTGCTACCAATGCCGAGTGAGCTTAATGCGCCAGTTGCCATAGTCTATCCTTTTTTATCAAAAATAAGTCCGATAATTTCTCTAAAATGTTCTGAAAGCTTCATGGCTTCCTCGGTTGGAATTTTGCGAATGGTTTTGCCGCTACTTTTCTCCATAACGCTGACATACAGTGATTCGATTTTATCGTTAAAGCCAAAAGAAATGTTCGTGTTGAGTGATTCCATGTGGGTATTTAAGTTGCGTACAGTTTCAGTTAGCTGCTGTTGAATCTCTTTTTTGTCTTGTGCATTTTGCGTTTGTGCATCTTTGGCTACTTCGCGCGGAGCATTTGTTTGTTCAACTTGCCTTGCCTCCGGGGCGCTCGAAGAGGGTTTTACTGTGGTAGCAGCATCCATCTGCTTGCCAACAGCGCTAAAAATTTCCATCTGCAACTCCTTTTGCTTTGGTGTTTTACTAGTTATTATTGTAAGACATATCGACGGAATAAAAAAAAAGTTTACATGTAAAGAAGTGATGCCCCTGCACTTAGGGGCTTCATGTGGATTAATGGGAAAGAATTTGTTCGAGAAAGAGTTTAAGGCGGTCAGATTCTGGGTTTTTGAAGAAGTTATCAGGGGTGTTTTCTTCAACAATCTGTCCTGCGTCCATAAAGATGATGCGATCTGCTACTTTTTTTGCAAAGCCCATTTCGTGAGTAACGCACACCATCGTACGCCCCTCTCTGGCGAGTTCAATCATAACATCAAGAACTTCTGCAACCATTTCAGGGTCAAGGGCAGAAGTGGGTTCATCAAAAAGCATGATTTTAGGGTTCTTGCACAAACTACGCGCAATGGCGACCCGCTGTTGTTGTCCGCCTGAGAGTTGGTTGGGGTATTTATGCGCTTGTTCGGCGATGTTAACGCGCGTGAGGTACTTCATGGCTAAGGCTTCCGCATCTTTACGCGACATTTTTTTTACCCACATGGGAGAAAGGGTAAGATTGTCGAGGATAGAAAGATGGGGAAAGAGATTAAAATGTTGAAAAACCATAGCGACTTCTTCGCGGATGGCTTTTATTTTTTTCACGTCATGGGTCAGTTCAATATTATCCACCACGATGTTTCCTTCTTGAAACTCTTCAAGGCGATTAATGCAACGGATGAGTGTTGATTTTCCAGAACCAGATGGCCCGCAGACTACAATGATTTCACCTTTTTTGACACTTAGATTAATCTCTTTTAAGACGTGAAAATCCCCATACCACTTGTTGAGATTATTGATTTCGATAATATTATTTTCTTCCATAATTTGTCCTATCGTAAGTTTGTATTAAAGCGTTTTTCAAGTCGTTGGCTAAACCGAGACATGGAATAACAAAAGAACCAAAAGATGAATGTCACAAAGACATACCCTTCTGTTTCAAACCCTAGCCAATAAGAATCCGCGGCACTAAGACGTACCATGCCAAGTAAGTCGAAAAGTCCAATGATAAGTACTAGCGTGGTGTCTTGAAAAAGGGCGATAGAAACGCCTACTAGGTTAGGAATAGCGACCTTAAGCGCTTGAGGCAAGATGACTAAGCCCATTTTTTGCCAATAAGAAAGCCCAATGGCATCTGCTGCTTCGTATTGGCCTTTGGGAATGGCTTGAAGACCCCCGCGAATGTTTTCAGCGATATACGCTGCTTCAAACATTGCAATCCCGATGAGTGCGCGAAGGAGCTTGTCAAAAGTAATGCCTTCGGGAAAAAACAGAGGCAAAATAATGGAAGACATAAACAAAATCGTAATGAGCGGTACACCACGAATAAATTCAATGTATGTCACGCAGATGCTACGAATGATGGGCAAGTCAGAAGCGCGTCCTAAGGCCAAAAATACCCCAATAGGAAAGGCAACGATGATGCCAGTGGCTGCAACCACGACAGTAAGCATAAGGCCACCCCATCTGTCTGTGGGCACTGCTTCAAGTCCCATCGCTCCGCCGATGGTTAAAATGGCGGCTACAACCAAGAAGAGGTTGAAAAGGACAAATTTTGTGAGATTGCCTTTGAGGTAGCGCAAGGCTAACAGCAAAAGAATAAAAAGCCCAAGTCCGAGATTGATGCGCCATCGTTCACTTTCAGGGTAAAACCCATACATAAACATGTCGAGTTTGTAGTTTATAAACACCCAACAGGCACCGCCGTTTGCCGCACAGTCTTCTCGTGTGCTTCCTGCGAAAGTTGCATCAAAGTAAGCCCATTGAAGAAAAGGTGGAATGATGATATACAAAAGGCCCACGCCCAAAAGGGTTAAAATAATGTTTAGAGGCGAAGAGAAAAGATTCTCATGTGCCCAACGCCACGCACCCTTAGAACTAATAGGAGCGGGCTTGATTGGTTTGATGTCATATACGGCCATCTTAACGCTCCTTAATTTTCATTTTATGGTTAAACCAGTTTAAAATAGCCGAAACAGCCAAACTGATAGTGAGGTACACTAGCATGGTGATGGCGATGATTTCAATCGCCTGTCCCACTTGGTTGAGTGATGTTCCAGCAAAGACTGTCACAATTTCAGGATACCCAATGGCTGCAGCTAAGGAAGAGTTTTTAATGAGGTTAAGGTATTGGTTAATGATAGGAGGGATAGAGATACGAATGGCTTGAGGCAAAATAACAAGTTTAAGGGTTTGGTAGGGGCTTAAACTCAAAGAATCTGCCGCTTCTCGTTGCCCTTTACTTACTGCCTCAATCCCCGAACGCACTGCTTCGGCGATAAAGGTGGCTGTGTAGATTGTGAGTGCAAAGGTTAAGGCTAAAAATTCGGGTGAAATGGATTTTCCACCTGAAAAATTAAATCCCCGAAGTTCAGGGTAGCTAAATCCAAAGTCTGCCCCACCAATGAAAAACCCTAGGATAGGAGCAAGAATAAAGGTGGCAAGACCAATCCAAATGACGGTGAATGGCTCCCCTGTTTTTTCTTGACGAATATTGGCCCAGCGATTGAGGAAAAAGATAGCAATGGCAGCTAGGACAAGGCTAACAAGAACCGTGATGGTCGTGCTATTCCATGAAAACTGCGGGATGAAAAAACCGCGATTGTTAAGAAAAAAAGTATCAAAAAATTCTAAACTTTGGCGAGGGCCAGGAAGGGATTTAAGAACAACGTTGTACCAAAAAAAGATTTGTAAAAGAATGGGGATGTTGCGGAAAATATCGATGTAGCCCGCAGCAAGTTTGCGGATGAGCCAATTGTTTGAAAGCCTTAAAATTCCGATAAAAATTCCCAACACAGTAGCAAGTATGATGCCAGTAAAGCCAACAATAAGCGTGTTGAGCAATCCCACCAAAAAAACACGTCCATGGGTGTCAGTTTCAGTGAAGCTAATAGGGGATTCGTAAATCCCAAATCCTGCCGTTCCTTCCAAAAATCCAAACCCCGTTTGGATGCCTCTTTGTTCTATATTGTTGAGGGTGTTAACCCCAATATACCACAAAAAAGCAACGAGGCCTACGACAGTTAAAAGTTGAAAGAGAAAGCCTCTTACCTTTTCGTTTCGTAAAGCAGCTAGCATTAAATTCCTTTTACATGTAAAGTATGTGGGCAGGTGTTAGCCTGCCCAAAATATCTCGAAAAAAAGTGATTATCTAAAAGGAGGAGAGTACTGTAAGCCACCTTTATTCCATTGTGCGTTTAGACCACGCTCAATATTAAGGGGAGTGCTTGTTCCGACGTTTCGCTCAAAGACTTCGCCGTAGTTGCCCACTTGTTTGACGATATTGTAAGCCCACTCAGGTTTCAAGCCAAGGTTTTGGCCCATTTGGCCTTCTGTGCCTAGGATGCGCTTGACTTCTGGGTCACTTGCTTTTGTTTTAAGCTCATCCGCATTTTTGCTAGTGATGCCGTATTCTTCAGCAGCAACCATGGCAAAGAATGTCCATTTAACAATGTTAAACCACTTGTCATCCCCTTGACGCACTACTGGCCCTAGAGGCTCTTTGGAGATGATTTCAGGAAGAACGATGTGTCCTTTTGGGTCAGAGAGTTTGGTGCGTAGTCCATAGAGTTGTGAAGCGTCTGAGGTGAGGATGTCACAACGTCCTGCCTCGTAGCTTTGAACCACTTGGTCGTTGGTGTCATAGGAGACAGTTTTGTATTTCATGTTGTTAGCACGAAAATAATCGGCCACGTTAAGTTCTGTGGTGGTGCCTGTTTGCAAACATACAGAAGCACCATCAAGCTCAAGGGCACTTTTAACACCTAGAGATTTTCGTACCATAAAGCCTTGGCCGTCGTAATAGTTGACGCCAACGAAGTTGAGGCCCAACGAAGTGTCGCGCGACTGTGTCCATGTGGTGTTACGAACAAGGACATCGATTTCGCCAGATTGAAGGGCGGCTAGGCGCTCTTTGGCATTGAGTGAAATATAACGCACTTTAGTTGCATCTCCAAGAACAGCCGCAGCAACAGCACGACAACCGTCTACGTCCATGCCGCGGTATTGACCGCCTGAAACAATCTCAGAAAAGCCTGGCAAGCCACCATCGATACCACATTTAACAAAACCCTGTTTAATCGTGTCATCAAATGTATCTGCTTGCACGCTCAAACTTCCAACACTTAATGCAGTCACTGCTGCAAGTGCCAACTTTGTCAACTTCATACGAACTCCTCGTGGTAAGTTTTAGATTCGTGACACAAGTCCTAGGAACTTATTGCCATGTCACCTATTGTAATGAGAATTTATACAGTCACCATTAAAAACTCAGCAAAACCCGCGGGAAAAAAGCAATTTTAGCCCCCTTGCTACCATAAGAAACAGGAAAAGGGAGAAAAAAGTGACACTTTGAACCGACTGTAAGTTCACCATAAGTTTTTGATAAATGACAAGAACGTTGTGATTTTAACATAAAGCAGGCTGTGGCGAGAAAAAAAATGGTTATTTTTTATGCACAAAACTGTTTTATGCTACAATTTCGAAAATTTACCTTTGGACTGTTTATGAAAATCGCACTTTCTTGCCGTTCTATCTTGTTGGAGAAGGCATTATCTCTCTTTTTAAAGCCCCACATTGTGCCCCTAAAGCAGTGTGATTTTGTCGTATGTGACCACGAAGCAACACTTGGCACTCCTTTATTCCGCATCGGTATAAACACCCCCTTTCCTTTTAGCAAAAGCGCCCTAATGCTGGCGCTAGAGAATTTTTACACTTCCTTAAAAACCACTGCACTGATAGAACAAGAGCCTCTTTGCAGTGTCGCGCCTGTGGCAAAAGACTTTTCCAAGCTCGAAGCAGTGTTGAGTGCCATCACGGCAAAGTACCAAGAGGATGTGCTCAAGGCAGTAAGGGAACATTATGAAGGATAAAGCGTTACATGTAAGCATTGGTGGTGGAAAATACCGTGGTAAAAAACTCAAACTCCCTTCTCTTTCTACAACGCGCAGTACAAAAAGTATTTTAAAAGAGTCCTTGTTCAATACTTTGCAGTTTGATTTGTGTGACGCTGTATTTGTGGAGGTGTTTGGGGGAAGCGGTTCTATTGGGATTGAGGCGGTGAGCCGTGGGGCAAAACACGCGTATTTTATTGAAAAGGACGCGCCAGCTTTTGGCGTGCTTGAAGAAAATTGCGCCAGCGTCGACAAAACGTGCTTTACATGTAAAAGAGGAAACGCTTTTGAGATTTTGCCCAAACTTATCCCTTCTCTTATGGCTCCTGCGTACGTTTACTTTGACCCTCCTTTTGCCTTTCGCGAGGGAATGGACGATGTGTACCAAGCGTGTTTTGATTTGGCCCAAAGCCTCCCTGTTGCAAATATCAGAATGCTCATCTTTGAGCACATGCATTCTTTAGACATGCCCCAGTCACTTGGGAGTTTTGTTCTTCAAAAAACCAAAGCCTTTGGAAAGAGCGCCCTGAGTTATTACATGTAAAGACTGGAACGCTTCTTGCTTTTTCTTCTCGACCTCTGTCGAAAAAAGGAAAACAATGAAGCGGATTCTTGTTGGGCTACTCTTTCTCTCTTTTCATTTATATGCCGATCGTGTAAAAGACATCGCCAATGTGATTGGCGTGCGTGAAAACCAATTAATCGGCTACGGCCTTGTGGTCGGCCTTAGCGGCACAGGCGATGGCTCGTCTTCCGAATTTACCCTACAGTCCCTCTCCAATCTCCTTCAAACGGTAAACGTAAAAATTAGCCCTGATGATATTAAATCAAAAAACATTGCCGCGGTTATTGTAACTGCCAAACTACCTGCTTTTGCACGTCAAGGTGACACGGTTGATACCATCGTTTCCTCCATTGGGGATGCGAAATCCCTTGAAGGCGGCACTTTGCTTATTACACCACTCAAAGGGGTCGATGGAGAAATCTACGCCCTTGCGCAAGGTTCTGTAAGTATTGGCGGACGAAATGTTCGTGGTGCGGGGCAACCAAGTCACGCAACTTCAGGTGCTATTTTTAGCGGTGCTCTTGTGGAGCGTGAAGTGGTATATGATATTTACAACCAAACCAACGTTAACCTTAGCCTTAACCATTCGGATTTTAAAACCGCTCTTGCCATCCAGGAAAGCATTAACACCCATTTTGATGAGCGGGTTGCTATTGCAATCGATCCTCGAACCGTAACCATGCAGCGCCCTTTGAACTACTCCATGGTGGAATTTTTAGCCAAGACACTAGACTTGCCTGTTGCTTACGAAAAAGAAGAAAAAATCATCATCGATGAGCGCACGGGAACCGTAGTGGCGGGAATCAACATCATGGTTGACCCTGTCGTGATTACGCATGGGGAAATTACACTCAAAATTCGACCTGTAGATATGTTCGACCCAGAGGAAGCAGGGCAGGTGGATTTGCGTGATGGGGTTGCCTTGAATGCTAACAATAACTTGCTTAACATGCAAAATGGGCGTACTACGGTTGCAAATGTAACTCGCGCGTTAAACCGACTGGGCGCAACGCCCAAAGAGATTATTGCTATCTTGGAAAACATGAAGCGCGCAGGTGCTATCCGCGCAAAGTTGGAGGTCATCTAATGAACATTGATACAAGTCTTGCCATGCTTTCTCGTCCCCATCAAGTCCCAACCGTGAAGATTGAGACAAAAGATGATGCGAGGCTCAAAGAGCAAACAGATAAATTTGAAGCGTTTTTTATTAAACAAGTGTTGGATATCGCCCTAAAAAATGAAAACACACTGTTCCCTAAAGACCCTGGGGATAAGATTTATCAGTCCATGTATAACGACACGATGAGTGAGAGTTTCAGTGGGTCATTTGGATTTAGTGAGTTGTTATTTAATTTTTTGAAGGAACAAAGTTAATAAATTAGGCGCACTGCCGATGTAGTAGGAAAGTTATTTTTACGACAAAGGAAGTGCCATGATTCAAGCGGTGCAATCGCAAGCCTCAGTGCTCGCGTCGCAAGTGTCGCAACGTAGCGACAAAAACGAACCAGTAGATATAAAAACCAAAGAGACGGACCGAGTAACTGCCCTTAAAGAGCAGATTACTAAAGGAACCTACGCGATTGACCTCGAACAAACAGCTAACGCTGTGGCAGGGGAGTTGCTCGGCTGATCTCTTTACCTTAACCGTAAAGGACGATCATGCTTCATCATTACCTGCAAAGTGCCACCAAGGACATCCAGAGCCTTATTGAGCTTACACAAACAGACATTGTAGAGATTAAAGAGGCAAGGCATCACCATGTTCAAGAGCGCGCAAAACTAAAAAATGATTTCATTCACTCGTTTCAAACGAAAAAAACCCTCCTTGATGGTGAGCTAGTAAAACTTGTGGAAGAAAACCAAGGCAAAGAGCTTTCTGAGCTACTAGGTGAAGAAGAAAAAGAGGGGTTGAGTGCTATGAAAGAAGAGCTTGCCACTCTTCATAAACTCAATAAAGAATACGCTAAATATGTAGTGATTGTGGGTGAGTTTTACAACTCTTTGCTAGAAAGCATGTTTCCTCGTGAGATGGATGGATACCACAAATCCACACCAAAACCTGCTTCACTTCTGAAAGTGAGGGCATAACCATGAGCCTCTTTAGTACGCTTAATACAGGGGTTTCTGGACTGAATACCTCTAGTTTGTCTATTGCCACTTCAAGTCATAATATTGCCAATGTAAATAATCCTCATTATACACGCCAACGTGTTATAACTTCCGCAAGCATCCCTCTTAGTACGGTGCCAGGAGATGTTGGTACGGGTGTAAAAGTTGATACGATTGCGCGGATTCATGATGAGTTTTTGTATACGCGTCTTAAACAAAGTAGCAACATGCTTTCATATACTAGCTACTCTCAACAGCGCCTTCAAGAGGTTGCGCGGTATTTTCCTGATTTAAATGATGTGGGGATTCAAAAAGATATAAAAAACTACTACAAAGCGTGGAATGATTTTGCCTCCAACCCTAGCGAAGGGGCGCAAAAAATCAACCTAATTCAAAATGCAAAAACCATGGTTTCCAATATTCAAAACACGCGAAATCAAGTGCGAACCCTACAAGATTCTGTCAATGATGAACTAAAAACCAACGTGGATGAGCTTAACCGCATAGGGGAGCAAATTGCTAAAATCAACGGTGAAATTGGTAGGGTTGAGAGCTTAAACCAAAATCGTGCCAACGATTTACGCGATCAACGCGATCAACTCGAACAGACGATGGCGGGATTGGTTGACTTTTCTGTCTTTAAAGGAACAATGGTAACAGAAAATGTCATTGATGCAAACTTAACAGATCAAGGAAAGGATTACCACCTTAATATCGCAGGATTTTCTTTTGTAGACGGGCCAACGTTTCATCCTATTGTGATTGATAATGCCAAGAATGGAAGTGCATATTACTCCATTTATCATGAACAGCAAGACGGCAGACGCGTGGAGATGACGGGATTGTTGCAAGGTGGAAAGATGGGTGCGATGCTTGATTTGCGCGGGCGCATTATTGAACCAGACGGAAATGGGTACCCAAAAGATGGTACCTTGCAAGAGTATGTTGATGATTTAGATTCCTTTGCAAAAACCCTTATTGTGCAAACCAATAATCTATACGCACAAAGTGCGCAAGCACGCATGGAGTCTTCCTCTATGAGAGGATTGACGCCCACTACGCCGTTGATGAATTTTGATAGCAGCTTCCAGCGTGGCAGCTTTGATGTGGTTATTTACGATGCACAAGGCAAGGAAGTGGCACGGAAAAATGTTGAAATCAATGCGTTAACTACCATGGATGATGGTTCGGCGCAAAGCGTTGTAGGACAGTTTAATCGCAATTCGGATGACAATCAAGACAATGATGCCACCAATGATGTGGACGATTATTTCTTTGCTAACTACAATTATGACCCTGAGACCAAACAAGGGTCCCTTAGTTTTGCTCCAACAGACGCACAGGCTGGGTATACGATTGCCGTTGAAGATAAGGGCAGTAACTTTGCTGGCGTGGTTGGCATGAGCCGTTTTTTTGAAGGCGATAGTGCGGCAAACATAAAAGTAGACAGCGCGCTCATTACTGACCCTAGCAAACTTCAAGGTTTTAATGCTCCTGTTGATGGAAATAATACACTTGCCAATGCCATGGTGCAAATGCAATACGACAAACTCTCCTTTTACCGTTCCAACGGGACAGTTGCCAGTGAAACTGTTGAGAGTTTTTACCGCTTTGTGACGGTAAAAGTGGCCAGCGATACAGAGTCTGTTGGGCGCAGTAACGATACTAACAAAGCCCTTTACAATACGATTTATTCTGAATACCAATCTGTAAGTGGGGTTAGTCTTGACGAAGAATTAATAAGTTTGATGAAATTTCAAACCGCTTATTCGGCTAATGCAAAAGTGATTACCGCCATCGACCAAATGCTTGATGTGCTTCTTGGGATAAAATAGCGCGTGAGACGTTTGCCTGTCGTGAGTGTGATTGTTCTTGGAGTGATTGTTTGTACCTCCTTTTTTGGGCATTGGGTCTATCCTGTTTCTGCCACCGCTTTGCAACCAGACGCCCTCTTGTTACCCCCTTCTTTTACTCATCCGATGGGAACCGATAGGCTAGGGCGCGATGTGCTTGCCCGCGTGATTGCAGGAGGACAGGTCTCCTTGCTCATTGGTACGGGCAGCGCTTTTATCGCGAGTTTGGTGGGCTTGATGATAGGCGTGAGTGCTGGTTTTTTGGGAAAAACAGCCGATAAAACCATTGTGGTGTTGATTGATTTGTTTTTAACCTTCCCTACGTTTTTCTTATTGCTTGCTTTGGTGAGCTATGTGGAGGCTTCGGCATGGGTGTTGATTGTCGTGATTTCCATCACAGGGTGGATGGGAATGGCGCGCTTGATTCGCAGCGAGAGTTTTGGCATCGCGCAAAAACCTTTTATTAAAATCCTTGTGATGGCAAAGGTTTCTTCTGTGAAAATCATCCTTAAATACTTCGCCCCTTTGTTGGCTCCGATATTTTTCATCAGCTTTACCTTTGGGGTAAGCGGCGCTATCTTGGCTGAGAGCGGACTCTCTTTTTTGGGGATTGGTATTATGCCGCCACAAATGAGTTGGGGGACGATTTTAGCAGAAGGAAAAGAGGTGCTAGACATCGCGTGGTGGCTTAGTTTTTTCCCAGGATTGATGATTTTCGGGGTGACGTATGCGTTGATTACCCTCTCAGACTACTTCCAATCAAAGACCAATCAAAATGAACTCCACACTTAAAACCCGCCTAGAAGCGGAGGTGCAAAAGCGCAACCACCCTTGCGAACTTCTCCCCACCGCCTCTCCTGATCCCTTGTGGATCGCGCAGCAACATCAAGATGAATTTAGCGCGTTAGTGTGTGCGTTGTTTGCCTATGGCAATGCGCGGGCTATTGTAAATTACCTCTCCACCTTCCCTTTTGAAGCCTTACATGTAAAGCGTGAAGCGCACATACGTGCCTTTACGTGGAAACCTTATCGGTTTCAAAGTGCACGTGATGTGGAAGCGTTTGTGATTGCCCTATGGCGGCTCAAACAAGAAAGCGCACTGAACGCAGTGTTTTTGCAAGGTTACAAGGCTTCGCACAGCGTGGCACAAGGGGTTGCTAGTATCATGAGTGCGCTGTATGCAAACACAACCTACCGCAGCAGGGGTATGGAATTTTTAATCGGAAAACCCTTTACATGTAAGCCCAAAAGCCCATTAAAACGGTGGATGATGTACTTGCGTTGGATGGTGCGTAAAGACGCCATTGATCTTGGACTTTGGCACGGTGTGGCGCGCAAGGATTTGCTCATGCCTCTTGATACACACACCTACAAAGTTGCCCACGCTTTGGGGCTTTTAAAGCGAAAAAGTTATGATTTTCGCGCCGTTGAGGAACTCACGTGTGCCCTAAAGGTGTTTGATGAAAATGATCCTGTCAAATATGACTTTGCTTTGTTTTGTTTAGGCCAAGAAAAAGGCCTTTGATGGGCATTTTGGGCAATGTTTCATCTAAACTTAACAAAACGACTGCTATAATCAGCCAAAAATTTACACAAAGGCGTGCTGGATGAAAGACCTCTTTCTCTTTTCGGGATTTGTTTCTTACGACCACTCTTGGAGTTTTATTTTCCATGTCATTTTAACGGCAATCGTATGTTTACTCATTGCTCGTGCAGCAACTTCATCAATGCAATTGGTACCGCGCGGGGTGCAAAATGTTGCTGAGGCATATTTGATGGGCGTCATGAAAATGGGCCGTGATACCTTTGGTTCCGAAGAACTTGCTCGCAAATATTTACCCATGGTTGCCACAGTAGGTTTGATGGTCCTTATCGCCAATGTGATGGGTATCATTCCTGGATTTCACTCTCCTACGGCAGACATCAACTACACGTTAGCATTAGCGATTATCGTCTTCCTTTACTACAACTACGAAGGTATTCGTAGCAACGGAGTAAAAAAATACTTTGCTCACTTCATGGGACCTTCCCCTTTCCTTGCACCTATTATGTTCCCTGTTGAAATTCTCTCCCACATGTCACGGGTAGTTTCACTCTCTTTCCGACTTTTTGGCTGTATCCGTGGTGATGACCTTTTCTTGGCCATTATTCTTGTGTTGGCTCCTTGGATTGCGCCCTTAGCACCATTTACTTTACTCACGGTTATGGGACTACTTCAAACCTTTGTTTTCATGATGCTCACTACCGTTTACCTCGCGGGCGCAGTGGTTATAAGTGAGGACCATTAGGCACGCCATTGGCCTCAAAACCCCTTTTTGATACGCTGGCCACACTCTTAGCAGGTGCCTCTTGGGCATTTGCTTTAGTGGGCGCTAGCGTTGGTTTTTACCTCTTTTTTCCCTACGGATTGTTAGGTGCTTTGCTTGTCTCCTTTGTCGCTGCTTTGCCTGGTTTATTGTGTGTGATTTTTTTTGAAATTGCATTACTACAAAAGCAAAAATTAGAAGAGATGAAACGCCATACGGAACTTCTCGAATCCATCGATGCCAAATTAGATGTTCGCTTCTTATCTCATCACTGATCCCCATTTTTATTCCCAAGACCCTGCTGTTTTATGCGAGACCCTTGCGGTCGTTTTTGCTCATCACACTCCAACCTATGCGTGCTTGCGCGATAAAAGTGCTTCAAATTACTCCGCGTTAGCCAAGATTTTTATCCCTTTCGTTCAATCCCGCGGGGTGAAGGCGGTGTTGCACAGCAATGTTGACCTAGCGCTTGCCTTGGGTGCAGACGGGGTTCACCTTCCTTTTCCTTTGGCACACCGTATTGCACAGGCAAAAGAAAAAGGGTTGTACGTGATGGCAAGTACGCACACCCATGAAGAAGCATTAACCGTTCAAAAAGAAGGCGCTGATGCGATTACGTTTAGTCCTATTTTTCCTACTCCAGACAAAGGCCCGGCCGTTGGTTTAGAGAAACTAAAAGAAATAATCGGTATACTAAGCCTCGACGTATTCGCACTTGGTGGCATTGTTACCGATGCACAAATTCGCTTGTGTAAACAAGCGGGCGCATCCGGATTTGCCTCCATTCGATACTTTTGTAATCCACGCTAAGGCAACCCATGTTTGAAACCGTCATTGGGCTTGAGGTTCACGCTCAGCTTAACACAAAAACAAAAATCTTTTGCGCGTGTTCGACACGTTTTGGAGACGCCCCTAATACCAACGTATGTACTGTTTGCTTGGGCCTCCCAGGCGCACTTCCTGTACTCAACAAAGAAGCAGTAAAAAAATCCATCAGCTTTGG
The DNA here is from genome assembly GCA_014859645.1 of Campylobacterales bacterium. GTDB lineage: Bacteria > Campylobacterota > Campylobacteria > Campylobacterales > Campylobacteraceae > Sulfurospirillum_B. The sequence continues at coordinate 19,201 of JACUTV010000006.1, forward strand.
AACGGCAGTCAATGCCACGGTCAACAAAACTTCTATTTTTAACCGAAAAAACTACTTTTATCCCGACCTTCCCAAAGGCTACCAGATTAGCCAGTTTGAAGTTCCTATTGTGGAAAAAGGGGAGATTTTTTTAGATTTTGAAGATGGCGCCCAAAAACGCATCGGTGTGACACGCGCACACTTGGAAGAAGACGCAGGGAAGAACATTCACCATGGCAACGAAAGCCACGTAGATTTGAACCGTGCAGGGACACCGTTACTAGAAATCGTCAGTGAGCCGGATTTACGCAGTAGCGAGGAAGCGGTGATGTATTTGAAAAAACTCCATGCTATTTTGCGCTACCTCGACATCAGTGACGCCAACATGCAAGAGGGAAGTTTTCGGTGTGACGCAAACGTTTCCATCCGTCCCAAAGGCGACACGAAGCTTTACACTCGCGTGGAAATCAAAAACCTAAACTCTTTTAAATTCATTCAAAAAGCCATTGAGTTTGAAGTAACCAGACAGCGCGAAGCCTGGGAAGATGGGCTGTATGCGCGCGAAGTGGTGCAAGAGACCAGACTCTTTGACACCCAAACGGGAGTGACCCGCAGCATGCGCGGTAAGGAAGACAGCGCAGAGTACCGTTATTTTCCAGACCCCGATTTATTGCCAGTGATTATTCCTGAAACGATGTTGGAAGAGTGCCGCAAGATCCCCGAACTTCCCGATGAGAAAAAAGCACGTTTGGTGAAAGAATACGGCATCAAAGAGTACGACGCCGCAGTCATTACAGGCTCGGTGGAAATGGCCCATTATTTTGAAGCGATGGTAAAAGAAGGTGCGGGGGCAAAAACTTCGGTGACGTGGCTTACGGTGGAGCTGTTGGCGCGACTAAACCACGGGCTTAGCATTGAAACCTCTCCAGTGGATGCGTGCACACTTGGGAACCTGGTAAAACGCATTGAAGATGGCACCATTAGTGGCAAAGCAGCCAAAGAAGTGTTGGATTACTTAATGGAACATGCGGTCAGTGTGGACGTAGCCATCGAAACACTGGGCTTAATGCAAGTGAGTGATGATGGAGCGATTTTGGAAATCATCGATGCCATTATCGCCGCTAACGCAGACAAAGTAGCAGAATACAAAGATGGTAAAGAGCAACTCTTTGGCTTTTTTGTAGGCCAAACCATGAAGGCAAGCAAAGGCACCGCAAACCCTGCCAAAGTCAACGAACTCTTGCGATCAAGACTCAATGGTTAGCCTATGCAGGTAGGTGTTATTGGCGGGGGAAAATGGGGCCAGGCACTGCATTTTGCCTTTTCACAAAACCACGAAAGCCGCTTGTATTCGCGCACACCAAAGGACGTGGAAGGGTTTGCTTCCCTTGAAACGGTTTTAGCCCATTCATTACTCGTATTTGCCTTGCCCGCCCAAGTGGTAAGAGAGTGGTTAGAAACCCACTTTGTGGATGAGGGTCAAAGTATTTTGGTGGCGGCTAAGGGGATTGATGTGGCGGAGCATGTGTTTTTAAATGAGATTTTCGCCAAGCATCTTCCTAGTGAGCGTCTTGCTTTTCTCTCTGGCCCTTCCTTTGCAGCCGAAGTGATGCGTTCGCTTCCTACGGCACTGGTGATTAGTTCTTCCTCTGCCTCTCTTGCCAACACCTACCAAAAACTTTTTCCAGCCTTTATTAAAACCTACGCCAACGACGATGTTGTCGGTGCGGAAGTGAGTGGGGCGTACAAAAATGTCATTGCAATTGCCAGTGGTATTTGCGATGGCTTGGAACTGGGCAACAATGCAAGAGCAAGCCTAATCGCAAGGGGGCTAGTAGAAATGGCACGCTTTGGGGCGCATTTTGGCGCCAAGGAATCCTCCTTTTTAGGACTCAGTGGCGCAGGAGATTTGTTTTTAACAGCTTCAAGTACCCTCTCGCGCAACTACCGCGTTGGGCTAGGCTTAGCGCGTCAAAGACCCCTTGCACAGATTCTTAAAGAACTAGGCGAGGTGGCTGAGGGGGTTTATACGGCCAAGGCTATTGAATCCATGAGCGTTCAACATGGGATTTATACGCCTATTGCCAAGGAAGTAGCGCGCATGCTTGAGGGAAAATCGCCCCTTGAGAGTTTGCGTGATTTATTGAGCCAATCCGCATGAAATTTTCTTTACATGTAAGCCTTTTGTGTGGCCTTTTTGCCTCCGTTCTTTTTGCTTCTCCCTCGGTGCAAACCATGTTGGGGCAGATGGTGATGGTGGGATTTGAAGGCCAAGAGAGCGCGCAATTAACCCCTGTAGTAAAAGCAGTGAAAGAGGGCCAGATTGGTGGGGTGCTTTTGCTTGGGCGCAATATCGCAAGTTCTACACAGCTCAAATCCCTCACCCATGCCCTCCAATCTCGCGCATCGGTGCCGTTGTTGATTGCCGTAGACCAAGAAGGCGGAAAGGTGGCGCGTTTGAATGCTACCAATGGATTTGAAGCCTCTCCATCAGCCAAGGAAGTGGCGATGGACATGAGCCTTGAAGCGGCGTCGGCCTTGTATAAAAACATGGCCAAAGAGCTAAAAGCCCATGGCATTAACTATAATCTCGCCCCTGTAGTAGACCTTGAAAATCCCAACTCTCCCATCATTGGAAAAATTGGGCGAAGTTTTAGTCCTTATGCCACCACGACAAGCGTGTATGCACAAGCATTCGTAGACGCGTTCATGCGTGAAAATGTTGCCACTTCGTTGAAGCATTTTCCAGGACACGGGAGTGCGATGAGTGATTCCCATCTTGTCTTAACCGATGTCACGCAGACGTGGAGTTTTGAGGAATTGCGGCCTTATTATGATTTTATTCAACTAGGTAAAGCCCAAAGCATTATGGTAGCACACGTATATTTGCGCCGTTTTGACCCTGATTTTCCCGCTTCGCTTTCAAAGATTTTAGTGCACGACCTCTTGCGTGAACGTATGGGCTTTAAGGGTGTGGTGATTAGTGATGACCTGCTCATGAAAGGTGTTTCGCACACGTTTTCCTTTGAAGAGCGTATTATTCATAGTATTAATGCGGGTGTAGATATCCTCATCGTTTCAGATTTTTATATGGAAAATGTCCCTGTGCCAGAGCGTATTCGCTCGATCGTCACAGAGGCACTGAGTCGTGGGGAGATTGAGCTACAAGCCATCGAAGAAGCATACACACGCATCTTAGCCTTTAAAAAATCCCTGCAACCTCAGTAGTAGATGCGCGTCAAATAAAGCCCGTTTGGCGGCACGGGTTTTGTGAAAACTTGGCGTTTGTTGGTAAGTTGTGCCTGCAAGTCCTCTAGTGACAAAATACCTCTCTCATGGGCGAGGGCAGCCCCAATCATCATCCGCACTTGCGAACGTAAAAACCCACTTCCGCGAAAAGAAAAAATACTCAACTGCTTATGGGTATACGCCCGTGCATCAAACAAGATGCGAATATTGTGAGTCGTGGGACTTCCAACTTTTTTGAACAAACTAAAATCGTGGATGCCTATAAAACACGCCAACGCGTCGTTGACGCGCCCAAGGGAAAGAGGTTGGGCTTGAAAGAGTCGGTAAGGGGCCAAAAAAGGCGAAAAGGTACCGTGATCAACCACGTAGCGGTATTGCCTTGCTTTGGCACTGTAACGCGCATGTAATGTTCCATCAGTAAGCGTGATTTTTGTGATGGTGGCGTAAGGAGCAAGGTGGGGATTGAGCGCGGATTGTAGCAATGAAGTATCACGCCAATGGGGTGGCAAGTCTACATGTACCACTTGCCCAAGGGCATGCACCCCTTTGTCGGTGCGTCCCGCTCCCGCAGGCGTAGAAAAAATGTTAAGCTTGCGCAAGGCGGTGATGAGGCATTGCATCACAGTGTTGGTGTCGTGGGCTTGTTGCTGAAACCCTCCAAAACGTGATCCATCATAAGCAAGAGTCAAAAACGCACGCATCTTAGTATCTTCGCACAATCTTTCGCTGAAAATAAAACCAAGAAGCTACCAAGAAAAGGCCAAAAATCAAAGGAATACTCAAAAGCGGCAAGGCCTTATTGACAAGCATAATAAGAGCAAAATAGGCAAAAAGTACCAGAAAAGTGGCTCCGTAAATCCCCCGTTTTTGGTAGCGGTAAGTGACAATACCAAAACTTAAGGCAAAAAGCGCGGATGCCATGGGAAAAAGGGCAACTAGAACGTCAAGGGAAAGTCCTTCGGCGCGACGTTTGTTGGTCCTAGCTTCCTTCCAGTATTGGGCCAATGAGACAACCTCAGCAAGGGAACCACTTCCGTAGGTTTGGATAAACATTTCATCAAAAATGAGCTCATGCATGCGGGAAGGGGAAAATTCATACCCGCGCCCTTTTTCTAGGGAGAGGGTCAGTTCCCCTTGGGCGTTGGCAATCCTTCCTTCTTCGGCAAGCAAAAGGCGTTCATTGTTTTGTTCGCTTTTCGTGGCATACATCACAACCTGTTCGTATTCGTCCCCGCCATCTTTTTCATGTTTTCCTTCGATAAAGACAAGCCAATCGGAAAAGCGCTGACCAAACTCGGCCGCTTTGAGCGTGAGTTTGGCGTTAGTGCGCTTGTAGTCAATAAAATTTTTATTGAGCTGCCCAGCGATAGGGAGTAAAACAAGGGCGTTGACCAACAAAAGAAGGGAAGTAAGCGTGGCAAGAAGAAAAAAGAAGCGGGCAATTTTCTTAGGAGAGTAGCCCAATGTAAAAAGCACAATGGTTTCATTTTCCCGTGAAAGCTTGAAAAGGGTAAGTCCCAACGAAATGAAGAAGGAGATGGGAATGGTAAACAGTAAGATTTGAGGAAGCATGAAAAGATAGAGTTTGCCCAGTTCAAAAAAAGTGATTTCAATCACCGAAGTAACCCGCGCTATCTGAATGAAAAAAACGATCGACATGATGAAAAAAAGCGTGGCAAACAAGGAGCCAAACATGGAGAAAAAATGGCTTAAAAAATAACGGTTGATTCTATCCATAATAAACCTCAATGAGCTTGGATATGGGGGTTTGAAACAGATATGTTACAAAAAGTCCCATGGATAAAAAAGGGATGAAAGGCAGGGCAATCTCTTTTTTGGAGAAAAAATAAAAGGCAAAAAGCGCCAATACCGCAGCCATGTAAATAGCCACGAGCCCTAAGCTAACACCTACCACAGCGCCAATGATGGCTGCGATGAGAATGTCAGCTTCTCCCATAGCTTCTTTTTTAGTGAGGGTAGAAACGCCCATGCGTAACAACGCAAAGCCGCCTGCGAACAACAACCCATACTCCACAGAAAGAAGTATATCCCCGCTTAAAAAAGCAAGCCCAAGGGCAGGAAAACTGAGCGCATCAGGGACGGCTTTGTAGCGAAAATCAACCACCGAAAGGGCCAGCAGTAAAGCAAAAATAAGCCCTAGTATCAGCGCTTCAGCCCAAGGTTCCCACAGTGCCACGAGCACAAAAACCCCTGCACATGCTAGTTCCATAAGAGGATATTGAATGCTAATGGCCGCTTTACATGTAGCGCATTTCCCGCGAAGGAAGAGCCACGACAAAAGGGGAATGTTATGATACCACTGCAAAGGCGTCTTACATGTAAGGCAATGGGAACTTGGAAATACTACGCTTTTCCCTAAAGGAAGGCGATAAATAGCCACGTTTAAAAAGGAGCCCACGCACAATCCCAGTAATCCCATCAGCCCAGTTACCATACTAAAGCCCTCCAAAACGCCGGTTGGCCTGAGTGAAAGAGTCCATGAGTTCTTCGAGTTCTTTACATGTAAAGGCAGGCCATAAGGTGGGAGTAAAACGTAACTCCGCGTACGCTGCTTGCCACAATAAAAAATTGGACAACCGCATTTCGCCTCCTGTGCGAATGAGTAAATCCACGGGAATCGGGTTGTCCAGTGCTCCTTCAAGAGCATCGGGTGTGATGGGCGTGTGTGCACTTGCAAGGCGTTGTGCCGCGCGGGCGATTTCATCCCAGCCACCGTAGTTGAGTGCTAGTACTTGCGTGAGGCCTGTATTGTGAGCGGTCGCTTCTTTGGTGTGGGCGATGGCTTTTTTGAGAGAAGGAGAGAAAGGATGCATGTCTCCCATGACATCAAAGCGTATGTTATGTTCCAAAAGCGTGGGAAGTTCTTGCTTTAAAAATTTCGCCAAAAGCTTCATGAGAAAGTCCACTTCCGTGCTAGGGCGCTTCCAATTTTCCGTACTAAAGGCATAGAGCGTTAACATGCGTACACCCGCTTTAGCCGCGTATGTTGTCACTTCTCGCACTACCAAAGCGCCTTTTTCATGCCCTTTGGCGCGCGGCAAATCTTGTGCGTTTGCCCAGCGTCCATTGCCGTCCATGATGATGGCAAGATGGGAAAGTGTATTCACGAGCTATCCCTTCACATCGAGCAACGCATGGGTGCCTTCCCACAGGGGCGTAAGTGTGTCATTAGGGGAGAGTGAAAGCGCAAAGGGGAGGGCTTGCGTATGGTGTTTTAAAAAGGTAGCAGTGCGTTCAAAAAGCGCTTCAAGGGTCAGTGTGTGTTTCATTAAGTTGAGTGTTCCTCTGAGGGCTCCAAGGTTTTCATAAGCAAGGTAGAAGTCTACCAAAGAGTCGTTTAAATTCTTATTTTCTTTCCATTGGATGAGAAAAGGACGCTCTTGTATCATCAAAGGCAGGTGGATAATGCCCTCATGAAGGGCTAAAAGCATGGAGCTAAGGGTGTGAAAGAGGGATTTGCTTTGGGTGAGGTAAAGTTCATGAAGGAGCCACTGTTTTAACACCAAAGAGGGCTCTTTTGCTTCCAGAAGCATTTCGAGAAAATCGAAAGATTCCATCTCCAATAACCCTTCATCTGATTGGAGTACGCGGGGCTTTAGGCGCAAATGGCTGATGGTTAAAATGCCTTCTTTGGACTCACTAAAGTTTCCCCAATAACGCTGTGCCACGCCTAGTTCTTTGTGGCTTCTTGTGGTCATCTCTTTGTGTCCCACTTTGAGCCGATACCGCCCATGCCCCACCTTTTCAAGCACTTCAATGCTAATGGGAAGTGCCGCGTTAAAGCGAATGGTATGGTGCGTTTTAAGGGCGCGCGTGAGGGACTTGGCAAGACTCATCTAAAAACACGCCTCAACCAGCTCCAATGCGGCTTCAAGTTTGCCAAGTGGCGCAAAGGTAATCTCTTTGTCTGCTGTGAGAAAGTGTAGCTGTGTGGTATCACTCCCAAACGTGAGCGTTTCGTTTAGGATGTTTAAACACACTCCGTCAACTCCTTTGGCGTTTAACATAGCGCGCGCATTGGCATGGGCAGTTGCGGGGTTAGTTTCTGCTTTAAAGCCGATGCACCGTATGCCTGTGGCTGCTGCTTGGGTGAGAATGTCTTCATTTTCCACCAGTTCCAAGTTCCACGAAGTGCCTAAATCACTTTTTTTCGCTTTTCCTTCAAAGGGCTTTTTGGGAAGATAATCGCTCACTGCCGCGGCCATCATGAGTGCCGTGTGCGAAGGAAGGAGCTCAAAAAGCGTGCGCTTTAAAGATGCTGTGTTGGTGTAAGAATAACGGGCAAAAGGAAGGTGCGGGGCGTGTGGAGAAGCACTGGTGAGTAAGGTCGGCTGTGCTCCTTTTAAAAAAAGAGCCAAAGCCAAAGCTTCAGCCATTTTTCCACTGGAATGATTGCTAAGGCAGCGCACCGCGTCAATGGCTTCGGTGGTGCCTCCACCTGTGACAAGGATTTTTTTACCCAAAAGGGCAGGGGTGCGTAGAAGGGTTTGGGCGATATACCAAAACACACTCTGGGGTTCCGCCATAGCGCCTTTGCCATGGGTTTGGCACGCAAGGAGTTTGGCGATGGGTTCGACGATGCAAGCACCTCGTTGGCGCAACAGTTTTAGGGACACTTGGGTGGCGGGGTGTTCTATCATGTGCGTGTTAGCCGCGGGGGCTAGCACAAGGGGGTGCGGACACGCAAGGGCTGTTTGAAGTAGCAAGGCATCGGCAATACCGTGAGAGAGTTTGTTAAGGGTGTTGGCCGTGGCGGGAGCGATGCAAAAAAGTTCCGCCCAACGGTGGATATGAATGTGATTCTCTTGGCTTGCCCAATCTTCACTCTGCGCGTGTATGACCCGCTCACCTGTGATGGCTTCAAAGGTTAAAGGCGTGACAAAGCGCTTGGCTTCTTCGCTCATGATGACGCGTACGCTCGCACCTGCTTTGATGAGTAAACGGGCGAGTTCGACGCTTTTGTAAGCGGCAATGCTTCCTGTGACGCCCAGTAGAATCCGTCGACTGGTTAAGAGATGTTCCATGGTTACTTCTTTGTTGGAAAAAAACGGTGGAAAAAACCCGCTTTGATAGAGAGTTTCGCGCGGCTAATGGCCAACGCCCCTGAGGGAATATTTTGCGTGATGGTTGACCCTGCGGCAATGAGAACATCGTCCTCAATGACCACAGGGGCGATGAGTTGGGTGTCGCTACCGATAAAAACATTTTTTCCAATCTGCGTGCGGTGTTTGGCTTTGCCATCATAGTTACATGTAATCGTCCCGCATCCTACATTGGTGCCCTCGTCGATGCTTGCATCTCCAAGGTAGCTTAGATGTCCCGCTTTGACCCCGTTGAGGGTAGAGTTTTTCACTTCCACAAAGTTACCAAGGTGAGAATCTTGGATGTGGCAATGGGGGCGAATCCGCGCCAAAGGGCCTACGTGAGAGCGGATAATGGTGCTTGATTCGACGACGCTGTTGGCTTTGATGGAGGAGCTGATGATGGTCGAATCTCCCAAAATACTCACGCCATTTTCAAGAAAACATTCCCCTTCAAAACGCGCTCTGGCGTCAAGAAAGATGGTTTCAGGAAGGCGCATGCTAACCCCTTGTTCCATCCATTTTTCCCTCAAACGCTGTTGCATGGTGGTTTCGGCTTGAGCAAGGTGGAGTTTAGAGTTAACACCCATAAACGCCTCTTCATCCACCATGACCGCTTTGACCGCTTCACCTTGGCTAGTGGCAATTTCCACAAGGTCCGTGAGGTAATACTCTTTTTGAGCATTGGAATTTTGCAGTTTCGGTAGTGCGTTTTCTAGGAATTTTTTGTGAAACACGTACACGCCCGCATTCACTGTGCGCAACGCTTTTTCTTGTGGGGTGGCGTCTTTTTCTTCGACGATGTGAGTGACGTTGCACGCAGCATCTACAACAACCCTGCCATATCCAAAGGGATTGCGCGCTTCAAAAACGCTCACAACGACGGCTGCGTCGTGGTTTAGTAAGGGAACGAGCGAGTGGGCTTGCACCAAAGGCATGTCGCCATTTAAGACAAGTATGGTGTCGTGCTTGGGGTGTGCGGCCTTGATAGCCCCGCCTGTGCCTGGAAAATTGGCGTGGTCTTGGAGGACAAAGGTGACACCCTCAAAATACGAAGCCATAGCAGCCTCAATGGCCTCGTGTTCGTGGTAGAGCACCACGTGAATATCATCACTCAATGTTTTGGCTTCGCAAAGGATGTGATAGAGCATCGGATGACCGCTAATGGGGTGTAAAACCTTTGGCAAAGAAGACTTCATGCGTGTGCCAAACCCCGCAGCCATGATGACAATCGAAAGATTCATGGGAGCGTCCTTATTAAAAAATGGTATTGTATCAAAAATAGGTGAGAAGCGGTTTAAGCGTTTGCCTCGCAATTTCCTTACATGTAAGGAACCCCTTGTGCCTATTCGTAAAGGCTTAAAGGTTCTTTAACCAATCTTTAACCCAAAAGTAACTAGAATATCCGCATCTTTCACAAGGGGCGTAAACGCATGGATTTGGGAACGGTTGTTGGGTTAGTCTTGACGCTAGCACTTTTAGCAGGCGCAATGGCTATGGGTGTAGGGGTAGGTCCTTATATCGATGTTCCTTCTATTCTCATCGTATTTGGCGGTACAACAGGTGCGCTGCTCACTGGTTTTAAGATGGAGCAGATGAAAAACATGGTCAAAATCTTTATGATTGCGATCAAACCTCCTCAAGAAAATGTTCCAGAACTGATCAAAAAAATGGTAGATTATTCCACTAAAGCACGTCGGGATGGCATCTTGGCACTGGAAAATGATGCAAACAACGAGTCCAATGCATTTTTACGCAAAGGCCTTTCTATGGCGGTGGATGGGAACGAGCCTGATAATATTCGTGATTTGCTTGAAATTGAGATGGAGCAAACCAGTGCGCGCCACAAAAGCAACGCAGATATTTTTGACCGTATGGCGGGATATGCGGGTTCGATGGGGATGATTGGTACGCTTATTGGCCTTGTGGCGATGCTACTAAACATGGCAGACCCCTCAGCCATTGGTCCTGCGATGGCCGTAGCCTTGCTTACGACCATGTACGGCGCGATGATTGGTAACATTGTGGGCTCCCCCGTAAACAGTATCTTGCTTATCCGAGACAGCGATGAGACCTTGGCAAAAACGCTTATTTTGCAAGGTATTATGGCCATTCAAGCCGGAGACAATCCACGCACCCTTGAAGCTAAGTTGCTCTCTTTCTTGCCTCCCAATGAACGCACGAGTCAGTTTGAGTAAGCAGTAACCATGGCCAAGAAAAAAGACCCCTGCAATTGTCCCAAATGTTTGCCAAACTGGTTGGCGGCATTTGGCGACTTGATGTCTTTGTTGCTGTGTTTTTTTGTCCTTTTGCTTTCCATGTCTACCATGGACGCTAAAAAAGTCCAAGAAGCCATCGGCTCTCTCGCAGGTGCATTGAGTGTTCTTGAAGGTGGTACCAAGACAGAAATCAGCCGTGAACGCCAACAACAAGCCACCCCCATCGAGCAACAAGAAGAGACCACACAAATGGTCAAAACCCTTGCGCGTACCATTACAGATGTCAATGAAATGCTTAAAGCAACAGGTTCTCCTGAGGTCACCTTGGAAGAATCCGAAGATGGATTTATTATTCGCCTGCCTTCTAATCTGCTCTTTCGCCCAGGATCTGCGGCCATCGACAACGACGACGCCATTTTATTTTTAATACGCATTGCCATGGTAGTGCAGCAGCTTCCTGAGGATTTGCACATTAACGCAAGAGGCCATACGGACAACACGCCACCTGCCCAAGATAGTCCCTTTAGAGACAACTGGGAGCTCTCATCAGCCCGCGCGGTAAGCGTGATTAAAGAGTTACTTCAAAACAACATCAAGCCCGAACGTGTGGTGGCTTCAGGAAAATCTTCCTATGAGCCTTTGGCCTCCAATGCGACGGCTGAAGGACGAGCAAAAAACAGACGCGTAGATTTGCATTTTTATTCTCTTAACAAAGACAATAAAGGTGCAGCCCAACAAAGTGTTCTTGACCAACAAGGTGCGCAGTGAGAATTCTTTTTGGGATTTTTCTTTTTTGCGCCTCTTTGTTGGGCGTGGATGAGACAGTAACGATTCCTACGGTTAACCTTAGCCTGAGCGCACCTAGTTCGCCCGAACAGTTAGTCACAAGCCTCAATGTTCTTATCGTTTTAACCATCTTGGCCCTTGCGCCTTCGTTGATTTTCATGATGACCAGTTTTTTGCGCTTGGTGATTGTCTTTTCTTTTTTGCGCCAAGCTATCGGAACCCAGCAAATGCCGCCCAATACGGTGGTCATTTCCTTGGCGCTGATTTTAACCTTTTTCATCATGGAGCCCATCGCAAAACAGTCTTATGAGGTGGCCGTAAAACCCTACCTTGCGGAAGAAATCAGTTATCAAGAAGCCTTTACTCTGGGCGTGGAACCTTTTAAAGAGTTTATGATTCGCAACACAAGGGAAAAAGATTTGGCCCTGTTTTTTCGGATTCGTAACCTTGAAAACCCTGCGACCGTCCAAGATGTGCCGTTGACTGTGGCAGTGCCCGCGTTTATGATTAGTGAGCTCAAAACAGCCTTTGAGATAGGCTTTTTGCTTTACTTGCCCTTTTTGGTGATTGACATGGTGGTGAGCTCTGTATTGATGAGTATGGGGATGATGATGTTGCCGCCTGTTATGATTTCGATGCCTTTTAAGTTGCTTATCTTTGTGTTGGTGGATGGCTGGAATTTACTTGTTGGAAATTTAGTGGAGAGTTTCAGATGACACAAACCTTGCAGATAGGCCGTATAAATCAGCTCATGATTGAGCGAAAAAGTGACCCAGGATTGTATTTAAAAGCGGGCGATGGGGAAGAAGTTTTACTTCCAAACGCCTATGTTTCCATCACTATGGAAATTGGCCAAATGGTAGAAGTGTTTATTTACACAGACTCCGAAGACAGACTAGTTGCTTCGACACGCATGCCTGAGGCGCGTTTGGGTGAATTTGCCCTAATGGAAGTCAAAGATGTTACCTCTTTTGGTGCCTTTTGTGATTGGGGTTTGCCAAAAGAGTTATTTGTGCCTGTAAAATTTCAAAAAACACCTTTTAAGATTGGCCAAAAACGGGTCATTCGAGTGAGTTTGGACGAACAAACCAACCGCCTTATTGGCGTGGAAAAATTTGGCAAATTTCTCACCGCACGTCGCCCTGATTTTGCTATAGGCGATGCCGTAGCGTTGTTCATCCTTGCTTCCACACCCCTTGGTTTTAAAGCTATCATCAACAACCGTTTTACAGGAATGCTCTTTCATAATGAAGTGTTTGAACCTTTACATGTAGGGCAACGCACCAAAGGGTATGTGAAAGAAGTACGGATGGATGGCAAGATAACCCTCTCCTTGCGTCCTTTGGAAGATGGCGACGGGTTTGCGAAAGAAAAAATCCTTACGGTTTTGCGTGCCAACGGTTACGCGCTTCCTTTTGCTTACAAAGCCTCACCCGAAGAAGTGTATGCCCATTTTGGACTCAGCAAAAAAGCCTACAAGCGCGCACTAACGCAACTCCAAGCCGAAGGAGTAATTAGCCTCAACGATGAAGGAATGCGTTTTATCGGTGCCTAAGGGTCGCTAGAGAGTTGAGCGTAATGGCGCTAAGAATAATGGCGCCTCCTAGAAATGTGGCTTGGGTGGGAATCTCCCCTAGCCACCACCATCCCCAAAAAGGGGCCAAAAGACTCTCCGCAATCATCAGGAGTCCCATGTGCGCAGGGATGAGATACTGGGTGCCTGTTCCAATCAAAATGCGTGAAAACGGGGTGACAAAAAGCCCCATAAGTGCCACAAAAAAAAGTCCTTGCAGCGAAATCTCAAAAGAAAAACTAAGGCCACAAAAAAGTGCCATGAAAAACCCGCCAAACGAGACAAAGGCTACCCGACTGGCTTTTTTGTAGCGCGAGAGGGTGACAAACAAAAAAGACATACACACCACCGCACCCATGGCGTAGAGGTTACCGTAAAAATCCCCCGTGCCCAAGTCGTCTGAGAGGATGACATACAAGCCGATAAACACAAAAAAAGCAGCCACGTAAATGCGCAACGGGGTAGGTTCTTTTAAAATGACAAGGGCAATGAGCGCGCTTATGACGGGGGCACTGGCGAGAATTAAGACAGTGTTGGCGATGCCCGTGAGAGAGACGGCCATCACAAAACAGTAATTGCCCACGCCCATGCAAAAACCCGCCAAAAGGGCCCCTTGGGGTTGTGCGCTTAGGCTTTGTTTCCATACTGTGATACCACGTGAAAGCAAGATGAGCTGTGTAGAGAGCACTACGAAAAGGCCAAAATAGACTCCGACCACTACGCCTGGGGCATCAGCAAGGCGGATGAGCGGCGCTTCGGCACTCATGAGCGCTACCCCTGCTAAGGTGATGAGCAACCCTTTGGTTTCTGGACCCATTTTTATCCTTTAAAGCCACACGCCATTTCTAAGATAATACCCAAGAGGGTAGGCGCTTAGTATGAGCACAAGAAGTGTGTTGCATGTAAAGGAGAGAGTGTACCAAAACTTTTTCACAGGACGCTGAAGCAAGGCGCCAACAAGGGTAAAAACACCACCAAGGAGACCCAGAAAAAGCAGAAGATAGAGCAAATAACCGATGAAATAGTATTCGCTTTGCAGCAAGCAAAAAGGGCATTTGTGGGTGGGAAGTTCGTAAACATAGGGAGAAAAAAAGCGAATAAGCGCTTGAAGTGTTGCGCCCATCCACGCTAACGCCACAATCCCATAAAGAATCGGGCGGCGCAGGTAATATAGTAGGCCAAGTAGTCCATAAAGGCCAAAAAACAGCCCCAATAAAACGCTATTTTCGTACCAAACACTGGTGTTTGTGCTTTGGTCAAAAAGCACGCTACAACAGGCCACGGGCGCATCAGTGGGGATGTTGAGAAAATGGGCAAGTTCAAGTAAAAACTCCACCACTAAAACAAAAAAAAGCCCTTGAAAAAGCAAGAATTTTTTCCGTGTAAAAGGGTAGGTGGGTTCACTCAAATCCACACGGTGGAGTAAAACCCAGGCGCACAATAAAAAAAGCGTAAGGATTTTGACAAAAAACATCCACACACCCCAAGGCGTAGCGCTGACAATCCCCGCACCGCACATGGCGCCAAGTACATGTAAGGAAAGTCCGTCGATTACCCAGATAAAGAAAAAAAACAAGGGAAGTTTGAGCAGTAAAATAAACATGATAATCGTGGCAACCAAATAACTTTTTTTATTAAGCGTGTACTGGTAAGGGGTGGTTTGACGTGGGTCAAAATCAAGGCCAATGCGCAACGAAGCAAGGAGTGCCACAAGGCCCAAAAAGAGTAAAATTCCCTCCACTAAAAGCAAGGTTTGGACATAGGGGTTTGTTAAAATCACACACGCCGTCCGTGAGAAAGCGCTACATGGTTACTGTTCCATTTTAAAAGCAGTGGGTCATGGGTGGCGATGAGCAAAGTTTTTCCCGCTTCGCGCAAGGCATCAAAGGTCTTTAAAAGTTCCTTCGTAAGCGTGGCATCGAGGTTGGCACTGGGTTCATCCGCAAGGATAATATCGGGGTCATTAATGAGCGCACGTATAAGGGCCACCCGCTGTTGTTCGCCTCCTGAGAGAAAAGAAGCCAGCGTGTGTTGGCGCTCAAAAAGCCCAAAACGTTTTAAGAGTTCCTGTGCACGCGGGGTAGTGTCTACGCCATCAGGCAAGGCAGGCAGGGCGAGGTTGTGTAGCACGCTGAGTCTTGGGATGAGATGAAATTGTTGAAAAATGATGCCAATGTGTTTGCGCCGAAGGCGTGAAGCGAAGTGTTCGGGCAACGAAGAAAGGGGCTCTTTGGCCACATGAATACTACCTTGGCTAGGTTGATACAAGCCCGCACACAGGGCAAGTAAGGTGCTTTTACCACTCCCGCTTGCTCCTGTTAAAAGGACGCATTCCCCTTGCTTTACATGTAAGGAAATATCCCAAAGGGCTTGAAAGGCTTGGGGCGTGCCTTCGTTAAAAGTCTTACTCACTTGTTCTGCGCGAATCATCGCATCACCTCTCCAGCGTCTTCCACGCTCGCTTTCCACGCGGGGATGATGGAAGCGGCTAGATACAACGGCACAGTGGCAAAAAAGAGTAAGAAAAAAAGTGGCACGTCTAGGGAAAAAGGAAGAGAAAAAGCAGGGCGCAAGGCGCTGTAGCCTGTGAACATTAACCTTAAAAGCGGAGCGTCTAGGAAAAAGACATACCCAAGAGCAAGGGTGAAACCCACTAAAAACCCGCCTACACTGATGAGGGCGGCTTCGGTGAGTTTGTGCTTAATGATGTGTTCAACTTCCCATCCAAGGGCTTTTAAAATCCCAATTTCGCGTTTTTCTTGGGAGCTTAGACCACTGGCTTTGTCGTATAAAATCATGGCAAAGGTTACAAAACAAACTAAACTTAGCGCCAAAAACCATCCGCCTTTCATGTCATACAAATTTAAGTAGCGTTGGATGAGCGCCTCTTTAGAAAGAATACGCAAGGTGGGGTTCTGCGCGGCGATTTTAGAAGCCACGGTGCCAATCTCTTCTTCGTTGAGCACCTTAATAAAAGCATCGGTGCAACCTTGTGGCAAGCCTAAAATGGCGCGCGCTTGCGCCATGGGCATGAGGATGACATCATTGCTCAGCAAGGAAAGTTCGTGGTCGAAGGTTCCAGCAAGGGTGAGTCTTTCAAACCCGCCGCCGTGTTTTAAAAAAGAAAGGGAATCGCCAGACATATATTTCTTAAGCAAAAGTACCAACGAAGGTGAGGTGAGCAGGGGCGGGAAAGGGGTGTTAAATTCTTCCAAATGAGCACTAGAAGCAAGGGCGTTGTACTGTTCCGCGTAAGGTTCAATCCCCACAAGGGTGACATAGAGTTTATCGAGCTCCAAATAATACATCCCCCAGACTCGCCCTTGCACCATACTCACTCCCGCAATCCCCCAAAAAGGCTCCAAGGTCGCAGGGGAAATAGGTGCAGTTTGGCCACCTTGAAGTTGCTGGACTGTGAGTTCAGGCAAAGAAGAAGCACTGTGCAAAAAAGCGTGTTTTAGGCTATGGGTAATCATGAGTGACGCACTCAAAAGCCAAACCAAAAAGGTGAAGATGACACCAATAAGTAAGTTTTTACGCCCAAATCTCCCTAAAGAATGCAGGGTATAATCAAAAAGCGTCCTCATGGAAGGCGTCTTGTTTGGATAAAGCTTCCGCGCACGTGTTCACGAAGTTCAGGATGGGTGTCAAACACACTCCACGGGGGCTGGGTAAGCGGGTGGCGCAAAAACAGATGGTTGGAATGGAATGCGGGCGTGGCAAAACCCGTGATAGCCGTAAACAAAGTGTGCGAAGAAGAAGCAGTATAAAGGGAGCCAAGTGTCCCGCTAAGTGTCCCAAAAAGCGCTATTGCGCCAACGAAAAACCACCGCTTGTGCGTCATCTGTTTCCTGTTTTTTTAAAGTGACAAAAGTATAGCTTGTTGGTGTTAAATGTTTGTTAAAACATGGACATAATGGGAAGAAGAGGGGGCTTAATGGCTTCGTTAAAATATAGTGCTAGAATGGCGTTTTGGTTTTAAGTGCGAAAAAGTGCTAGACATTAAAATCGCGTAAATGTTGCGAAGAAGGAAGTAAAACAATGGGCTATTTGATAGCAACTACCCTCATGTGGGCCTTTTCTTTTAGTTTTATTGGGGAATTTTTAGCAGGAGAAGTAGACAGTTATTTTGCGGTTTTGGTGCGCGTAGGTTTAGCCAGCCTTGTGTTTCTTCCTTTTACAAAATTTCGCGGCATCCCACGGGGATTGCAAGGGAAAATCATGGGCATTGGAGCGGTTCAAGTTGGCGTGATGTACCTCTTTTTTTACCACTCTTTTGCGTACCTTCGTGTGCCTGAGGTAGTGCTTTTTACGATTTTCACCCCTTTTTACGTAACCCTTATTTACGATGCGATGGGTCGCAGGTTTCGACCTTTGTATTTAGTGAGTGCAGGCGTGGCGGTGCTGGGGGCGTACATCATTCGATTTCATCACGTTGATACGGGGTTTTTGGTAGGGTTTTTGCTAGTCCAAGGTGCCAATGTGTGTTTTGCTTTAGGACAGAGTGCTTACAAAAAAGTAATGGAATCCCACACAACATTCAACCAGCGTGATGGATTTGGGTACTTTCACTTGGGTGCTTTGGGGGTTGTTAGTGTTGCTTTTGTGCTTTTTGGAGACACCACCCGCATCTCTCCCACCCTCACACAATGGGCGGTCTTGCTTTGGCTTGGGATGGTTGCTTCTGGAGCGGGGTACTTTTGGTGGAATAAAGGAGCGTGTCACGTGGACGCAGGTGTTTTAGCGATTATGAACAACGCACTGGTTCCAGCGGGCCTTTTGGTCAATCTTTTTCTGTGGGGAAAACCGGCTAATTTTTCCACACTTATAATAGGTAGCATTGTGATTGGATGTTCCCTTTGGTTACACCATTATTTCATGAGAACTTACTCTCAGACTCCGTAGTTTTGGGGTATTTTAAAAAAATATAGCTATAATGGAGTCATTTTTTACACTTTTCCACATCCGCGTGGAGTCAACGGTAGGTGCATATGACATTAGATGTGATAGGCCTGCCCCTGACGGTATTATTGCCGTTTTTGGGAGCAGGAGTGGTAGCATACCTTGCTAAGGTACACAGAGTTGCAAGCGCGTGGGGAGCAGGTGTCATTACTCTTTTGTCTCTTGCCTTTTTGTCACAATTGGCACATTTGCCATTTGAGGGACACACGCTTGTTCAATCATGGACGTGGATTGAAAGCATCGGGCTGAATTTTTCCTTTCGCCTCGATGGGTTGGGCATGTTTTTTGCCTACTTGATTTTAATCATCGGGTTATTGATTGTGATTTATGCGCGGTATTATCTCTCAAGCAAAGACTCCATGGGAAGGTTTTATGCGTATCTGCTCTTGTTTATGGGTTCCATGGTGGGTATCTCTTTGTCCGAAAACATCCTTCAAATGGTGGTTTTTTGGGAATTAACCTCACTGAGCTCTTTCTTGCTTATCAGCTTTTGGCAACACAAAAAAGAGGGACGCGATGGCGCGATGATGGCTCTTGTGGTCACGGGCGCTGGAGGGTTAGCCCTTCTTGGGGGCGCGTTGCTGTTGGGGCACATTGTAGGAAGTTATGAACTTTCGGTGATTTTGGCTAGTAGGGAAGTCATCATAGCGAGTCCTTGGTATACGCCAACAGTACTTTTAGTGCTTTTGGGTGTTTTGACCAAGTCGGCGCAATTTCCCTTTCACTTTTGGCTTCCTCACGCTATGGCGGCACCTACGCCTGTATCAGCCTACCTTCATTCTGCTACCATGGTCAAAGCGGGTATCTTTTTACTTGCAAGGTTGTATCCCGCTCTTAGTGGCACGACCGAATGGATGCTCATCGTCACTGGTGCAGGGCTTGTTACGCTTTTATTGGGCGCATTTACGGCATTTTTTAAACACGATTTAAAAGCTTTGTTGGCCTATTCGACCGTGAGCCATTTGGGGTTGATTACCTTGCTTTTTGGGCTCTCTACACCTCTTGCAGTAGTGGCGGCACTTTTCCATATCATGAACCATGCGGCCTTTAAAGCGTCTTTGTTTATGGTCGCAGGTATCGTAGACCACGAAACAGGTACGCGAGATATACGCCGATTGAGTGGATTGCTTTGGCTGATGCCACACACCGCAACCTTGGCGATGATAGGCGCTGCTTCCATGGCAGGAATTCCTTTATTTAACGGCTTTTTGAGTAAAGAGATGTTTTTTGAACGCACGGTGATAGACGGCTTTAACTTTTTGCTTCCTGTGCTTGCTACTCTTGGCGGTGCGCTTTCGGTGGCCTATTCAATACGTTTTATAGCGGATGTCTTTTTTGGCCCTAAAGCAGAAGGGTTGGAAAAAACGCCCCATGAGCCTGTTCAGGGGATGAAATTCTCCGTCAATATTTTAGTGGCCATTTGTTTTGTGGTGGGCGTTATCCCGATGTATACCGCGGCGCCTATCTTGGCCGTAGCCGTGGAAGGCTCTTTGCAGGGGCAACTACCACACTACTCTTTGGCGTTGTGGCACGGGTTTAACATACCGCTTCTCATGAGTGCTTTGGCGCTTGCGGGCGGGATTTACATGTACACTAAGCGCGTGGCTTTACTTGCATGGTATGAAAAAGGGTATGCGCATATTGATGCTAGGATTCCTTACAATGCCCTGCTTGATGCATGCTTTTCTCTTGCTAAACGCTGTAGTGGCACGCTGCATACGGGTTCATTGCAATTTTCAATTTACAATCTCATCGGCGCTTCGTTGGTCATGGGTGTGATTGGATTTACGTATGGTTCAGCACCTTTGTTTGGCGAGCGTGCTTTTTTGCCCGTGGATTGGATTAGCATTATCGTCACCGCAGGCTTGATAATCGCGGCACTTTCCACGGTGAGATTTCACCGTAAACGGTTGCTTGCGCTTGTGATTATTGGGATGGTGGGGTTGATTGTTTCGTTGATATTCATCAAATTTTCTGCTCCAGATTTGGCCTTGACGCAGTTAAGTGTGGAAGTGGTTACGGTAGTACTTATCCTACTCGCTCTGTACTATTTGCCCGCCACAACCCCCAAAGAATCTTCACGCCATAAAGTCAAATACGATGCCAGCATCGCTGTTCTTGGTGCGGTGGGGGTATTTATATTAACGCTTTCCATTTTAACCCGCGAATATACGACTATCGGGGATTATTTTCTTGCCAATGCCCTTAGTGGCGGCGGGGGAACCAACGTGGTCAATGTTATCTTGGTTGATTTTAGGGGGTTTGATACCTTGGGTGAGATTACCGTGCTTGGGATTGCAGGATTGGGCATTTTTGCAATGCTTCAAGGCTTAAGACTCTTTTCGCCCTCACGAGACGAAAACGGCGTGCGTTGGTCCAATGACATCCACCCGCACATCATGCAATCTTTGTTGCGTTTATTAATGCCACTGATGTTGCTTGTTGCAGTATATATTTTCTTGCGTGGCCACAATTTACCAGGAGGCGGGTTTATCGCGGGATTGATCGCCGCGGTGGCGCTTATTGTGCAGTACTTGGCCAATGGCATTGAGTGGACAAGTAAACGGCTTGCGTTTGATAAGCACTTTTTGATTGGTTATGGGGTGTTGATTGCGGGTGTGACAGGGTTGGTGTCCATGTTGCTTGGGTACCCTTTCCTGACTTCTGCCTTCACGCATGTGCATTGGCCGATTGTGGGTGAGTTTGAGATTGCCAGTGCCATCGCCTTTGATTTGGGTGTCTTCTTGGTGGTAGTGGGGGCAACGGTGATGATCTTAGTGCAGCTTGGAAAGCTAAGCCTCACTTCTCATAAGCTCACCGATGAAATGAACCAAGCGAAAGAGGAAAAGTAATGGAAGTATTAATAGCCCTTATTATTGCCACCCTCGCGGGGGCGGGGATTTTTTTAGCGCTGAAAGCACGAACGTACCCCGTAGTGCTTGGGTTAACGATGCTAACCTATGCTGTAAATTTGTTTTTGTTTGTGATGGGGCGTTTACATGTAAACATGCCTCCTGTGCTACGCGATGGAGTTGAAGCGTATGTTGATCCTGTGCCGCAGGCCTTGGTGCTTACTGCTATTGTCATTAGCTTTGGGATGACAGCCTTTGTGATTGTTTTAGCGCTTCGAGCGCAGCATGAACTTGGGAATGATCATGTCGATGGCGCAGGAATGTGCCAGGCTACAGGAGAGAACCAATGACCCACACTGCGATTTTACCGATTCTACTGCCACTGTTTGGGGCGATTGCTATACTATTTGCCAAAGTGTTGAGCCATAAAGCCCAACAAGTACTTTCTATGACGCTAATGGTTTTACTGGTTTTGCTTAACCTTTGGATTATGTACTCCATGACCAGTGCAGACCATATGGTGTACCAACTTGGCAACTGGGCGGCACCTTTTGGTATCACCTTGGTGTTGGATTCTTTATCGGCCACCATGGTGTTGCTTACTTCCGTGCTTGCTTTTGCAGCCTTGTGGTATGGGGTTGCTACGGGCGTGGATGGAAACAGTGTGCATTTTCACGTGTTGTTTCACTTGCAACTTTTTGGGATTAACGGTGCTTTTTTAACGGGCGACGTTTTCAACCTCTTTGTCTTTTTTGAAATCTTATTGCTTGCTTCTTATTCGCTGTTGCTCCATGGAAATGGAAGGGAGCGCACTAAGGCAGGCTTGCATTATGTGGTTATCAACCTTGTGGGTTCCACCCTCTTTTTGTTTGCTGTGGGAACCTTGTACGGGATTTTGGGCACCCTTAACATTGCGGATATGGCGTTGAAAGTGAGTGAACTTTCTCCTGATAATGTCAATGTTGTGGCGGCGGCGGGCTTGTTGCTGTTGTTGGTATTTGGCCTAAAAGCGGCCATGTTCCCCTTGTATTTTTGGCTTCCAGGAGCATATTCACGCACGAGCGCGCCCGTGGCAGCGTTGTTTGCCATTATGACCAAAGTAGGGGTGTACAGCATCATTCGTGTGCACGGGACGATTTTTGGGAGCGAAGCAGGGGAATTGAGTTTTTACCACTTGCCATGGGTATTGTTGTTGGGACTCATTACGTTAGTATTAGCAACCCTTGGGGTTATGAGTGCAAAAGCGCTTAAGGAACAAGTAGCTTACTTGGTGCTCGCTTCCGTGGCGACACTGCTCATTGCTCTTGGCATCAACACTCCCGAGTCTCTTGGGGGAGCGTTGTATTACATGCTACATTCCACGTTGGCCGCGGGCGGATTCTTTTTGCTAGCAGACAGTATTGGTGCATTGCGTGGAAAATACCACGACGCCATCACCCAAACCCCTGTGTTTAAAAAGATGATTTTTGCAGGAAGTTTGTTTTTTGCATACGCTGTTGCTATGGCAGGAATGCCGCCATTATCGGGCTTTTTTGGAAAGATGATGATTCTCTCAGGCGCTCTTGAGAGTAGCTATGTGGGGGTTGTGTACTTCTTTGTTTTGGTGACGGGATTGTTTGTCATCATCTCTTTAACGCGCACAGGATCTTTGATGTTTTATGACACCAATAAAGAAGAAACATCCCTTGATATAGCGGTGAAGACCTCTTGGTTTTTCCCTGCACTCTTTTTGTTGAGTATGAGTGTGGGCTTGGTGGTGTTTGCCAACCCTGTTTCTGGCTTTTTGAGCGATACAGCAACCATGTTGTATGATGCAAAAGGGTATATGCAGCTTGTATTGCAACCCATGATGGAGGGACAATAATGGAAGAAAATAAAAAACAAAGTAGGTGGTTCCCCCATCCTGTTTTGAGTATTTTTTTGCTGATTTCATGGTTGTTGCTCAATAATACTGTGGCCATGGGCCATGTGGTCTTGGGAAGCATTTTGGCGATTTTGATTCCGTGGTTCACGTCGCGGTTTTGGCCTGAGAAGCTTTGCCTGAAAAATCCAGGGGTATTTGCACGGTTTGCCTTGGTGGTGGCTTATGATATCATCATTGCCAATGTCACGGTCGCGCGGTTGATTCTAAGCCCCAATGACCTTTTGAAGCCTGATTTTATGGAAATTCCTTTGGATATCGAACATCCACTGGGGATTAGTGTCTTAGCCAGTACCATTTCTTTGACCCCTGGAACGGTTTCGAGTGATTTGAGTCAAGATAAAAAAACATTGCTTGTGCATGCTTTACATGTAGAGGACAAGGAAGAGGAAATTGCGCGAATTAAAGCGCGCTACGAGAAGCCATTAATGGAGGTCTTTAAGCCATGTTAAGTTTTGTTTTACCTGCGGCGTTTATTATGATCGTGTTGGCGTTGATTTTCAATATGTACCGATTGGTGTGGGGGCCGAGTGTGCCTGACCGTATTTTGGCGCTAGATACTTCGTACATCAACGCGGTTGCCTTGTTGATTTTGTTTAGCTTGTACCTTAAAAACACCCTTTACTTTGAAGCTGCCTTATTGATTGCACTGATGGGTTTTGTGGGAACTGTCGCATTTAGCAAGTATTTGCTACGTGGCGATATTATTGAATAAGGAAAAGCTATGGAAATCATCATTTCACTGTTAATACTCATAGGGGCTTTTTTTACACTGGTTGGGTCCATTGGACTGCTTAAGTTGCCAGATTTTTTTATGCGATTGCACGGCCCAACCAAAGCGACTACGTTGGGCGTGGGGTCGATTTTGATTGCTTCGACGTTGTATTACATCACGTTTAAAGGTGAGATTAGTTTGCATGAAATTCTCATCACCCTCTTTTTGTTCATCACGGCACCTGTAAGTGCGCATTTGATGGCAAAAGCTGCGTTACATGAGCGTAAAAAAGAGAAATTGAAAGATTAAATACAGCGCAGTGCCCTTGAAGTTTCTGCTTTCAAGGGCACGTGAAAAGGCGCTTAAGCGCTAAAAACAGAAGCTTGGTTTTTGCCTCTTGATTTTGCTACGTACAACGCGATATCAGCTTTTTGGATTAACGCTTCGGGCGTGTTGGCATGGTCAGGGAAAAGCGCAATTCCGATGCTTGGCGAAAGAGAAAGGCTGTGTTTTTTAAAATCCATCACTGGTTTAAAGAGTTTGAGGATTTTATGGGCTACATGTAACGCATCATCTTTGTCTGAATCTTTCAACAACACCAAAAACTCGTCCCCACCAAAACGCACAAGGGTGTCAGATTCTCTCGTGGCCGCTCTTAAAAATTCTGCTGCTTTAATAAGCACGTCATCCCCTATGTTATGCCCCAAAACATCGTTAATGCGCTTGAAATTATCGAGGTCTAAAAAGAGTAAAGCCAAAGGCTTTTTGTTGCGCTGTGCTTCTTTAAAGGCATGATTTAGTCGGTCTTGGAATAAATAGCGATTGGGCAAATTGGTAAGTTGGTCGTAATTAGCCTGACGGAAAATAACATCACGTTGTTTGACAAGTAAGGCTTCAGCGGCTTTAAGTTTGTTGATAGTTTTGGTTGCATTTTCCATCATAGAAGAGAGTTCTTTGGATTTAGAAGCTTCTCGCCTTCGAGATTCCATGAGTGGCGTTTGATCGTAAATCAGTACCATAACACGGCTGTTATCATAGGGCACAATGGTCATGTCTTGTTGCATAAAATCAAAGTTTGCGCGATTGCTTAAGGGGAGGGGAATAGGAAGTAAAAAGCCTTCTACGCTTGCAATGGAAAAGGTTGGACTCCCGAGCTTCAAGGTGGTTTTAATGCGTCTAGAAAGGGTTTTTACGCGCTCTTCATCAAGGGCAAAAAGCTCTCTTAAAGGTAGACTAATGGCATTTTGCTGGGGAATATTGGTATGAATAGCCATCCAACGGTTCCACGTGTAGACTTTTAACTCCGCATCCACAACCATAACGCCAATATGTACCGCATCGATTAAAAGTTCCGCGCGAATCATGAAAACATCTTTTGAAGCATTAGGGTGAGTTTTTCAAGCATGGAATTGCTAAGGAGAATAAACATGTGTCCTTGAATATTTTTCTCCGCAACATCAAGTGCGGTGGAGATGACAATAGCATTATCGTATTCAAGGGCTTCGTGAAAGGTTGAGGAACCAATGCAACTAATTTTTTGAATGTCCGGTACAGCAAACAAGGATTCTCCTTCAAGCATTTGGCTAAGTTGCCCGATACACGAAGCAGTGAGAATATTGGTAAGCTCCAAAAGTGCTGCTTGAGTATCTTCATTTGAATTGGGCGATTCGTGCAGTAAGAGGGTGGTAAACTCTTTGGCGGACTCTTCTGAAAAAGCAAAGATAACCTCTCCGCCAAAAGAGCCAAAAAACCGTTGTTTGGTTGCATAAAAGGCCGTGGTTTCGCCCATATGTGAAAGAATAGTTTCATGGAGCTTGTAAATAGGGATGGTATGAATGGACGGCACGCGCAAATGTACATAACTCTCTAGCATGTCACCAATGAGTGATGCGGCAAGTCCAAAAGAGATGTTGATGCTTTCTAAAAGTGCATCGTTTTGGCGTTCGTCAAACATGGTCGTCATGGATTTTCCCTGTTGCTAAGTCTAGTAAAACAGCTCTAAGTTTATCGGTTTCGATGGGTTTGTACAAAATTTCTGTGGCACCAAGTGCTAGGACGCGTTCTTTAGTGAGTTTTTGTCGGTCCGCTGAAATCATAATCACAATCGCCTTGGGGTCAAAGGCGCGGATTTCTTCCAAGGCTTCAAAGCCATTTTTCTTGGGCATAGTAATATCCAAAAGCACAATATCAGGACGATGCTCTTTGTAGAGCGCAACCGCAGCCTCGCCATCTTCTGCCTCAAAAATAGTAGCGCGTTTGCGCAAGGCTTCAGGCAAGGTTTGGATAGACCAATTTCGAGAAAGCCGCGAATCATCAACGATAAGAAATTTCATGTAAACCCCCTAAAAAAGTCTTGATTATAGCTAAAAATGATAACAAATGGGTTAACAGTTGCTTTATGCGACAGGGTAAAAAGAGTACTTTATCTCTCGTTGTTTTTCTTTACATGTAAAGAATTGGTATACTTTCGCAAAACAACATAAGGAAAAATGACATGGGTGTTATTGAAAAAAAGCTTGCCGTACTCTTGAGTGCGGATTTGGGTAAATTGGTATTGCGTGTAGCTATTGCGGTGTTAATGCTGTTCCATGGGTTTAAAAAGATTAGCTCAGGAATCACAGGCATTAAAGCTTTGGTTGTAAAAGGAGGGTTTCCAGAAATCCTTGCTTATGGAGTGTACGTGGGCGAACTGGTTGTTCCTATTTTACTCATTTTAGGACTTTTTACGCGCCTAAGTGCTTTCTTTTTTGCTGCAACAATGGGTTTTGTACTCACCTTGGCTTTCTCGGGCAGAATGTTTGCGCTTGATGGCAGAACAGGCGGACTCGTCGCTGAACTTCCACTACTTTACCTTTTGTGCGCTCTTGCTGTGTTTTTCTTGGGGGCAGGGAAATACAGCCTAGACAACAAATTGGGGCAAGCCTAGTAAAAACTGGGCTTGTTGTGCACTTGGAACAGTTGAGAAAAAATAGTTTTAGTGTTAATAGAAAAGGTGTTGATTGAGAAAAATTATGAGGTGGTACCTGAGGGCGGACTCGAACCGCCACGACATCACTGCCACTGGATTTTGAATCCAGCGTGTCTACCAATTTCACCACTCAGGCGTTTTAAAACGAGAAGAGAATAGTACAAAAAAAAAGCTTAAGGCTTTGTAAAAAACCCTAAGCTTTAGAAAAAATAACAATTAGAGATTATTTACCAGCTACTGAATCTTTCAGTTTTTTTCCTACTTTAAATTTTACAGCTTTGCTTGCAGGGACGTCAACAACTTTATCGGTTCCTGGTACGCGAGCCTTACGTGCAGCACGAGTTGCAGTACTAAATGTTCCAAAACCGATAAAGCTTACGCTTTTATCAGCAACAAGTGCATCACCGATTGTCTCAAGTGCAGCATCAATTGCCTTTTGAGTATCTTTTTTTGAAAGCCCTGCTTTCTCTGAAACCGCCTGAATAAATTCAGCTTTCTTCATTAGCCATCCTTTAATGAGTTGTAATTCGGGCATTGTACAATGTTTTTTTAGAAAACACAATAATATTTTCAAAAAAATAGTAAAGAAATATACCGTATCGTCGATGTTTAACGCAGTGGAATCAAAATTGCTTGTTACATGTAAAGAAAAACAGGAGACGTTTCATGCGTATTACAAATCAACTTTTTTTCAATAATACCCAGAGTAATTACCAAAGTAGCATGAAAGGGTTGCATAACACCAATCAACAACTTTCCAGTGGGTTAAAGATTCAATACAGCTTTGAAGATACAGGAATCTATGTAGATGCAATGCGTTTGGATTACGAGGCGAGTACGCTAGCACAGGTTAAGCAAACGAGCGCTAAAGCGCAATCTTTTGCCAACAATACGGACAAGGCATTCAACCAATTTTCCAGCTCCCTTGACCAGTTTAAAATCAAACTAACACAAGCGGCTAATGACGGAGCAATGTCAGATACAAGCCGTGAGGCCATTGCCAATGAATTAGAAGCAATCAGAACGCACCTCGCAAGCGTTGCTAATACCTCCATTAATGGTACATTTCTATTTTCGGGAAGCGCAACAGATGTTAAGCCTATTGGTGCAAATGGCTCCTATAAGGGTAATGGAGAATCTTTGAATGCTCTCGTGGGTTCACAAGTGCAGCTTGCCTATAATATTGACGGGCAATCGCTTTTTTTAGGCTCTAGCGGAGATTACAATAAAAAAGTATCTGCCAATATGCCCATGTTTAACCTGACAAAGCTTCATCCAGGTGTCATGCAGGGTAACGAGGGCGAGATTTCAGTCCCAACGTATCTTAAAACCACGGATACGATTCGCGATATGGTAGGCGACACAGACGCCGATACTGCCAATGATCCAAATGCGGTCTTTTATGTCTCAGGCGTTAACAGCCATGGTACATCTTTTAATACAAAAATAGAAATGACAAGCAATGCATCGGTGGAGGATTTTCTAGAGCGTATCGGTCACGCCTATGGCAACACTTCTACTAGTAAAGTCGTTGATGTTTCATTGAATGACCATGGTCAAGTGGAAGTGACAGATTTGCGCAAAGGGAGCAACCAATTAGAATTTCATATTTTTGGAGCAGTTGATCGTAGCGCAGCTGCTGGTACGGCTGGTAATGCAGACGCAACAGATTTGGATGCCTTATTTGCCAATCAGAATGTGGATATAGTGGAGTTTATGCGCAGTGATTTTAGTGCTAACGCCACCCTTCCAACGGTTGCTTCGAGAGAAGATTTTACGCGACCTGGAACTTTTAAAATGGGCGTACCGCTTACCTTAGGGGATGGTAGCCATGCAAATGCTGCTACAAATCTTGATGCACTTTTCCCCGCCAACGTCGACCATGTTTTGGTGGGAGCAACCCCATTGTCTGTAGCGGGAAATACCGTGCAAGACCTGCTTAGTGCTATTGAGACAGAAGCTGCACTTCCTGCAGGAAGTGCACGCATTGAAAATGGGCAAATTCTTGTGGAAGATACCACGAGTGCCTTTTCACTTACTCTAACCACACGAGATGTTGCTAATGTGAATGTGGCGGGATTTAAAACCTTTGATGCGGCGAATTTTGAACGCCGTGGTTTTGAGCTTGACGGCAACCAACTCTCTGGCAATATTTCCCAGATTGTGAATGAAACGGGAAATTATGCCGTTTCAAACACCAAACTTTCCGAAGCCTCCAATACGGGAACTGTTGATGGGACGACGTTCGCATTAGAATTTGTAGACATCCAAGGGAATGTGCGCAAAGCAGAAATTAACCTTGCAAGCCCTCAAAGTACCTTTAGTGTTGACATGGATAATGATGGGGTGATGGATGACACCTATGTCATTTTTAATGGAAAGGGCGAGGATACGGCAGCCGATGATGTGACATACCGACAACTTATGGATATAGTAGGGATGGTAACGTCCAATGTGTTTCCTATGACACCTGATGATGCGGGCTACAATACGGCTATTACTAATTCGCGCAACCGTGTCGATGTGAATCTAGACCACCAAGGACACATTCAGATTGTAGATAAAACTAGCTCTGTGTCGCAAATGCGATTAACCATGCATGATGCAAATGCCAATGATTTTAGCACACCAAGCACACTAAACTTCATGTCCAATAATGCCATTGTGGTCGATGAACCTTCTTTGGATATTTTTAAAGATTTGGATGCCATGATTGAAGCCGTGCGTAATGGAACTTACCGCGCTGATGGAACAAACGGTGACCGAAATCCTGGGATTCAAAACTCCCTTGAGCGCCTTGATCATATTATGGACCATTTCACAAGACAACACACCAAAATCGGGGCCTTATCTAATGCCTTGCGAGATTCAAAAGACCGTGCCACACTCCTTGAGGTGAATGTCAAATCTGTCAAATCTGAAATTATTGACGCGGATTACGGCGAGACGATGATGAAGTTTCAACAATACGTGCTTTCTTACCAGGCGATGCTTTCGTCGATTTCAAAAATCAATCAGCTCTCTTTGGTGAATTACATGTAAACTAAGTGAGGGGTTGGTATACTCTTGGTTTTGATTTACATGTAAAGGATTGACGATCTTACGCGAAATACTCTTCATTTTATCGGTAGCATTTTTAGTTTATTTTGGTATCGCAACACTTGTAAGTGAAGCCGCTTTTGTGGGCTCTTTTGGCCGAGGATTGGGGCTTTTGAACCAAGACCTTTTTGGGTACCTTGGGTTTGTGTATCCGTTTTTATTAATCATTCCTGCCTTTATTGCGTACCGTCTTCAAAACCTGAGTGCGAGGATTGCTGAAATCACCCTTGCCACTCTTTTGTTATTTGCCAATTTTCTTATTTTTCAAGCGACGGTTGTGCACGATGCATTGCGTGGTGAGATTGGCTTTGCTATTGTAGAAATGCTCCAGACGTTCATTGGCACCTTTGGCGTGTGGGTATTTATCGTCATGGTGTTTGTACTTTCCTTGGTGATTTTACTGGATTCGAGTTTTGATGTTTTTGTAAAACTTTTCAAGCGCAAAGCTTCTTCTTTTGTACAAGACCTTCCAAAACCGTCATTTTCTTCGGAAAAAAAAAGAGACGAACCTGCTGATGAAGCGCCATTATTTACGCCAAAACCAGTAAAAGAACCCCTTGTTCAGCCACGTATTTTGGATGAAGAAACCCCTTTTATCATCGAAGAAGAAATGGAAAGTGTTGCTGTGGAGACGGAAGAACTACCTCAAGAAACCAGTGCAGAAGCCCCTGTGCATCATGGGGCAGTTGAAATCCTCAATGAGTTAGAAGAAAATAAAAAACTCTTAGAAGAAATCGAAAAAGGGGAGCAAGAAAAGCCCAAAGATTTTAAACTCCCTTCATTAAAATTTCTCGCTGACCCACCTAAAAAAGGGTTGCAAATCAGCGAAGCAGAAATCGACCAAAAGATTTCTGATTTGCTCGATAAACTCCGTCGCTTCAAGATAGACGGGGACGTGGTGCGTACCTACACAGGCCCAGTGGTAACAACCTTTGAGTTTCGCCCTGCGCCGCACATCAAAGTCTCAAAGATTTTGACCTTACAAGATGACCTCGCTATGGCGCTCAAAGCCCAGACGATTCGCATCCAAGCACCCGTGCCGGGCAAAGATGTAGTAGGTATTGAAATCCCTAACAAACACATTGACACCATTTACCTCAAAGATATTTTAGAAAGCGACGTGTTTAGAACCTCTTCTTCGCCACTGACTATCGCCCTTGGGAAAGACATCGTCGGGAATCCTTTTGTGACAGATTTGAAACGCCTGCCACACTTACTCATCGCGGGGACTACAGGAAGCGGGAAGAGTGTGGGGATTAACTCCATGTTGCTCTCTTTGCTTTACCGAAACTCTCCTGACACCCTTCGGCTGTTGATGATTGACCCAAAAATGCTAGAATTTTCCATGTACAACGGCATCCCTCATTTGCTCACACCTGTTATCACGCAAGCCAAACAAGCCGTGACGGCATTGGCAAATATGGTGGCGGAAATGGAGCGGCGGTATCAGATTATGAGCCGTACCAAAACTAAAAATATCGAAGGTTACAACGAAAAATGCAAGCGCGAAGGGAAACCGCAACTACCCTTCATTTTAGTCATTATTGACGAGTTGGCAGATTTGATGATGACAAGTGGCAAGGATGTGGAGTTTTACATCGCCCGTTTGGCGCAAATGGCACGTGCTAGTGGGATTCACCTTATTGTCGCCACCCAACGCCCTTCGGTTGATGTGGTTACGGGGCTCATTAAGGCCAATTTACCCTCACGCATTAGCTACAAAGTAGGGCAAAAGATTGACAGTAAAGTCATTTTAGACTCCATGGGAGCTGAGTCTCTTTTGGGGCGAGGAGATTTGCTCTTTACTCCTCCTTCTTCCCCTGGCCTCATCCGCTTGCACGCACCGTTTGCTAGCGAGAAAGAGATTGAAACCGTGGTTGAGTACCTCAAAACGCAACGCGAAACCCAATACGACCAAAGTTTTTTAAAAGAGAGCAGTCCGGAAGCTGGCGGCGGGGCAGGAGAGTTTAGGCCAGAAGATGGAGACATTGATGAGCTTTTTGATGAAGCTAAAGGCATTGTGTTGAGCGAGCAAAAGACCTCCATTAGTTACATTCAGCGCCGTCTTCAGATTGGGTACAATCGTGCTGCGCGGATTATTGAACAGCTTGAAAACATGGGGGTGCTTTCAGCGCCAAACAACAAGGGCCAACGCGAGATTCTTGATTAAGCTTTACATGTAAAGGATGCGCGTGAATCTTATTATTGAATTCTTTATTGGCCGCCCTAGGCTAAATTACCTCCTTTTTTTCTTTTTAATTTTAGCGGGCGTCGTGTCCTATGTGACCATGCCCAAAGAAATCTTTCCCCCTTTAGCTCTTGATAAAATCTCTATCACGGGGTTTTATTCGGGTGCTAGTCCAAACGCCCTTGATAAAATGGCAGTCTCTCGGATTGAAGATGAAATTAGCAATGTGTCTGGGATTCGCTCAGTAGAATCCACTATCGCTTCTGGGCGTTTTTCGATGGTGGTTGAGCTTGAAAAGAGTGCAGATAAAAACGACGTGCTTCAAAAAATCAAAGACGGTATCGCGCGGGTGCGTCCTGATTTACCCGCTGATATGGATGAGCCTAATGCGACCTTGTTTGCCTTTTCAATTCCGCTCATTCTTGTCAATATCAGCTCTGATACACTTAGTATTGATGCGCTAGTAGAGATTGCAAAGGCGTTTAAATCAGACCTTTCTCAGATTGAAAACCTCACTAATTTGCAAATCTACGGCGAAGGTGAGCGGGTAATCGAGATAGTCCTTGATACACGCAAACTCGAAGCTTACGGCCTTTCTTCGGCATCGATGGCGACAGCTATTGGGCGGATTTCTTCTATTTTTCCCATTGGAAAACTGGAAGAAACGGGAGGAAAACATGCATTTATTTCGACCTATAACGGCAAAGAACCCCATGAGCTTCTTAATGCATTACTTCGGATTGATGGAAAATCACTGCGCCTTGGAGACGTAGCGACCATTGAAAAGCACTACACGCAAACAGACACGCTTTCTTCTTTTGAAGGCAGACGTTCCCTAAGCGTCAACGTGGCAAAAACCGAAGAGGGCAATGCCATGGCGCTAGCGAGCAAGGTCAAAGAGCGCGTTAACGAACTGGCTATGCGTTACCCTGGGGTAACTGTAGGGACGTTTTCTGATACTTCCGTGTACATTGAAAACCGTCTAAATACGGTGGTTTCCAACATCCTATTTGGGCTTATCTTGGTTGGTTTAGTGATGCATTTGCTTGTGAATCACCGCATTTCGCTAGTAGTGATTATCGGGGTGCCCACCTCGTTTATCATCGCGCTTTTGTTCATGGACTTGGGCGGTTATAGCATCAATATGATGACTCTTTTAGGTGCGCTCATCGCCATTGGGGTGATTGTGGATGATGCGATTATCGTAGCGGAAAACATCCAGCGCCACATTGAAGAGGGGATGGCGCCCAAAGAAGCGGCGATTGTGGGCACCAAAGAAGTGGTGACTCCCGTGCTTGCCGCGTCCTTTACGACGATTTTTGCGTTTTTGCCCATGCTGATTATGAGTGGTGAGATGGGGCAGTTTATCAAGCTCATTCCCATTGCTATTAGCGTGCTTATTTTAGCTTCATTGATTGAATCGTTCATTTTTTTACCTATCCATGCGTCTCATTTGTTGCGCCCAAAGGACAAACAGGTGGATTGGTCGCGGGCGATGGACGTCTACATCAATTTTGTGCGCAAGCTCATCAAATACCGCAAAACCACCTTGTTTACCTTTTGGATTTTGGTTCCTGCGTTGATTGTTGGGGGATTTGCGCTGAGTAAGTTTAAAATCTTTCCAGAATTTGACGGCGATCAGATGAATATCAGTTGCAAACTTCCCGTGGAGACAACTTTGGAAGAAACCCATGGGATTGCTAGGGCGCTTGAAGCGGAAGTACTGCGCCTAAAAGAGAAGTATTTTATTGAAAATGTGACGGTGATTTCGGGCTTTCGCATGAACGCCAAAGGAGAAGGAGAGGAGGGGACTAACCTGTTTCACCTTTTTGTGGATTTGAAGCGGGCTAAGCCTGACAACCTTGTTTCCAAGTACATCACGCCCATTCTTTCCTTTGACCTCAAAAGCATGGACTATGAACGCACGTTCAAATCGTATGACATTGAAGCACAGCTGCGAGACGAACTTGTGGCTTTCATGGCGCAGTATGAAACGGTAAATTTTGAAGTGCAAGGGCCAAATGCTGGGGTTGTAAGCATGCCCATTGAGCTTTTTGTGTATGCGGCGCAAGATGAGGATGCCAAGGTGGCTATTGCGCGTATTAAGCGCGCGCTAGGGGGCATTAAAGGGACGAATACCATCGGAGATGACGCCACACTTGGTGTACCAGAAATCAAGTTAAAAGTCACGCCCTACGGGGAGATATTGGGTATAGACGAAGGAACGCTCGCGCGGGTTTTGGGTGAATATTTTTTAGAATCTTCTCAGGCCAAAGGATTTGATGATGAGGGATTCTTTGACGTAATTTTAAAGGAAAAAAACCACAACTCTTTGGAACGATTGCGCAGTTTCATGTTGACCTTGGATTCGGGAAAACAAGTAGCACTGCGGGATGTGGTAGAGTTTGTAGAAGTGGAAAATTACGAAAAAATATTTAAAAAAGACGGTAAAAAACGGTGGATGGTCTTTAGTAATGTTGCCAGTGACATCACGCCTAGCGAAGTGCTAAAAGAGCTTAAGCCCACGTTGGATGCTATTGCTAGCGAGGGTGTTGTGAATGTGGGGTTTGGGGGAGAGAAAGAACAAAACGACCAGCTTGTCCGCGAAATGAGCATGGCCAGTGCTATTGCATTGTTTTTGATTTTTGTGACGCTTTTGGTAATGTTTGATTCGTACCGTTTGGCGTTTATCATCCTTTCTGTCGTGCCTTTTTCCCTTCTTGGGGTGGTGGCAGGTCATAGTATCATGGGGATGGATTTGTCCATGCCTTCGATGATTGGCGCCCTTGGATTGGCGGGCGTGGTGATTAATGATGGGATTATCATGCTTGATTTTATCCGTAAAACCACGACGATGGAAGCGCTTTTGGGGCGGGCAAAACTGCGCCTTCGCCCCATTGTCTTGACATCCATTACCACCCTTGCAGGACTTTCTACGCTCATCTTTTTCCCTTCAGGCCAAGCGGTCATCTTGCAGCCTTTGGCAGTTTCGCTAGGCTTTGGGTTGTTGTGGGGAACGTTTTTAAATCTTGTGTATTTGCCCACACTCTATGCTTTCGTTTCAAAAGTTAAGTAACCTTTACATGTAAAGGTTACTTCGTCTAAAAATACCTATTTTATGTACTGCAACGACACCTACTGACCCTATCAAACCTCTTTTTGTTGGCATTTTCTTCCATTATTTTTGCTAAATATAAGCTTAAAAAGGTATAGTGAAACCCTCGATGTGTAATTTTACTACACTACAAATGCTATTTTACAACGCAATAAAGGACAAAATATTTCAGAAAATAGGAATAAAAAGCTTATTGTAAGCAACGTTTACAAGATTTTTGGTGACCATCCTCAAAAAGCCATTAAAATGTTAAAGCAAGGTATCGATAAAGATGAAATCTTTGAAAAGACCGGCATGAGCGTTGGCGTTAAGGATGCGAGTTTTGAGATATACGAGGGTGAAATTTTCGTTGTGATGGGCCTTTCAGGCTCGGGAAAATCCACCTTGGTACGTCTTTTGAACCGTCTTATAGAGCCCAGTTCTGGGCAGATTATTATCGATGGGGTTGACATTACTAGCCTCAAAGATAAAGATTTAATTGAGATTCGAAGAAAAAAACTCTCCATGGTGTTCCAGTCTTTTGCACTCATGCCGCACATGAACATCATCGACAATGTCTCTTTTGGGTTAGAATTAAGTGGTATAGATAAAACTTCGCGTTATGAGAGTGCCAGAGGCGCTTTAAAACAAGTAGGACTAGAACAATACGAAAACTCTTACCCCAGTGAGCTAAGCGGCGGCATGCAACAGCGCGTCGGTTTAGCCAGAGCGCTGGCCAATGACCCGCAAGTACTGCTGATGGATGAGGCCTTTTCTGCGCTAGACCCCTTGATTCGCACTCAAATGCAAGATGAGCTTTTAGAATTGCAGGAAAAATCCCAACGTACAATCGTTTTTATCTCTCACGACCTAGACGAAGCCATTCGCATAGGGGACAGGATAGCAATTATGCAAGGGGGTGAGATATCGCAAATTGGAACTCCTGAAGAGATCATTGCTCATCCTGCCAACGACTATGTGCGTTCCTTCTTTCAAGGCGTTGATGTTACTTCAGTCTTAGGCGCTTCGCATATTGCCAGAAAAACCCTGCCAACGTTTATCAAAAAAGAAGGCTTTGGTATCAAATCTGCTCTTCGGTACATTGATGATTACAATAACGACTACGGCGTTTACGTCGAAAAAAACGGCAAATTTTTAGGCTTAATTACGGTGGAGTCCTTGAAAAAATCAGCCACGCTAGAAGAGGCCATTGTTGACAATAGTAGCATTCTAGATACCGTCCCTATCAAAGATTTGATTGGCACGGTGGCTGATTCGCAGTACCAAAGTGTCGTTGTTGACATAGAGGGCAAATACAAGGGAACCATTTCAAAAACAAGGCTCTTAAAAACCTTAGACGAAGGAGTCAACGATGGCGAGTGATCCATGGGGTAATGCAGCGACCGCTCAAGAAGACAGAGCGACAACTATGGATTGGTCCAAGACAACCTCTCAAGAGGCGGAACAATTCGACATCTTGCGCCCTTTTAGTGATGAAGCCATTATCCCTTTTGGAGAATGGACCAACCAAGGAATTGACTGGACAGTAACCCATTTTAGGGATTTTTTCTTGATGACAAAGATGCCAATCGACGTGATGTTGAAGGTTATCGAAAACTTTTTACTTTCCCTTTCTCCTTACATTGTGATGGGATTTTTTGTATTTTTAGCCCTGCAGTTTGCCACGAAAAAGCTAGCCCTTGGCACCTTTGTTTCATTTGTTATTATCGGTTTTATCGGGGCATGGGAAGCTACTATGGTGACCTTGGCATTAGTCTTGACGGCGGTTATTTTCTCGCTGCTCATTGGGTTGCCGCTAGGTATTTGGAGTGCTAAAAGCGACAGGGTGGATTCTGTGGTTCGTCCCGTGCTAGATGCCATGCAAACGACCCCTGCGTTTGTCTATTTGATACCCATTGTGATGCTTTTTGGGATTGGAAATGTGCCTGGTGTCATTGTGACGATCATCTTTGCCTTGCCGCCGCTCATTCGCCTCACAAATCTTGGCATACGCCAAGTCCCCGAAGACCTCATTGAAGCCTCGCGTTCCTTTGGGGCAAACGAACGGCAGATGCTTTTTCGCGTTCAAATACCCGTTGCCATGCCCACCATCATGGCAGGCGTAAATCAAACCCTAATGCTAGCCCTTTCCATGGTTGTTATTGCTTCCATGATTGCTGTGGGTGGGCTTGGGCAGATGGTGCTTCGCGGGATTGGCCGTCTTGATGTGGGGTTAGCCGCGGTTGGCGGGCTTGGGATCGTGCTTTTGGCTGTCATTTTAGACAGGTTAACCCAGTCCATGGGAAAGAAAAACAAAGACGACAAGTTGCAATGGTTCCAAAAAGGACCCATTGGCTTTGTCTATAAAATAATTCAAAAATAAATTCTAAAAAGGAGAAAAAATGAAATTTTTTACAGCAGCGCTATCGTTAGTGGTGGCAAGTTCGCTCTTTGGAGCAAAGGTGACGGCGGTTAAAACAAATATTGCCGAAGAGGGATTTCAGATGTACATTGTTGTTGAAGCGCTCAGGGCGTTGGGGCACGATGTGGAGGTTACAGAAGGCGTTGAATACCCCATCGCTTACAAAACCGTGGCACAAGAAGAGAAAAACGTTGCTTTTATGGCCGCAAGTTGGGACCCTTTGCAAAACAACATGCGAAAGGCTGTTGGGGATGAAAATCTCTTTATTGGTGGTAAATACATCGAAAATTGCGCCCAAGGGTACCTTGTGGATAAAAAAACTGCCGAGCAATACAACATCAAGTACATCAATGACCTCAAAGACCCCAAAATCGCAAAGCTTTTTGACAGCAACGGCAATGGAAAAGCAGACCTCGCAGGATGCGCACCAGGTTGGGGATGCGAAGCGGTTATTGAGCACCAACTAGACGCTTTTGGTCTAAGAGACACCATCACGCACAACCAAGGGCAATACTCCGCCATCGTTACTGACGCGATTGCCAGATACAAAACAGGAAAGCCAATCCTTTACTACACATGGACGCCTTACTGGGTGAGCGGTCGGCTTGTGCCTGGACAAGATGTGGTGTTTTTGCAAGTCAAAGAATCCGCCCACCCCGTGCTTGAAGATACCGCATTGCCTAATGGCGCAAACTACGGTTTTGCTGTAAACGCCCAGCGTATTGTTGGCAACAAAAAAGTAAGCGAACACCAGGACATTGCAAAGCTTTTTTCCATCATGAAGCTCAGCGTTAACGATGTGAGTGGAGAAAACATGCTCATGACAAATGGCGAAAACAAAGAAAGAGACGTAATGCGTCACGCCAAAATGTGGGTTGAGAGCAACAAAGCCACCTTCGATAAGTGGATTGCTGAGGCTAAAGCAGCCAAGTAGCCCCTGAAAGGGTTTGCCCCAAAGCAAGCCCTTTGCTTCTACTTTTTGGTAGAGATTCCTTACATGTAAGCGCGTTACATGTAAGGAAAAGTATTAGGATTTTGGAGGCACAAGCAACTTGCCAAGGTCGCTTGAAAAAGGAAAGACGATGGTGTTGGTCTTGTCACCAGAAATGTCGTTGAGGGTTTGCAAGTAGCGCAATTGCAAAGCTTGGGGGTTTTGCGCCAAAATATTGGCGGCTTCGAGGAGGTTTTGACTCGCTTCAAGTTCGCCTTTGGAGTTGATGACTTTAGCGCGGCGTTGACGTTCGGCTTCAGCTTGCTTGGCGATAGCGCGAATCATGCTCTCATCAAGGTCGATGTGTTTAATCTCCACATTAGAAATCTTAATCCCCCACGTGTCGGTTTGTTTGTCTAAAATCTGCTGAATGTCGTGGTTGAGCTTTTCTCGCTCGGCTAACATTTCATCTAGCTCATGACCACCTAGCACGGAACGCAGGGTTGTTTGGGCTAACTGCGATGTGGCGGTACTAAAATCTTCCACTTGAATGACTGCTTTTTCGGGGTCAATAACACGGTAATACACCACTGCATTAACCCGCACAGAAACGTTGTCATGAGAGATGACATCTTGGGAAGGAACATCTAATACTACGGTGCGCAAGTCCATTTTTTGGATTTTTTGAATAAAAGGAACGACCAAGATAAGCCCTGGGCCTTTAACCCCTGTAAAACGTCCAAGGGTGAACATCACCCCTCGTTCGTATTCTTGTAAGACGCGAATGGAAGCGGCAATGATGAGAAGGATAATCATTGCAATATAGAGAGCGGTAATCATTTTTACTCCTTTAGATGGATGGATTTGAGCATGAGTTTAAGGCCTTTGAAGCCTGTAATTTCAACGCGTTGATGAAGGATGAGAGGTTCGTGAGACTTACCTGTCCAAAGCTC
>JACUTV010000193.1 GCA_014859645.1 Campylobacterales bacterium
TAGACTTTATCAAACCCCACAGGAAGCCCAATGCTGTAGCGTCCTTCTTTGAAAGTAGGTGCCGTATTTAGGGAAAAAAGAGCGAGGTTGTTTTCTGTGGTATGGCGGTGCAGTTTGCTGTAAAACACCCCACTTTGCTCCATGCTCCACCCGTCGCGAAGACCTATGTCGTAGCTGTGATTAAGGGCTGCGATGCCAAAGGCAAAGGAGTCACTTTTCTTTTTGGTCCCTTCAAGAGAGAGGCCGCCAAACGAAGGGATGAGAAACTCTTTCTTACCAATGTCGTTGTTGATGTTGGTATCGTACCCCAATCCTGCCACAACCGAACCGCTCACACGGTGCTTTGCCATCGCCCCATCTACGCGGGCTTTAAAAGCAACGACCACTTCACGAATGTTGCTTGGCAACGTCGCCCCAAGCACGCGCTCTAACTCCGTACTGGCCAACTCCAACTGTCCTCCCTCAAAGTAAACCCGCGCCATTTCAAGGCGGGTTCTTGTGTGAGAAGGGTCTAGCATCAACACGCGCTCAAAAGCCGCTAGGGCTTCATCGTACCGTTTGGTTTCAAGGGCACTGCGCCCCAATAAAAAGTTTAACTCCGCGTTGGCGGGGTCTTGGCGCACCAAAGAAACATACGCTTCATAGGCTTGGTCAAATTGGTTTGCTTTATACAACGCTTCTGCTTGCGCTTGCGTCGCTCCATAAGCACCACAGACTGTCCACACCGTCATTACGGCCACACTTAAAAATCGTTTCATTAGCGCACCGCCTTAAACACACCGATGGCTGTTTTGTCGCCCGCTGGTGCTTGAAAAGTGCCGCCAAGAGCCTGGGCATCGGTGCCATAAAATTTGCCAGAGATGCTGGATATGCCATCATCCACAACAGCGTTGTTGATTTTTATTTCCCCTGTTGCCGTAAATACACCACCAGTAACATCATCAAGAGTTAGCCCATCAAACCGCCATACCTCAGGAGTGCTTCCGTTGGTTTGAAATTGAATGTAGCTTTGTCCTTGCAGTGAGGAATTTCCTCCCCCAAAATCAAAGGCAAGTAGCACCGTGTTGTTGGTAACGGCGTCAATACCCGTATACGCATCTGTAACATTATTATACACATAGCCAATGCTTTTGCCCTCATAAACATACGAGACTGGCGTGCCTGCAATTTTGGTATCTATATACGTTGCCGCATCCGTAGGATTCACTCCCGCGACCCAAAAATTCAGAACAGGACGAGGATTCATATGCGCATCTATTTGCCAATATCCCCACGAAACATACTCGTTTGTCTGTGTGTTTTCCGATTGAAGCCACATATCGTGACCATCAACCCCCAAAATACTAAAACGGTTAAGACTGAAATAACTCATAGTCTGCTGGTCTTCTGCTTTTTCAAGCCAAACTATTCCGGAATCAATATCAATACGCGAATCGTCATCAACCTCAAAACCTAACATATTCAATTCAAATGTCCCATCGTGTTTCAACATGACACCGCTTTGCGAAGTGGCAAATCCCAAAAGAGTAACAGGATTTACAGGGGCTGGAGCATGGGCAGCCAAAGGCGCTGTCCAATAAGCAGGCTGTGCATACGTCGTGGAAATGGGTTGGCAATTCGGTGACGTGCCCACAAAACCAGCCCCACAAGCAGAGCCTCCAAGCAGTTTTTCAAGCACCTCTTGTTCTTTTTGTCTATCAAGCGTATCTTGCGCCAAAGGTGGAGGTGAAGATAGAGGTGGTGGTGGTGGAGGGGATTGTTCTCCCAAAGGCGCGCCTTCTCTATCTCCATCGGCCCCATCATCCGCGACGCTATCGCCCATTTCATCCATGCTCTGAGGCGTGATGCCTTCTGGCGATGTTGGGTCTTGCCCAGGAGGAACCCGTGTAAAGCTTCCCGCTGGCACGTCCTCACTTGCGCCTGTACCCAAAGAAGTTACACGGATTTTTCCCCGCAAACACGCAATCATGTCACCCCCGCTTCCCGTGCGCCCCCGGATGTGCGTTCCGCGAATCCCGATAGTAGCCGTTCTGGTTTGAATCGAAAAATTCTGCGGCGCAACTTTTCCGATTTTTCCCGTAATCACCCCAAAAGTTCCTTGGGCGATTCCAAACTTTGCCTGAGGTGCAACCGCGTCATTGAGGTACGCATCAATGCTAAAACTTGCGTTTTTTCCCAATGAAACAATCGTGTCATCCTTAAAGCGCATCTGCACCTGCGCGCTCTCCCCGGTACTCAGCACATCCTTTTCCAAAAGTGCCATGCCGGTTGACGCGGAAAAGGTCTGCGTATCTCGAACAATACGCACCTCTCCCACTGCCAAGGTTATCTCACCCACCGCCGCATGGAGCAACATTAATGCCCCAAGCAGCATCCAAACTGCAATACCCCGCATGGTAATCCTTTTTATATAAATTGTGTTTTTTGCATCATATTATCATCTTTCTTAAATTTTCCCCTCTAAACTTTATTTTAAGGTATTTGCCTCGTCAAGTATTCTGTGTTTACATGTAAGCGTATTTAAACAGGGTCTACTAGCTCTTAAAAACGGGCCATCATGCGCCCCGCTTTAATCCCGCTCGCCCACGCAAAATGGAGATTGTATCCCCCACAATCTCCATCCACGTCCAACAC
>JACUTV010000051.1 GCA_014859645.1 Campylobacterales bacterium
GCGCTGCCTTTGCCCTCCGGAGATTTCATGGGGGTATCGTGCGCTTATCTCTTTAATGTCTAACTCCTCTAGGATGTGTTTAATGCGTGCGGGCTCTTTATTGTCCATGGCAAGTGCGATGTTTTCTGTCACGGTAAGGTAGTGGATGAGGTAGTGAAACTGAAAAACAAACCCAATATTTTTTCGTCTAAATGCATCAATATCTGCAATCTCCTTGCGCGATTGATTGAGAAAGTACAGCTCCCCTAGGGTGGGCATGAGAAGCGTGGAAAGAACGGACAAAAGTGTGGATTTGCCACTACCGCTCTCGCCAATAAAGCTTACAAACTCCCCTTGTTTAACGTGAAGGCTTACATCGCGCAAGGCGGTATCTTGGCCGTAGTGATGGGTAATGTGCCTAGCTACAATCACTGTTTTCCCCCTTGGATTAAGATAATGGGGTCGATTTTTGAAGCACTGTACGCAGGAAGCAGTGCCCCTAAAACCGTGATGATGAGTGTCGCGACAAAGATTTCAAAAGAGAGCCAGGCGCTTATTTCGCCGTTGATATAGCCTTGAAACATCGCTGTGTGTTTGATGGCATAAAGAAGGAGAGTGGCAAGCAAAAAGGCACTTACAAAAGAGAGAACCCCGATGATAACACTCTCCGTAAACAGACCAAAACTTATCTTTTTTGCACATATGCCTAGGGCTTTCATGATGCCAAATTCTTCTCTTCTTTCGTTGACAGTGATGCTCATCACCGAAGCGATTCCCAAGAGACCCATAATGAGCGCGATAAACGAGACGACGTTAGAAGAAGTGTTGATGATTTTAAATTGGTTGTAGTTGTCCACAAAGTGTTGTGTCGATTTGGCTTCAATCTTTTGGCTCAGTTTTTGGATGCTGGAGAGAACCCTGTTCGTATCTGTGCCCAAGTCCACGTTGATTAAAAGCATGGAAGCAGATTTGTTAAAGATTTCTCCCGCATCTTCAATGCCCATGAGTATGCCGCCATTTTCAAAACCAAGGTCACTCTCAAACATCCCGCTAACAGTAAATATTTTGTCTGCTATTTTGACCTCTTTGGGGTGGTTTAGCTGGGTTTTGATGGCCTTTCCGATGATAACTTCGCCTGCTTTGGGGTAATCCCCCAAGAGGAGCGCGTAGTGTGAAAATCTGTTAGTGGAGCTTCCGTAGATGGCAACGATGGGCAAATGTTCCACAGGGCTTGCTCCAACAATCAGCGCCGAAACCTTATTCACGCCTGA
Source organism: Campylobacterales bacterium (assembly GCA_014859645.1). Classification (GTDB taxonomy): domain Bacteria; phylum Campylobacterota; class Campylobacteria; order Campylobacterales; family Campylobacteraceae; genus Sulfurospirillum_B. The sequence continues at coordinate 1,251 of JACUTV010000051.1, forward strand.
GAGGCGCTCTATTTGGGGGATAATTTGCATGTCCACGTTGCTAAAAAAAGTATCTGAAATCTTTGCTTGTGTCACGATGATGTCGCCATCAGATTTGAGGATGGAAGCGTACATGGAGATGACGCCATGGGAGATAGCGGTGATTAAAAAAATTGCAATTAACGAAAACGTGAGACTTGCGTAAATGAGCGTTGTCTTTAATCTATTGGCCCTTAGAGCCTTTAGTGCATTTGCTACCACGTAACAACCTTGTGTTTGATGGTGGCAGTATAAAAAGTTAACGTGAACGTCACATGAAGGGTATATGAATTTTTGTTCATAATCGAAAAAAAGGGAGCCGTGCGTGCTATACTCTCACTTTTACAAAAGGAAAACCATGCAACCTTCAACAGATTATTTTCATAAAAAAGCCGAGCATTTTGGTAAAAACTCAGGGCACACGGATAACGTCAGCGCCATCGCCGAGGGGATTTTAAACACCTTTGTTTATGAGCGTACCGCGACGCATGTGATGGACTTTGGTTCAGGCACGGGCTTGCTCACCCAAAAAATCGCCCCGCATGTGCGCAAAATCACCACCGTAGATGTTTCGCCCGCCATGAACGCGCAACTTAAAACCAAGCTAGACCAGCTTCCTTGCGAAGTGGAAATGGTTGAATGCGACCTTACATGTAAAGAAATTGAAGCGGAGTTTGATAGCATCATCTCCTCCATGACCATCCACCACGTGGAAGATGTGGGCGCACTGTTTGAGAAGTTTCACCGCTTGCTCAAAAAGGGCGGGAGCATCGCTTTGGCAGATTTAGAGACGGAAGATGGCTCGTTTCACACCGAAGACACTGGCGTGTTTCACTTTGGCTTCGAGCTTGAAACTTTCAAAGCACTAGCCCAAAAAGCAGGCTTTGAAGAGGTAGAGATTGGCATCGTCACTGTAGCCAAAAAACCTGTTAAGGAATACCCGATATTTTTGCTAACAGGGCGCAAGGGGTAAAAGCTCAGAATTACCTAATTTTATAAGCGATAATTATTTTTAATGCCAAAAAAAGATTTTACGAAAATATTTAGTATTGGTTTTGTTGGTTAATACTTTATTGTATTTTTTGCTACAATCATTTGTAATTTTACTAACACAATCAAGGATGGTAGCGATGGGCAATAGAATTATTATTGACTTACACGAGACAGATACACAATCGTTTAAAGATATTAATTTAATTCAAATAGATGGTAAAAAAAAGTTTACAGATCTTATTGATATCTTTCTTGGTAAAAACAAAAGCAAACAAAGCGCTACACAGAAAAAGACTTCAACATCCTTTCCTCGAGTTCACAATACGATTTTGATTGATGGTAGGCGAGGTATGGGGAAAACATCGTTTATGCTAAGTGTGCTAGACGACGAAAACTTGAAGAAAAATATTTGTTCTTTAGGAATTATAGACCCCACATTGATTGAAACAAGCGAGCATGTTTTTTTAAATATCATCACACAGATTAAATGCAGAATTGATGAAGCAGCAAGATGTAGGGAGTGTGAGTATACCAGCAAGAGTGAATACAAATCATGGAAAGAGAGTCTAAGAAAACTTGCTGGCGGACTTAGTATGCTTGATGGTGTTGGGGGAAATCATCTTGAAGACAACTCTTTATGGGATTCACCAGAGCTTATTTTGGAAAGAGGGCTTTCAAATGCAAAACATGGTTATGCGCTTGAAGAAGATTTTCATACATTTATAGACGAAAGTTTAAAAGTTCTCAATAGGGATGTTTTTTTATTGGTGCTTGATGATGTTGACACCTCTTTGGATAAGGGCAAAGAAATTTTAGAGGTTTTAAGAAAATACCTCACTTCTCCAAAGCTTATTATTGTTTTACTAGGGGATATTGACCTTTACAGTACTCTTGTTAGGCAGCTTCAGTGGGAAAAATTAGATCCTAAAAAAATACTCAAAGATTATGAAGGAAAAGATAAGTATTTGGATCAAATTGAACACTTAGAAGAACAATATCTTGTTAAAGTATTAAAACCTGAAAATAGAATCAACCTTAAAAATCTTTATGATTTAAAAAAAGAGCTAATAATTAAGTCGCAAAAAGAATCACTAGAGTCAAAAGAATCACAATTGTGTGATTTTATGAGCCGTATGCTAGAAAATGTATATTTAACTACAAATAGCCGTTATGCTAACTGTTATGAACGAACGCTATTGACCCAATCAACACGTTCTATTATTCAAGTACTGCAATCTTGGAGTAAGCGTGAAGAAAATACTGAATATTTTCTCACAACAGTTAAACACACTTTTTATACCACTTTAAAAAAGAAACTTGAGCCTTATGGTTTGCTTGAGATACCTCAACAGGAACAATTTTTAAATTTACTTTCAATGTATATTTTAAAAGAAGGCATTGGTAGGGATAGTCACCTAAAACTTACTCCTGAGTTTTCCAAGAATGAAGACAATATAGCAATATTTTATTTAAATGCAATGGCAAATTTTCTTTTAAAACCATCAGATTACCCTTCTTATTTTATAATCATTGGTTATGCGTTAGAAAGATACCAAGACCTACATGCGGGGAATCATGATAATTTTGAAAGATTTGTTGATCATGTTGGGATGGATAGTAATGATTCAATTTCAAAAATATCAAAAAAACTATTGTCCACTTTGCCTATAGCTTCTAATAGAAATAAAGGCAATAGTATATTTTTTGGTAACTTGTTTATTTCGAATGAGAATATGGAAAAGCTGGATAATAAAGAGAATCTTGCACTACTATTAAGCCGAGTCCATAACCCCAAGGGTGGTAGTTATAATTTTTTATCTATTTTTAACCTCTTTGGTTTTGTTGCTGATATTGCCAAAAGTGATCAAGTTGAAAATATTTTGAAAGAGATTAATCTAGTAAAAACATTTTATGTTTATGATAACTCATCTGAAAGTATTAAAGAAACTGGCGAGACTAATGATGATGATTCATTTGATGTGTCGGATCAGTTAAAAAAAGAATTAGAAGAATGGCATGGAAGCATAAGGAAGGTTAAGCAAAAGCTTTCTCTGGCGGATTTAGCGAGTATATGGATAAGATTTGTTTATAGCATCAATGATATAGAAAATAGATCAGAAAATAAGAAGAAAAATTACTGTGAGCTATTTGAGCTTTATATTGCCGCTTTTTTAAATGCATGTTATGTTATTTGTGAGCAGAAAAAAGGGAAAAATGTCAATATAAAAAATCCATCCACAAGTAAAGAATTTTTTAAAAATAAACTAAATGAATATACAGCAGATAACAATATTCTTACATTATTTGACTATTATAATACATGCCCTTTGTTAAGTGCTTTCAGAAAATATTTTGATAAATTAAATAATTTGAAAATATATTCTGATAACTCAAGTAGTATTGTAAGTGATTTTTCATCTTTGAAACCAGAAGAGCAGAATAGGATTTTAAAGAGCATCTATGAAAAAGTTATAAATAGCGGTGATAATGAAAAATTAAAAGAAGATCTATTGAAATATAAAGAAAAAACCGAATCTGACAAAAATAGTATTGCTGGTGAAATTAGAAAATTACTCGCTGAAAAAGGTTATAAAAAAGGTTTTAATAAATATATGCTAAATAGTATTATTCAAAATAAACAATGAAAACAACACTTTCTGTAACATTTCTTGATTCTCAAAGGATGTTAGAAAAGTATTTTTATGATGGGACATTGGAAGATAGGGAGATACAAAATTATCTTTTTATTGAGTCACATTTAAAAGATCCGTATAAGCCTGATTATATCTTTAAAAATGCTATGGAAGGATTTACAAAAGGACTATCCATTGATCAATTATTGATAGCTACGTTGGGTGAACTTTCTCAAATGTTTGTTTTTAGAGGGGAATGTATCTATGTTAAAAATGAGCTATTTGAGCGATGGCAAGATAGCATCTTGAGTGTTTCACCTTTGCTGGTCATCTCATTTGCTATTTATCTACGCAGTAAAGAGTCTTTCCGAATTGACAAGAAAGAGCTTATTGCGTCTATTTTTAAAAAAAGTGCCTTGCCTTCTATCTATGAGCCACAGCTTGAGCATATTTTTAAAGAAAGAGGACTGAATGAAATGCATATGCATCTCAATGGTGCAACAGAAGTTGATGTTGTTTGGCAAGATGCGTTAAGTCGTCCCAAAGAGTTTTATGGTTACATCAAAAAATCTCTTTCACAGACAAATGTTAAAGAGCAGTACTTGCAGATTGGTCATTTTGAGCAAGAAGATTTGTATCGACTTCTTAAAATAGCTTCACAGATACGGGATAAAATGTTATCGATAATTTATAATAGAGTTGTTAAAGATCCTAAAAAAGAGTGTGAAAGGGAACTATTTACAAAAACATCTTTTGATATAGGCAGAGTGCAATATTATGTCTCCAAAATTCATCCATTAGCATCTGTTGAGAACAATTGCTTCAAATCATCAATGCACTATGAGGCGTTATTTTTAATGAAAAGTTTTGAGTATATGGAGGCTTCATCATGTACTTATTTTGCTCAGCTTTTTCATTATTATCTTTTGATTAATTCGTATTTTCAAAAGTTATTGGTACAACAAAAAACCCAAGTAGGCTTTGATCAATTTCAAAAAATAACCCTTAATGAGTTACGTGAGTTGACAGAAGAAAAATATACACAACGATTCTTTCAGCTTCAAGGAATGTATGACGATACTTTATCTGTGCTTGAAGGACGGTTTTCACCAAAGGATAGTCTACAAAAATCATTCAAGTTGCTAAACTCAATTTACAAGGGGTATGATAAAAAACATAAAGATAAGTTTCAACTTGCATTAGTTCCGCATTTTATAAAAGCTCTTGATAGCAGAAATCCTAAAAAAATTATTACATTTCGAGATTTAAAATTACGGTTAGAAAACAAAAAAAAGACTGAAGTGCTTCTTGATGTCCTAAAGTTTAGAGATAAAGATAATGTGGCTATTTATGAAGAATTAGTTGTGGGATTTGATGCTGCTGCGAATGAACTTCATGCTAAACCAGAAGTATTTGCTCCTATCTTTCGAAAACTAGCTTTTATAGGCTATAAAAATTTCACATTTCATGCAGGGGAAGATTTCGTTCATCTTATTTCAGGATTAAGAACAGTTTATGAAGCTGTAGAATTTCTAGAAATGCAATCTGGCAACAGGGTAGGGCATGCGACTGCTTTAGGGATAGACCCTGAACTTTGGTCTCAAAGACTATATGGAAGTAGACTAATGCTAAGGCAAGGCGAGTGGCTTGATGATTTGGTTTTTGTTTATTTGTTTTGTGTTGAGAGTCAAGAGTTGTATTGGCTTTTGGGAAAATTAGAATCAGAGATACGAGCGCATTTTGGTGAAATCTATGGTTCTTCAATATACTACTCAATGCATCATATGGTAGAAGCATGGAAAGCGCGAAAGTATGATCCTTTTATAACTTTAGGATGGAGAGAGCCTAGTTTGTTTGAAGATTTTGAAACAATAGAGCTGCAAAAAATAAAAGGACTAGATAAAGAAATTCGAGACTTGTATGAAGCGTATCATGATGGTAGTAAAATTGAAAAATATAACAAAATGATAGAGATTGAGCCTTTCAAGATTTTTGGTTCTGGTGAATTAAAAGTGTTGCAGGATAAAATGATTGAATTATTAAACAAGAAGAATATTGCCATTGAAACATTACCAACAAGCAATGTGCGTATAAGTTATTATAAAAATTATGATGAACATCATTTAATGCGATGGCTTACGCAAGAGCCAAAACCGACTGTTGTAGTTGGAAGTGACGATGCGGGTATATTTATGACTAATTTACGCAATGAGTATGCGCATATTTACCAAATGCTTCGAAAGAAAGTTTGCGAGGAAGAGGCACTTGAGAAAATAAATAACCTAAACAGAAATAGTAAAGCATACACATTTATCTGATCATTTTAGTAAAAATAGTAATCTCAAAATAAACACTTTTTATTCATACTGTAAACACTAGATATTACTTTTTCCCCTCAATACACCCAATCAACATCTCCACCACATCCACATAATCTTGCTCTTCTCCGCTGGCTTTGGCGGAGAGGATGGCACCTTCGAGGGTTGCGGTGATGAAGAGGGCGAGTTTGGCGGTGTCACAGGGGGCAAGTTCGCCAGTTTCGAGGGCTTTGTCGAGGATGGTTTTGACGTTGGCGCGGAAGGTTTCGTAGATGGTGCGCATGAGCACGTTAAAATCCGCGTCGATGTTGGACATCTCTTGGACGATGTTGGCAATGGGGCATCCGCGCTTAAAATCGCGCGTGGAGGTGTCGCGTAGTTTTGCGTAAAAGGCTTCCAAATACCCCTTCTCTTGTGTGGCGACATAGCCGTAACGTTCGTTGAACCGTTGGAGAATGGTCTCCTCAACGGCGGCGAGTGCCATCTCTTTTTTATTGGCAAAGAAGTGGTACATAGAGCCTTTGTGCACGCCTGCTTTGGCTAAGATGTCGGAGAGCGATGCACCCTGATAACCATGTGAAAAGACTTCGTCAAATGTTGCATTTATAAGCTTGTCGCGTGTCGTTTCCATAATTTTCCCTTTATATTCTAGGCAAATTATAACATAGTTTTATGCCTCTTGACTGTTTGGTCAAATTTTGTTAAAATGCCACTTGACCAAACAGTCAAGGAGGTTTTATGAAACGAGCTCTCATCGTTGTAGATGTTCAAAATGAGTATTTTGAGGGTGGCGCTCTACCCATCACTTATCCGCCCAAAAGTTTTGAGCAGATCAAAACAGCCATCGCAGAAGCGCAAAAAGCAGGTGACTTCATTGTTTTTGTACAACATACCAGTCTCAAAGAAAATGCAGGAGCATTTGTGCGAGGAAGCCACATGTGGGAATTTCACGATGAGATCAAAGCCATAAAATCTGACCTTATCATCGAAAAAAACCATGCAAGCTCTTTTGTGGGAACCGATTTGAACTACAGACTAAGAAGTCTTGGAATCGACACCGTTGCTATAGTCGGTTATATGACCCAAAACTGCTGTGATGCCACCGCACGCGATGCTTCACAGCTTGGCTTTACGGTTGAATTTCTCAGCGATGCCAATGGCACACTGGCGTTTTCCAATGAAGCAGGAGAGGTGAGTGCCGAAGAGTTGCACCGAGCCTTTTTAGTCGCTCAGGCGTTTGGATTTAGTCGCGTTTTAACGCTAAACGAATGGATACCACTACTTAAAAAGGATTAATGTATGAAAATCGTTTTTTTAGATGCCCAGACGATGGGAAAAGATATTGACCTAGGTCTCTTTGAAACCTTTGGGGAGTTTCGCACTTACGAAACCACATCACCCGAAGAGTGCGTTGCGCACATTGCGGATGCGAACATTATTTTGACCAATAAAGTCCTCATCGATGCGGCAACGATGGACGCATGCCCACACCTTCAACTCATTTGCATCACAGCAACAGGAACGAACAATGTCGACTTGGCACATGCGGATAAAAAAGGCATTGCAGTAAAAAACGTGGCAGGTTATTCCACTGCGTCCGTAGCCCAAACGACGATCATGCTGGCACTCAGCCTCATCGGTCGTTGTGGCTATTACGACGACTTTGTCAAAAAAGGTGGCTGGGTTGAAGCGCCAACATTTACGCATATCGAGCGTCCTTTTTGGGAACTTAAAGGCAAACGTTGGGGGATTATCGGGCTTGGAACGATTGGTAAAGAGGTGGCGAAGATTGCGACCGCATTTGGATCGGAGGTTGTTTATTTCTCCACCAGTGGCGCCAACAACGATGCGCTCTATCAACGACTTAGCCTAGAAGAGATGCTTCAAACATGTTCAGTTATCAGCATCCACGCACCGCTCAACGCGCAAACCAAAGGGCTCATAGACCATAACGCGCTTAGTCTGATGAAAGAAGGTTCTGTGCTTGTGAATGTCGGGCGCGGCGGCATCATCGACGAGGTGGCATTGGCAAAAATCATCGATGAAAAAGAGCTTTATGTGGGACTTGACGTCCTCGAAACAGAGCCGATGCAAAAGGCGCACCCGCTCTTACATGTAAAACATCCAGAACGCCTGATTATGACGCCGCACATCGCATGGTCGAGCGTTGAAGCACGCACGGCGCTTATGAATTTGGTTGCACAAAACATTCAAACTTTTCTCAAACACTAAGGAGACACCATGCCATTAATCAACACCATCAAACCCGAAAACGCCACCGGTGAGCTTGCAACGCTGTATGGAAAAATACACGCCATGCGCGGACGCGTGAGCAACACAGCCCAACTTTTTAGCGCAAGTCCTGAGCTTGTCAAACAGCAAATGGCTTTTGTGGAGTACTACATGCTCAACCAAAAAAGCCTCTCCATGCCCCTTTTGGCGTGCATGAGGATGCTCATTTCAGACAAAAACAACTGCACTTATTGCATCGACTTTAACGCGTCTATTCTCATCAACATGCTTGGTTGGACACCCAAGGAAGTCGAAGCGGTGCGTGCAGACCCCAACGCGGCAAAGTTAGAAGAAAAGGAAAAAGCGATGCTTTTGTTTGTGCTCAAAGCCGTCCGCACTCCTCACGATATCACCGCTTCGGACGTGCAAAGTTTGCGTAAGCTTGGCTATAACGACGGGGAGATTTTAGATGCGACCAACCACGGTGCGAGGATGGTTGCACTAGACATCATCTTTGACGCGTTTAAGATTGAAAAAGACTTTTAACCCTTACATGTAAGGGTTAAAAACGTTTCATAATCTTTCCCAGTACCACAAGCAAGACCGTGGCACAGGTAGTTAAGACACCTAAAAGTACGAGGGCAGGGAAGATACCAACGTGTTCAAAAATGTAGGCAAAGGAAAAAGGCGCGAGGGCGGCGGCGATGATTTTGTAGCGATTGAGTTTTCCCGTGAGGTGGCCGTAGCCTTGTGTGCCAAAAATAGCCAAAGGAAGCGCACCACGCGCTACGTAGTTGATACCCTGACCCGCGCCAAAAAACGTGATGAACAGCGTTGCGAAAAGCACATTCACGCCGCTTAAGAGCATGAGCCACACGCCCAAGGTGAGCAGTCCGTAAGACAAAAGTGCGGAGTGAAAAGGGGAGATTTTGCGCGCTCCTAGCATCTCTAGCACGCGCGCGCCCACTTGAAGCGGGCCTAAAAGCAAGCCCAAGGAGATGGCCAACGAAGTTTCAACGCCCAGCGCGTTTAAAAGCCCTACAAAATGCGTTTGAACCGCGGCAGTGGGGATGGCGATGAGTGCAAACGAAGCGCCTAAGAGCACAAATGCCGTGCGTTTATCTCCTTCTAAAACAGGGGATTTTTCAGTTTTTACAGGGACAAACCCGCCCACGCCACGTCCAAGCACCCACCAGTGAAGGGGCGCGCAAAGCAAAAGGTGCAGTAACGCCAAGATCCCATACACTTCCCGCCAACTCAAAAACCCCAAAAGCCAGCCCACTAACGGCCAAAAAATAGTCGAAGCAAACCCCGCAATGAGCGTAATCTGCGTCATAGGAAGCCGCGCTTTATCTTTGGCGATTTGCGAAAACGCCACAAACGCCGCCTCGTAGAGCACCAACGTGGCACTCATCTGGGTAAAAAGCATGGCAAGCACGTAGCCAAGTTTGGTTTCCACCAACGCCAAAAGCCCAAGTCCCAACGCCGCTAGCAACGACCCCGCACTCATGATGATGCGTGCGCCATACCTGTCCAAGCTTCGTCCCGCCCACGGTGCGATGAGTCCGCCCACTAAAAGCCCAAGGGAAAAAACCCCAAACACAAAACTTTTACTCCACAAAAAATGCCACTCAAGTTCCAAAGAGAGCAGGGTGAACGCGTACAACAAGGTGCCATACCCAATGGTTGTGGTCACGCCAAGTCCTAGTACAGAAGCAACGGTTTTTTCAACAAAAAAAGGGCGCATGGAAGCTCTTGAAAGAAGATTTTAGCAAGTGTAGCGGGTTTTTCTTTACATGTAAGACTTGTTGGTTTTTTATGTGTCGAAACAAAAATACATTGCCTCTTGTTGTCTTTTTCGTTTACCGTTGGGTGTTAAGATTCCAAAAATCAAATGTGGAGTTATAAATGAATCTTATAAAAGAGTTGATAAAAACTTACCTTCTATTTTTCTTTATATTTTTTTCAGGAAGAGTAGTTTTGTATGGTTTGTATGCTGAGAGATTTGAAGAGATAACGCTTTTTGAGTCTCTTTTAACCTTTGTTTACGGGCTAAGACTGGATACGATTGCTATTTCTTGCCTGTTAGTGTTGCCTGTTTTATTACTCGCATTGACGCCCAAACGCGGGGAAGTAGTTGTTTCAAAACTCCTAAGTACGTATGTGTTAGTGTGTCTTTTGCTGCTCATTTTTATTGAAAATGCAACGTTTCCATTTTTTGCCCAGTATGATGTGCGGCCAAATTATCTTTTTCTGGAATACCTCAAGTACCCAAAAGAAGTAGGTTCGTTGATGTTTAAAGAATACAAGTTAGAGCTTTTGCTCTCTTTTGCGATGATGGGGCTTACGGCGCGCTTGTTTTTAAACTCCACTGCTATCAATTTTTCCAACGCTTTTAACGTGCCTTACCGCACAAGAATCCTGCTTTTGCTCCCTCTTTTGCTTGTGTTGTTTGTGGGGATTCGCTCCTCTTTTGGGCACCGAGCAGCCAACACGTCCGATGCTTTTTACAGCACCAATCGCATCATCAATGAAATCACTAAAAACTCTATGCATTCGGTTGCGTATGCTTACTATAGCAGTAAAAAACATGGAAGCAAGAGCATCAAACGGTATGGAAAAATGGAACTTTCGGAAGCCTACAGCCTTGCTTCACAGATGCTTAACATTGGTTTTGATGACCCAGCACATCCTTTTTACAGGGTTGAAAAGACGCAATTTCCCGCCACTGGGCCAAAAAATTTGGTCGTTTTTATCCAAGAAAGCATGGGCGCGCAATTTGTAGAATTTTCTGGTGGTGCGCAAAATATTACGCCCACTATGAACAAGCTGGGAAAAGAATACCTTGTTTTTTCAAACCTTTACTCCAACGGAACGCGAAGTATCCGTGGGCTTGCTGGACTGAGTTCTGGTTTTTTGGCGGTACCTGGCGAAGGGGTTGTAAAAAGAACAAAGTCCCAAAATGATTTTTTTACCCTCTCTTCACTTCTTGAACCCCACGGGTACAAATCAAGCTTCATTTACGGAGGCGAGGCGCGTTTTGACAACATGAAAAGTTGGTACCTTGGCAATGGTTTCGACAGGGTCATCGAACAAAAAGATTTTGAAAATCCAACCTTCACGAGCACGTGGGGCGTTTGCGATGAAGACCTTGTTCTTAAGGCAAATGCGCTGTTTAAGGAGCATTCTCAAAAGAACGAACGGTTCGTTTCGGTCGTGTTTAGCCAGTCCAACCACGCGCCTTTTGAGATTCCAGAAAATAAAATTGCGTACATTGAAGGTGTCCCAAAACAGAGCGTGGAAAATGCCATCAAGTACGCGGATTTTGCTATTGGGAGATTTTTTGAACTCGCCAAAAAAGAAGCTTACTTTAAAGACACGGTGTTTGTTGTCGTGGCGGATCACAATGTGCGCGTGCACGGAGACGAGGTTGTGCCTGTCGATATGTTTCATATTCCTGCGGTGATTGTGATGGACGGCATGGTGCCACAAAACTACACAAAACTTGCCTCACAACCCGATGTGCTAGCAACCGCATTGGATTTATTGGGCTTGGAACTTTCCTATCCCATCTTGGGCCATAGCATCTTTTCAGATGACAAAAAAGAGGTCGCTTTGATGCAGTTTAACGACACCTATGCCCTTAGACACAAGGATAAAGTAGCTATCATTGCCCCTGATATTCTCCCTCAAACGTATACTTATGCAAACAAAACCTTGACGTTAGCAGCGCATGACAGTGTACTTGAACGCTCAGCCATCGCCATGGTTACGGTTTTGGAAGACATGTACGATAAAAAATTATACCGATAGGTAAGCCAACAAAAAAGGAAAAAGCGTTGAGAAACCAGCCAAAATATCACTTTTTGAAAAATACATCCTACGCACTTCATGGGCTTGTAGATATTGTAAAAAACGAGACCTCTTTTAAGATTGAACTGCTGTTGTGCGTGATTTTGATTCCTTATATTGTTTTTTATGACGACGAGCTTGTCTATAAGCTTTTGTTATTCACCTCTCTTTTTGGGGTATTGCTTGCAGAAAGCATCAATAGTGCCATAGAGCGCGTGGTTGATTTGGTGACGCTTGAGCATCACCAAATGGCAAAAAGAGCCAAGGATGTTGGAAGTTCTATTGTTTTTTTGTCTATTGTTTTGTTTCTCACTACGTGGGGAAGCATCCTTTACCGCGCTTTTTAGTGTGGTGTGGTTTCTTTACATGTAAGACCTTTAAAGCACTTCATGGTACACTTTTTCTCTATTTTTTAAGGAGTGCGTATGGATACATTTGAAAACGTGAGTGTTGTTAAAAAGGCCAATGTCTATTTTGAAGGAAAGGTGACGAGTCGCACCTTGGTGTTTGCGGATGGGAGTAAAAAAACCTTAGGTATCATGCTTCCAGGGACCTACACTTTTACCACAGGCGCGGCGGAAGTGATGGAGATTCTTGTGGGAAATTGTGAGGTGCATTTGGGTAAAAATACCTTACATGTAAGGGCGGGAGAGTCTTTTGATGTGCCTGCCCTTAGTACTTTTGAGATCGTGTGTCCTGAGGTTGTGGATTATTGTTGTTCGTTCGTAGAGTAAAGAGGGGGATTCCCCCTCTTTTAAGCCGCTAGACCTTTTGCCCAAGACTCCATGAGCGTGTGGAGTTCTTCCTTGGGCGCTTCGATAAATTCGACGATAAATGTCTCTTCAAGTTCGCACACACCGATGCTTCGTGGGCGTGCCGCGAGGATTTTAGTGTCAGGGATAGCTGGCCCAAAACAAAAAAGAATGTTTTGCGCGTCTTTTAACCCTGCGACCATCGGGCCGTCTAGTTTTTTGGTGTGGCTGTAGTGGTCAAAAACCCCAATAAACGCCGCGATAGGATGCGTTTCAATCTTGTTTTTAAAATACGCCAAGATTTCTGGCACGCTTTTGTAAACGGTTTCGTTCTTGCTAATTTCCAAAGAATACACAGGGTATTTGTCCATGAAAATGCTTTTTTTCATTGTTGATTCCTTTGATTAAATTTATTCTTGGATGCAAATTTCACGTTTTTGCATGTGCAGAAGGGTTTGGTAAATGACGATACAAATGACCACCGTAGTCACGCCAATCATCCCGTAAGACAAGAAAAGCAAGGCGGTGTCGTGCGTGGAAGCGACCATGCGCATGGTCGCGATGGCCATGGCGGCAAGGGGAAATACAAAAGCCCACCACGAGATGAAAAACTTGATTTTGACAAAGTTTTTGTACATAAATCCAATCAGGAGCGTGAAAAACAGGGCCAAGTTGAAAAGGATATGCGCAAACACATCGATGTTCTCAAACATACGCACGTAGGCGATAAACCCAACCGCAGGGGGCGCGATGAGGATAAACAGGGTCGGCATGAACTTGGTGGCAAGCTGGTTGTGAAAGATGATGCGATTGAGCAAGATGGCAAAAACCACCACCCAAAAGAAAATACCCACGCTAAAAAAGTACATCAACACCCCTTGTCCGACGAACCCAACCCCTGCGATAGGCACAAGCACATTGCCCACGATTGGGATAAACCACGCGGGATTGGAGTGGTCTAGCTCTTGGTTGTGGTTAATCCAAAAAGAGATGGTGTGCATGGTGAGGTAAAAATGCAACGCCGTTCCTGGGTACCAAAACAAGGCCGAAATGGCAGGATAATGCTCTTTATAAATGATAGCAAGCATCAACATGGAGATGGAAACCGCCGCAAAAAAGTTGATGCGCACGGGGTGGGCAAACTCGTTTTTGACCGCCGCAGGATAGCGCAGGTATTTGGCGAGGTATAACGCGCTAATGACACAGAATAACCCCGTGGTTATCACCATGAGCACGTTCCCGATGAGATGAGGAAAATGGAGCCATTCTCCCGCCTTTTGGTACATAATCGTTAATCCGCTCATTCCCATGACGATGGCAAACATCATGATGGGAAAGAACTTTAGCCGTTCTTGATTGGTCGCACACACTGCTTCCATGGGTTTCTCCTGCACATACAAAAATTTCGCGAAGCATACTCTTTTTGTGAACATATGTCAATAAAAAATCTGCTACAATACCGCAGAAAGATACCTATTAAGGTAGGTATAAAAAAGGAAAACCATGGGAAGACAAAAGATAAAACGCGCGTGTTCGTTTAAGCCTCTCTACACCCTATTTGCCCCCGAAAATGTCGTGGCAGAAGGAGAGATGGAGCTTAATAGCGACGAAATGGAAGCTATTTACCTCATGGATTATGAGTCCATGTACCAAGAAGACGCGGCAAGGGAGATGAACGTTTCGCGCCCCACGTTTTCGCGCATCATCAAAAGCGCGCGCACCAAGATAGCCACGGCGTTGGTGCGTGGCTATCGGATGCGGATTGTGGACGCTAAAGACAAATTTATCGTCGCTTTGCCCGTGCTTTCGCAGACGGATTTTTCCAGTTTTCCCAACGCCGCCCCGTGGATGGCGCTGGTGCAACTGGCTAACCAAAAAGTCGTCGCGGTTACCTTTGTCTCTAATCCCGCCGCTTCGCAAAAACCCAGCGCGTGCTTGCCCGACTTTCTCAAATCCCATGGGGTGAGTTATTATTTGGGGGCAAGGGTGGGCGAAGGGCTCAAAAACATCCTCCTCGCGCGGGGCATTTTTGTCAAAAAAATCCCACCCCTTAACGCATTAGAAGAGATTCCAACGCACATTTGTAAGTGTCTTTAG
>JACUTV010000194.1 GCA_014859645.1 Campylobacterales bacterium
ACTACCTCAAAGAGTGGTGGAGTGTGGTCAACTGGAACAAAGCCAATGAACTTTTTGCCGCAGGAATAAAATAACACCGCTTACATGTAAGGGATTTTCCCTTACATGTAAGGCTTTTTTGTTTATGCTAAAATAGCCCGCAAAACATTACACCATCCACAAAGACAGCTCCATGAAAACTCTTTTAGACATTCTTGAAAATCGTACCGTTTTATACGCCGAAGATGAAGCAGGTATTCGCTCCAATGTTGCGCAAATTTTGGGCCTGTTTTTTAAAAATGTCCTCATTGCAAGCGATGGCAACCAAGCGTGGCAACTTTACGAAGAAGAGCGTCCTGATGTGCTGATTGTCGATATTTGCATGCCGCTTATGGACGGACTAGAAGTGGTCACAGCGGTGCGAAAAACCAACCAAAGCATCCCTATTGTTGTCTTGAGCGCACACCGCGATGAAGCCAATTTATGGCGGGCCGTGGAGCAAAAAATCTCCAAATACCTCACAAAACCTTTTCGCAAAGAAGCCTTGCTTGAGGCGTTGCAAGTGTGCGCACTTGAGCTAGCAGGAGGTGCGTTACATGTAACGCTTTCTAAAGACACACACTATTCTCCTTGTGAAAAAAGCCTTACATGTAACGCAGAAAAAATCGCCCTGAGCAACCAAGAAAGCAGGCTACTTGAGTATTTCATCGCCAGGCGTGGGCAAACCCTTTCTTTTGAAGAAATCGAAGACCACCTATGGGGCTACGAAGCGCCCAGTAAAGAGGCTATCAAGGCACTCATCAAAGCCTTGCGCAAAAAAGTGGGTAAAGAGCGCATCAAAAACCACTACGGCATAGGATACACCCTTGATTGCTAACTTACATGCCTTGCATGAGCGCCTTTCCACAAAGCTTAAAACTATCGTTCTTGTGCTTGGGCTTTTCGTCTTACTCTCCTTTGTCTTCGTCTATTTGCGCTACATGGACACGCGCACGTTCACAGAAGAGTCCCAAGCTTTTTACGTAGAGCGCATCCATTCTGTCTACACAGAAACCCTCAAGCGCACGGAAGATTTTTACCGCAACCGAGGCTATGCCAACCTCAACTCCTTTGGTATCAGCACGGCCTTAGAAGACTCCGATGGCGCACTGTTACAAGAGCTTTCAGCCTACCGATGGGACGTGTTAACGTCGGAAAACCCCTACCTCTCTTCTATGGCATTTTATAGCCCCGAAGGCGTTCGCTTGGCCCAGCTTGGGCGGGAAGCGCCAGCGTTTATTTCCAACACAGATGCCTTGGCAGGATTTTGGCTTGATGAAAAACTGTGGTATCGCGTACTCGTACCGTGGAAGCAGTATGGGTATCTTATGTTTGAGCTTGATCCCCGCTATTTTCTGGCTGAAATCATCGAACTTACAGGGCTAGAAGGCTTTATGCTTGTCAACACCAAAACCCTTATTGCCCTTGAAAAAAGTACCATAGAAGCACTCTTTTTAAATTCCCTAGACACCAAACAACAGGTACGCACCACCTTTAATGCTAACGGTTCTCTCTTTTCGACCCACCGTATCGTCCAAAAAGATGCCCTTGGACACAACGCGTTTGAAGTGCTATTTTTTCAAGACATCACCCCCGCCCAACAGCGTTTAAGCCACGCTATTTTTGAAAGTGTCGTCATCATCATGCTCTTAGGCGTCGTGGCTCTTGTCGTGTTGCATTTGGGCTTTGATGTGCTCATTCGTCGCATCGAAGAACTTAATACAACTTTGGAAAAACGGGTGGAAGAGGAGATTGGAAAACGTATGGCCAATGAAGCCATCGCCAAAGAAAAAGAGCAACTTCTCATTCACCAAAGCAAGTTAGCAAGCATGGGAGAGATGATTGGCAATATCGCGCACCAATGGCGCCAACCCCTCACCCAGCTTAATACGATTTTGATTGCCATTGAACTCTTTTTTGAACGGGGCAAACTCACCCCCCACATGCTCCAAGAAAAAGTCCAAGAAGCCCAAGGACAGATTGATTTTATGTCCAACACCGTGGATGATTTTCGCCATTTCTTTGCGCCTCAAAAACAGCAAGAACGCTTCAATCTTGGTGATACCATCAGCAATGCGCTTCATTTGGTGCAATCTTCCCTTGCCAACAACACCATCACTTGTACCTACACCAAAGACAAAGAGGTTTATGTGTTTGGGTACAGCAACGAAGTCGCCCAAGTACTGTTAAACCTCATTGCCAACGCCAAAGATATTTTGCTTGAACGCAAGGTTTTGGCCCCTTGCATTCACCTTTCCCTCACCGAAGAAGCGGGGTTTGCCAAAGTTGAAGTGAGCGACAACGGTGGGGGCGTGCAGGTTGTACCTATGGAGAAAATCTTTGAGCCTTATGTGAGCACCAAACACGCTAGCATGGGCACGGGCATCGGGCTTTACATGAGTAAAATCATCATTGAAAAAAACTCCCACGGCCATTTACATGTAAGGAATACTCCCGCAGGAGCGTGTTTTAGCATTTTGCTTCCTACTCCCTAGTTTATCCCTTTTGGTTGTTAGACTACGACAAACCCTTACCAAGGAGAGTCAATGCCTATCAACA
>JACUTV010000052.1 GCA_014859645.1 Campylobacterales bacterium
AAAAGTATTGTACACACTGCCGCCTGAAAGGCGAATTTAGTTATCATTCGACACCGATTAGATAGGCCTGTGAGCGGATTTTCGAGGCCACGAAGCGTTCTGGATGTGCGTTGGACAAGAACCCTCGAAGGGTTGCCAAGAATGGCAACCCGAGAATGAGCGAATAGGCCTATCTAATCAGTGCATACGCCAACCAAGGAACGTTTCATGCCCCCACTTTTTTCCACCCCACACTACTATGTTGAACTTCACGAGAGTGAGATTCCGTGGGTTAAAATCTTTAGCGCGCATCCTTACAAAGAGCTCACCGACTGCGACCCCCAAACCAAGGCCGCTTTGTTTACATGTATGGACACGTGTGAACGCGTGTTGCGCGCCTATTATGCTCCTGAGAAAATCAACATCGCACTCTTTGGCAACTACCTTCCCCATCTGCACATTCACGTCATGGCGCGTTTTAAAGAAGACGCCTATTTTCCCGAATCCATGTGGGGTGTCAAACAGCGTGAAAGCACCCTAATACTCCCGCCGCTTGAAGGCTTCATCAACGCCCTGACACGCGCTCTAGAATCCCTTACATGTAAGGGTTGATTTTTTCTAGCATTCTTACTACAATCGGCCCAATTTACCCAAAGGTTTTTCATGCGCTCTATTTTGCTTCCTATCTCTTCGTTGTTTTTTGCCATCGCGCTGTTGTGCGTGGGGTACGGGTTGCTCATGAGCCTTGTGGGGATTCGCATGCAAGAACTGGGCAACTCCACCTTTGCCACAGGCGTGGTCAACGCTAGCTTCTTTCTAGGCGCCATCCTCTCCTCCTTAAGCGCACTCAAAATCATCTCCAGTGTCGGGCATATTCGCAGTTTTGGGGTGTTTGCCGCCTTGTTAACGTTCGCCTCCCTAGGGCACATCCTGACTACTGAAGCCCTTGTTTGGGGACTTTTTCGCACCCTTGCGGGGTATTCGTTTTACAGCATGCTCCTCATTATTGAAAGCTGGATTAATGAAAAAACAGGAAGCGGTGACCGCAGCAAAGTACTCTCCATCTACACGGTTGTGTTTTACCTCGCCACCTCAAGTGGGCAACTCATGTTGCAAGTCAAAGACAGCACAGGGTTTTTGCTTTTTGTACTCGCGTCTATGTTTATCGTCCTCTCGCTCATTCCCATTGCCATGACCAAAATCCAAGAACCGCATCTGGTCAAAGTCGAAACCATGAGCCTTCCTGGGCTTTATGGCATCGCTAAGCTTGCTATTGTTGCTAGTTTTGTGGGCGGGATTTTAGTGGGGGGATTTTTCACCATGGCACCCGTGTACGCTAAAAACATGGGGCTTTCAAATGAGTCTATCTCTTTGTTTATGAGTATCGCGCTGTTGGGTGCCTTGTTGGCGCAGTGGCCCATCGGCTGGGTGTCTGACCGCTTGGGACGGAAGATGGCCATCTTGAGCGTTGCGTTCATGAGCCTAATCACATCCACGTTGTTGTGGCTTTTTGATGGACAAATGTTGTTTTTGGGAGGGTTTTTACTGGGCGTGTCTATCTTTGCCATTTATCCCCTAAGTCTAGCGCGCGCCAATGACACCACGGACGTGGAAGTAAGTGCTGTAGAGATTAGCCGTACCTTACTCATGACCTATGGCGTGGGCTCTTTTTTGGCACCGCTTCTCATTGGGGTGGCCATGAGTTTTCTGGGAAATAACGCGATGTTTTTACTCTTTGGGGTGCTTTCTCTCGTGCTGTGTACCTACACTCTCCTTCGCGACAAAGTGCCTTTCGAAGAGCGCAGTATCTACGTTCCCATGCCCTCCGCGTCTAGCACCATCTTGCCTGAGTTTGACCCTAGACAAGATGACGCGTGGGTACAAGAACAAAAAGAGCACATCGTCGATGAGACGTGGAACTCTTTAGGAAACGAGGAGTCTACTGACCGTGAAACTCCCGATAACTCTCATAATCCCCTTTAAAATCTTCCAATACGCCGTTTTCGTCGATGCGCAAAATGCGGTTTGCAAAGGCGTCGATGAGTTCGCGGTCATGGGTAACGCAGATGACATTGCCATCAAAGCGGTAAAGGGCTTCACCTAGGGCGATGATAGCCTCAAGGTCGAGGTGGTTGTTTGGCTCATCCAAAAGGACAAAGTTCCCTTTTTGAAGCATGATTTTAGAAAGCATGATGCGGTGTTTTTCCCCACCACTGAGGTTTGAAACACCTTTTTTTTGCTCTTCGCCAGAAAACAGCATACGGCCAAGGCATTTGCGGATTTCGTCGAGGTCTTGTTTTTTGTCAAACTGCTGTAACCATTCAAACAACGGCAAATCTCCCGTGATAAGCTCGGTAGCATTTTGCGGA
This sequence comes from Campylobacterales bacterium, assembly GCA_014859645.1. Lineage (GTDB taxonomy): Bacteria > Campylobacterota > Campylobacteria > Campylobacterales > Campylobacteraceae > Sulfurospirillum_B. The sequence goes on from JACUTV010000052.1 coordinate 2,349, forward strand.
AAATAGGTCGGCTCCATGGTCGCTCCCCAAAAAATCTCCCCGCTATCGGGCTTAATCTGGTCCATGATAATCTGGCACAACGTGGTTTTACCCGCGCCATTTGGCCCAATGAGCGCGATTTTATCGCCTTTTTCTACTTTGAACTCTAAGTTTTCAAAAACCTGGTGTTCTCCGTAAACTTTGCTCACTTTGCGCACTTCCAAGATTTCATTGCCGATGTCGCGGTTGCGTTTAAACATGATGCTAGGATCCCGTCTGGTGGAGACTTGGAGTTCTGAAACGTCGAGTTTGTCCAGTTGTTTTTGACGGCTTGTGGCTTGTTTGGCTTTGGAAGCGTTGGCAGAAAAGCGGCGGATAAAGTTTTCAAGCTCTTCTTTTTCTTTGAGCTTTTTACTGCGGTCTACTTCTTGTTGTTTTTGAATCAATGTCGAAGCCATGTACCAGTCATCGTACGTGCCTGAAAATTCACGGATTTTACGAAAATCTACGTCTAGGATGTGGGTACACACGGCATTTAAAAAGTGACGGTCGTGGGAGATGACCACCAAAGTGCCTCCATGGCGTTTGAGTTGTTCTTCCAGCCACGTGATAGCTTCAAGGTCGAGGTTGTTAGTAGGCTCGTCCAAGAAAAGAACATCAGGGCGCGGAAAAAGCACTTGGGCTAGCAAGATTTTGAATTTATCGGCTCCTGTTAAGGTGCTCATTTTTTCTTCATGCATGGAAGAAGGAAAGCCTAGGGACTCTAAAATCTTTTCGATTTGCACGTCGCTCTCATACGTTGGGTCTTCTTCGGCACACACAATCTCAAGCTCTGCAAGGCGGTCGTTGACTTTTTCATCTTCAAAATCGCCCGTTTCGTAGAGTTTTTCTTTCTCTTTTTGCGCGTCAAAGAGGCGTTTGTTGCCGTACAATACCGCGTCTTTGAGGGAAAATTCTTCGTACGCGTACTGGTTTTGACTCAACACACCCACGCGAAGTCCGCTGTCCACGCTTACGTGTCCACTGCTAGGTTCTAGTTGATGGGCCAAAATCTTCATAAACGTACTTTTTCCCGCGCCATTGGCACCGATGAGTCCGTAGCGCTTGCCCCCATCAAGGGTAATCGAAATGTCTTCGAACAAGAGTTGTGCGCCAAAGCGCATGGTGATATTGCGTACATTAACCATAGTGTCTTTCCTTTTTGCGTTACTGCTTCGTGCACATCCTGCGCCACGGCCAAAGCTTTTTGCCTTGAAATAGGGTGGATGAAAAACCTTTGTGAGGAAAAGAAGAGCACCAAGCAGTTTAATTTTTTGCGCATTTTAACATATTCTTTCATCTTCTCTTGTTATAATCTGCCAAAAATCAAAAGGACCCCATGCCTTCCTCGTTAACTTTGCCACTTTTTGCGCTCTCATTATGCCTCGTACTCTTTTTTGGCCACCCTTTTTTCCTCTGGTTTGATGGAATCTTAAAGGGGCAACTAAGCGTGCTGATGATGGTATTGCCACTCTTAAGCCTCTTTTTTAGCCTGCACTTTGGGCGCGCAAAGCCTATGCTGTTGTCCTTTTTACTCTTTTGCGGCCAAGGCATGGTGCTTTTTTACGAACCCCTAGGCCTTTCCAAAGAAGCAGCTACCCAAACTTTTTTTCTCTTATTGCCCGTGGCATTTTTACTCCTTGGGCTCATGAGCGAAAAAGGGGTGTTTGGCAAACCGTCCCTCACACGCTATGGTGTCACACTCGTCTTTTGCCTTGTGGGCTATTTTCTGGCGCGCAGTAGCGCCCTTGGTGTTACCATCGCTACGCCTATTTTTACAACGCCCTTGCCTTTTGAACCGCTCTCACAGATTGCCTTGGTGTTGTACGGAGTTGGAGTCGTGTTTTTAGTGTTGTACGGATTGTTGGAGTCCAAACAATCTGAAAAATCCCTCGCGTGGGCGTTGGCAGTGGGCGGGTTTCCCGTGCTTTTTTCTTCGTCGCTTCCCGCGTTGTATTTGGGTGCTGCAAGCCTTGTTTTTTTGGTGGCACTAAGCAATGACGCGTACCGCATGGCCTTCATCGACACCCTCACAGGCATCCCTTCGCGGCGCGCCATGGAAGAGCATTTTGAACGGCTTTCACCGCCTTTTACCATCGCTATGACCGACATTGACCACTTTAAAAACTTTAACGACACCTACGGGCACGACGTGGGTGATGATGTGTTGCGCAAGGTGGCCACTACGCTCAAAGGTGTCAAAGGTGGAGGCAAAGCCTTTCGTTACGGCGGGGAAGAGTTTGCCCTTGTGTTTGCGGGCAAGCAAGTCAAAGAGTGCAAGCTGTACTTGGAAGAAGTGCGCGAAGCCATCGCAAATCAGGGGTTTTACATCCGCGGCAATGAACGCGCACCTCAAAAATCTCCCGCCAAAGCTGGCACAACTGTGTCGCTGACCATTAGCATTGGGGCGTGTGACCACTCTTGGGGGAAAGACATCCCTGCCATCGTCAAAAAAGCAGACATGTTGCTTTACCAAGCTAAAAAAGCAGGGAGAAATTGCGTCAAATTGGCCGGCACGAAGCCTTCGCACTAGCCACTTGTAGTTGGTTATTAAATCGTCACAATGTTTGGTCGATGTTCCGCTATAATGCACTCAAGACCACATAAAGGCACTCCAATGTCCGAAACACTCTCTTGCAGCCTTGCTCAGTGCAAACAACGCGCCAACGAGGTGGAAACCATGGGTTTTGATGCCCTTGAAACCATGAATGCCAAATGCGAAACCTGTGGCGCTTGGCTACTCAAAGAAACCGACGTAGCCAACCACACGTACCACAAAGTCTCCAACCGTTGGGCGGTTGTATTTAATCAAAACCTCTTAAAAAAGAACATGTAAAAGGCGTTTCGCCCCTTACATGTAAGCCTAATGAAGCTCTGCGTTGAGCACTACTTCACGCTGCGAACGAAAGACATTTAAAGCGCCAGTAAGGCTGTTTTGACGGAAGTGAAGTCCGTGAAATCCTGCTAAGTCCAAGCCTTTAAACACGTAGGTTTCTTCCCCTAAAACATATTCAAACGTTGGATTTACTTCTTTGATTTTTTCCATTTGTGCGGGTGAAATGCTTACTTTTGTGCCTTCCAAAATCGCAATGCCTGCGTCCACGATGCACCCGTCTCCAAGAGGAATGCCCGTGACTGAATTGGCCCCAAGCAAGGTGTTTTCGCCGATTGTAACGGGGTTGCCATTGGTGCCGCTTAGAACACCTAGGATGCTCGCACCCCCGCCCACGTCACTGCCCGCACCCACAATCGCGGAAGAGCTGATCCGCCCTTCTACCATCACAGGGCCCGTGGTGCCCGCGTTGAAGTTAATGTAGCTCGCGCCTGGCATCACGGTCGTTCCAGCTGCTAGTTGTGCGCCCATGCGGACTTTGCTCGCGTCTAGGATGCGGGTATTGTCTGCGGGGATAACGTGCTGTAAAAAGCGGGGGAATTTGTCCACCGAATCAATCACAGGAAAGGTGCCATCAAGCTTCATTTCGATTTCGTTTTCGCGGAGCCATTCAAGTTCGATGGGCACGTTCATGGACCATGCGACGTTTTCAAGCACGCCAAATGCGCCACTGAGATTCAAAGAACGCAAGGGTGCTTTGCCTGTGGAAAGGGCGTAGAGTTTTAGATAGACCGCTTCCACGCTTTGGGGTGCCGCGTCTTCAAATATAAACACCAAGCGAAAATCTTTTTCTAACCCTTCGTTTTGGGTGATGAAGTTAAGATGCTGGACGACTTGCACGTTTTTATGCACACTGCCCGCGGCCAAATCCAAAAAAGGCTCAAACGCCGCCATGGCATTTTTAACAAACTTCTTTTTTACGTCACACACGAACTCGCTACCTGAAAAATCTACCTCAATACCCGCTTCGTCAAGTGCAGCGACAAATACAGCCGCACTGCCAAAGTTTTCATTCCAGTTGACCACAGGAAAGCTTGCTTGAAGGATTTTTGAAGGGGTAAGTTGTCCGCGATCGACTCTGGCAACTCCAAAACCGATAGGGTCTTTATAGCCAGACTTGGCCTTTGTTTTTTCCACCAATTTGGCGAACGCCTCTTTTGTTTCAATCCCTTTAATGGCCATAGTATGTCCTTTATATGTTGTTCTAAAATGGGGTGATTGTACCTAAAAGTTGATGTTAGAAGGATTAAAAGGAGGGGCTGGCGTGTGGTCATGGCCATAAAATGTACTCTTTGTTTCTCTTAAATGGTCGCCTTGGCACCTTCATCTTCATACTGATACCACACTTTTACATCGCCCCAAATGTGGCCAATGCGCAGTAAATCCTCCCACGCTAAGTGCGTGTGGTCATACAGGTGATGAAACCACCAACAGTGATGCTCTCCACGCATGGGATGCTTCCAAGCAGAAAACTCATTGTGGTTGCCACTCCACCGCCACGCGCTTTCTACATCCTCATCGGCGATGCCTTTGAGGTATTCGTTGTGAACAACAAGCAGGTTGTAACTCTCTTTCTCATAAGCAGAGTCAGACGCTTTGAGATAAAACGCAACATGCGCCTCCATTTCATAATCAACTAGCCAGTCTTTTTCATCTGCTACGCGCTTTTGAAGCTGGGCGTCAAACACGACTGCTTCTTTGAGGATTTTTTGTTGAAACAAAGCTATACGCGCATTGAGTGCGCGCATAGCCTCTAGGTTTTCGGGGGTAAAAAAGGTGGTCATTTAAACTCCTTACCAAAAAGTTCTTGTGTTTTGTACCAACATCTCAAGCGTATAGTTTTTGAGCATATACGCTTTGAGTCTTGCAAGTTCTTGTTCTAGGAGTTGTTTTTGTTCTCTAAGGGTTTGCTGGAGTGCTACTCTATCTTCTAGGGTTTCTAGGCTAGTTTTTTGAAACTTTTTGATGTGGATTGTTTCGTTGTCGGGTGCTTTTGTGTTGATGGTAGTGGAAATCATAGAAAAGCCACAAGGGTCAACAAACCCTACATTGTACTCATCCCTCGCAAAAGCATAGAAAAATTTCATATTGTACTTTCTGCTAAGGAGTGAATCAAAAGACCAAATGCTGTCCTCTAGGGAAAGGTGCATGAGTTCTAGCAAATACGCTTTTGCCGCTTTGTTGAGCTTTTCTAAGTCCCCATTGAGGACTGTTCTCCATTTGTTTTGGGGTGAGCCATAGGAGGAGTTTTGCAAATACTCTTCGCTAAAGTCTTGCACCAAATAGTGCTCTGCCACTAAGTGGGTGCAATAGACTAGCTTTTCAAGTTTTCTGTAGACATCGTAACAGGCTTTTGGACTAGAGAGTGGCTTATTCTCTGGCCCAAAAGCATCAAACAGATGGGTGGTGATTTTTCGAATATCTTTTAGCATGGTAGCTCCTTGTGTGAAGCCTATTGTAAAGGAGGGTTATGACAGCTTTATGTCTGGTTTGGGGGCGTAATTAATTTCCCAAAACCAACCATTCCAGTACATTTAAAACCATTACTTCAAGACCATCATATGTGATATTCTCGCTTTTTTCTTCGCTAATCACTAGACACGCTACATCCCCAAGAGAAAGCTCCCTCCTTGTTTTTTCAAAGACCTCTAGCTCTCTTTTTTTTGTTTTTTCATCGCTCAATGAGCTTGACACTTGAATAAGTTTAACAATAGTATTGTCTTTGACCACTACAAAATCTATCTCATGATTTGAAGCGGTTTTGTAATAATACAACTCAAACCCTCTTCGCAAAAGCTCAATGGCTACGATAGTTTCTAGGTCATTTCCTCTGTTTTTAAGATTAGCGACACGGTAGAGGTTGGAAAGCCCTAGGTCTGCACTGTAGTATTTTTTGTCATTGAGATTTTGTTTTTTGAGTGAATAATCAAACTTTTTTAACTCATGAATCATATAGGCATTTTTGAGGTACTCCACATAATCCCTTGCCATGTCAAACGATATTTTGAAATTGTTTTTTATTTTTGAAGTGCTTTGGATGATGCCACTATTAGCAAGCAAGAATGCCGATATTTCCTCTAGGGTTGTGATGTTTTTTAGCTGGTATCTTGCAACGATGTCTTTTAAAAGGATGGAATCTTTGTAGGTGGTAAGCAGTTCTTTTTTTTCCGCTTCTTTATAGGCAAGCACTTTTGGAAATGCCCCAAACTGGCGGTACTCTTCAAAGGCACGATTAAGCTCTATTTTTTTGTCAACGAAATCTAGCTTTGTGCTTACATGTAAGCCTTTAAACCTTAGAAATTCATCAAAGCCAAGAGGAAAAACCTCGATGGACAAATACCTCCCGCTAAGCGTTGAAGCAATTTCAGAACTTAGCATAGAAGAGTTTGACCCAGTAATGCTGATGCGTGAAAGGCCCAGCTCGTACTCCTTGTTAACCCACTTTTCCCAAAATGGAATGTTTTGAATCTCATCTAAAAAAATATATGGTTTGCCTTGTGGGTTTAAAAACTCCAGATAGACATCTTTGATGCGCCCCAAAAGCTCAACGCTAAGATGGTTTGTAAATCTAGGGTCTTCAAGGTTTACAAAGAGGATGTCGTTTTTGTTTACGCCATTTTTAAGAAGTTGCTTGATTTGATTAATGAGAAGGGTTGATTTACCGCAACGCCTGATGCCTTTAAGTACGATTATCTCATCATTTTCTAAATAGGAGGTTATCTTTTTATCATAATAATCTCTTGGGATTGTAGGAGGGAGCTCTTTGTTCCAATAATTCCAGTCGTTCAAGATTTCTAGTATTTCAAGCTTTTCCATGCAATATCCTGTAAAATTGTTTGTTGTATCTTACAATTTAAAGTCTTATTGTATGTTTAAAATTACGATAGTGCTTTATTTAAGGGGCAGCTTTATGTCTGGCTTCTCCTGCGTCACGTCAACAAAAACAACATCAAGACGCAGGATTCCTTTTGCTTCCCACGTATTTCCCTCTTTAATATACCCTATGGCGTTTGCATCGTTGAAATAATCATAGGAGATTGATTTTTCAAGCCCATTAAAAGGGTAAATCAAAAATAATTTTTTACAGTTTTTATACTTGGTGCCATAAGCATAAAGCTGGTACATGTCCGCTTGGGAAATGCCTTGGTGGGTTTTGTCTTCGCCAAGAAGCTTCCATTTGGTGTCAGCGATTTTAGCGCCATTGTCGATGACAATGTCAGGCTTTAGTTGGAATTTGCCTTGGTTTTCTTGATGGCACAGGTGGTGTAGTTTGTCTTGAAGCTCAACATCGTAACCTTGTTTTTTTAGATGATGTCCTACATAGCTTTCAAACAACAGGTTCATATCAAACAACAGTGCAAACGCTACATCCTTGCCTTTATACGGACTAAAAGCGTTTTCAAGCAAGAACGTCTTGCACCACAAAAGCACTTGTTCGTAGTCTTTCATTTGGCGGTTTGGCTTTACATGTAAGAAGTCGGCTTTAACGTCTTTGCACAGCGGGATGTCATCAAACACGAACAAAAACTCTCGTATGCGTTGCTGGTTGGCATTAGTGCGGGATTTTTTGTACAAATACGCAAGGGTTGTTTTGATGAGGCGGTTTTCTGCTCTGTCGCTCATGAACTCTTGATACTCTGCATAAAATCGCTCTTTGTGAATGCTATTTTTCTTTATTTGGTCATTTATCTTTAGCTTGCCTTTTAGAAACTTGAGATTATCTTCAAGACTTACATAATCACTCTTTATGCCTTTTTTGATGAGCTTTGAGAGTTCTTCTAAAAACATGGTGATAAAAATCTCCAAAAGTGGCATCTTAGAACTTTTAAGATGCGCCATATTGAAGTTTTTAAAGGGTGATTTTTTGAGAGTTTTGAGCATCTTTATCAAAATTTCTTTGGCTTTATCCTCTTTTGTTTTAGGCTTTGGATTATCTTCTGTTTTCTCATCATCTTTTAAACTAGAAATCTTTGGCAATATCTCTATGGTCGTGCCGTCTTTTGTTTGAATGATGCCGACATAGTTTTGAGCACGAAAAGCTTTCTTGCCATATTTTTTAGCAGGTGCAAAATACTGTTGAACATCAGCATTGGCATAATAAAAACTTTCTATAGCTTCAAAAGTTTTCTCTGGCAATACCAAGTTTCCCTCACTATCTTTGTGAGGGATTTCGCAATTTTCTTCTTGGTAGATTGCTTTATATTCTAGTATTGCAAAACTATTTTTATTCATAGATTTTTATGTAACTCTCTATTTTGCCAAAGGCATCATCGTTTATTTCATAGATTTTTGTTTCCTCATCATCCACGAGTTCATGAGAAGTGTTTCCAAAAAGTCCTTTTACATCATAGTCTTTTTTTATTTTTATGAATTGGTATTGTTCGTTTTCACCTGTTTTTTGGTTATCCCCAAGGACCAACCTTATCTTTTCCCAATCATCGTAAAAATACTCTTGCAAAAGTGGGATGATTTTGTTTTTAAAAATATTTGATAACGTCTCTAGATTCTGCTTATTTCCATCTTTTAATTCCATAAAATACGCATGTCCAATGGTGTGGTCACGGTCATACAAATACTCAATGCGTTTGTTGATAGTTTCAAGCAGTGATTTAATATTTATAGTTATTTCTTTCCCATCATTATTTTTTAGTTTTAACTCTTGAAATTCATTCAAAGTTTCTAAATTTGGCATCATCTCTTCAAAATCAAACCTTCGTCTTAGTGCTGTATCCATCAAAGCAATACTTCTGTCGGCGGTGTTCATCGTGCCGATGATGTAGAGATTTGATGGAACGCCAAAAGGCTCTTCACTATCTCCACTATAAGGAAGCTTTACTCGTATTTCTTCTTCTTTCCCAATTCGCTTACTTTCTTCTATGAGCGTGATAAGTTCGCCAAAGATTTTAGAGATATTGCCTCGGTTGATTTCATCAATGATGAGAATGTAATTTTTTGAAGTATTGTCTTCAAATTGCTCTTTATTTAGTTTGTCAAAAATGTATTTTGCAATGACTGGCTGATAAGAAAAATGCCCTCTTGTGCTTTTAAAATCTTGCTTAGACAAATAGCTCAAAATAGAATTTCTGGACAGTGAATGTTCTGTGTTTTGAGAATTTTTAACTTTTACTCTCTCGTTAACGCTTATAATTTCAAACTCAATTCCTGTCAAAGTTTTAAATTTTTGACCTGGCTTAATAAAATTTAGAAAGTCCAAACTTTCCAAATCCAATTTTAAACCTTTTTTCAATTGTGCTTTTTCACATATTTGTTTGAAAATACCAGATTTAACTTCATATTTAATATTTTCTCTTTCTGTTGTTTCTGCCTTAATGCCTTCCACGAACTCCTCATATCCATAGCTTTGGTGAAAGGTGACAAATTCGATTTGGCCTGATTTTCTGTATTCTTCAAATTTAACCTTTAAGGCTTTTCTATTTTTAGGCGTTTCTTCTTTGTGGGCTTGAAAAAAATCATTATCAATAATTTCAATTGCTTTATTGATGGTGTGGTAGGTTTTCCCAGTACCAGGAGGGCCATAGAGGATTTGGTTCAGGGGTTGTTCTATATAATTTAATATCTTATTTTTATCTTTTTTTGCATCCTCAGAACTTTTATCGATTTTAATTTCGATGTCATTTTCTAAAAAAGGAAACTGCTCTGTCGCATTATTATAAATATTTATCAATACTTGCAACAATTTTTGGAAATCCGAAACTACTTCCTCAAAGTTATTCAAGGATTTTTGATATACAAATTCTCTTTCGTTTTCTAATCTAAACGCTTGCTTGTCGAAATCGATGAGTTTTATTTGCTTGGTGATATATTGATAAATAATTTCTACAGAGTTAGTATCTAATACATTTTGGCGATATTTTTTATCATTTCTTCTATCGTGGATTCCTACCGAAGAAAAAATCTCATTTTTTTCAGCATCCATAACAATGCCAATTAACAATAAAGATATGTCTTGGTTTTTTATATTTTTAGGCTTATAAAAGTTCCAAATACTTTTAGAAAAAGGCTTGCTATTGCTTCCTTTTGGTCTTATGTTGGCCTTCTTTGAACCTTTGCCTTGATCCCAGCCGTCAATATTTCTGACAATGGCGTCAGTAAAGTTTTCAAATAGTTCTTTTACTTTTTTTGCTATTGCCTCTTGCTGATTTCTTTCGGTTGTGTGCAGTTCGCTTGATTCTTTTCCCGCAATTTTCGTAGCTTCTACGAATAAATTTGCAAAATCATTTCTTTTTTCATCCATTTACAACTCTCCTTCAATTCTCTATAGACGATAATATTTTAATCAAATCACATATTGTACCTCATTCACAACTTCACCCCTCAGCAATAAGCCCCAAAACCTTCTTTTTGCAATACGCAAGTGTTTCTTTGCCATCTTCTGGCGTTCCATCAGGGCTTAGTGGTTTAAACCCTAGCGATACTCTTTTGGCATTGACTTCCTCTTGGTATTCTTTGCGCATGGGGTTTTCTCCTTGGCTTCGTCTTCTTGCGTCCACATTATCATCACACATGAAATCATACTCTTCGCTAAAAAGCTTTACATGTAAACGTCTCGTGTAGGTTTCTACCGTGGTCAATAATTCTGCTTGACACGCAAAAAGGATTTCTGCTTCTTCTTTGGGGTATTTCTCAAAAAATGCTACTTTTGCCCTCTCCGCTTTTTCTTTTTCGTATCTTGCTAGTCTTTGCATGGTGGCTCCTTTTAGTGTTTTGCCAAATCATCATAATGCATAAACTCCTTGATGCGCTGTTGTTGGGTTGGCGCTAGTCTTTCCCATTGGCGTTTGATGCGTTTGTATTTTCCCATTTGGCCTTTTTCTTTGGCTTTTTGCATTCCCCTAATGGCGTAGTGGTAACGCACGAGGGACTTGGTCGTTTGGTTGACAAATGGCCAGTGTTTGATGGCGTGGTAAGAAATCTCTTCGTGATTGGTGAACGAGTACTCCCCCGTTGTTTTGTCCTTTTCATCCTGATACGCCACAAGTGGTTTGCCCACATCATGCAACAACGCCGCAGCCAAAAAGTCATAACGCCCATCTTTAAGCACTAGCCAAACAAGCTTACATGTATGGCCTAAAACGCTGTAGCGGTGGTGGTCGTTTTGTGTTAGGAAGAGTGTAGTGAAAAAAGATTTTCTGGCTATACGGCGGTACATGTAACTCCTTTTAGTCCACAATCACTGTTTTGATGGGAAGTTCTGGATTGGCCTCAAAAAAGGCTTGGACGCTTCGTTTGGCTTCTTTAGGATGGATGCGCATACTCGTGGTAAGTTCACTCCAGTAAGGCACACATGATGCGTCCCAATGTCCGCTGACTACTTCAAACTCAATATGCTTTGGATTTGAGAGTATCTTGGGGATGAGGATAATCTCTCCAAGATTCACCATGAGGCACGCCCCATCTCGTTTGGCTTCGTATGCTGAAAAAAAGTTGGCCTTAGTAGGTGCTTCTAGCACAACCGTACCGCACTCCCCACAACCACAAACATACTCCAGACGATAAGCACAAAGTGCATCAACAATGCGTTCGTAGTTTTCCTCACTCATATAACGCGCCACAAAATGCGCAATAAAATGGTGCAAAATCGGATAGCTAGACAACGGCTTCATGTCACTCCTTTTGTAAGAGTAGTATAGGAGAAAGGCTGGACAGCTTTATGTCTGGTTTTGTGAATATGCTCAATTCTTCCCATCCAGACACAAAGCTGTCGTTTTCTTTGGCTATACTGCCTTTTTCACCCAACTATTTCAGTATAATCGCCCCCAAAGGAGCCTCATGCATCTCTCCAAGTCCCTCTACACGCGCGGTTTGCAGTGTGTCAAATCCCTTTGGCTTAAAAAGCACGCGCCCTCTGTGCTCACGCCTCCAGATGCGGCTGTGCAAGCTATTTTTGACACAGGTAACGCGATTGGAGAGTTAGCATGTACACTTTTCCCCAACGGTGTCACCATTCCCTATGAAGGCACCACCTTTGAAGATAAAATCATCCTCACTCAAGACTACATCAACGCAGGGCAAAAACATATTTACGAGGCGACGTTTAAGTATGAGGGCATTTTGGTCATGGTCGATATTTTGTGTATCGAAGACAACACGGTTATCATCAACGAAGTCAAAAGCTCCACGCAAGTCAAAGACGTGTACCTAGATGATGCATCCATCCAATACTACGTTCTAAACGGTCTTGGTTATGATGTGAGGCGCGTAAACATCATCCATATCAACAACCAATACGAACGCGCAGACACCCTTGATATTGCTAGCCTTTTCACCATCACCGACGTGACCCATGCAGTGCTAGAAAAACAAAGCGATATTCCTTTACATGTAGAGAGATTTCGCGAACATCTAAAAGACAAAGAAAACGAACCGCCCGTTGATATTGGCAAACACTGCACCGAGCCATATGATTGCGATGGGTTTGAGTATTGCTGGTACAAACAGCGACAAATTCCCTCTTATAGCGTCTTTAATATTTCAAAATTGCGCTTAGAGAAAAAACTCGCCCTTTGCAAAAGCGGTATTGTGAAGCTGGAAGATATAAGCAATCTCGCTCCTTATTCGTTGGCTCAGCAAATCCAAATCCAAGCCCATCAAACACAAGAGCCCATTATCGACAAAGAAGCTATCGAAAGGTTTTTGCAAACACTACGCTACCCTATTTATCATTTAGACTTTGAAACCTTTCAGCAGGCTATTCCGCGGTGGAGGGGCATCAGGCCTTTTATGCAAATCCCGTTTCAGTACTCCATCCATGTTGATTATGGCAATGGCAAAGTGGAGCACAAAGAGTTTTTAGCCCGCGAGGGTGAAGACCCCAGAGTTGCGTTAGCGACCCAATTGGCGCAAGACATTCCCTTAGACGCGGATATTTTGGCGTACAACATGGGCTTTGAAAAAGGGGTTATCAAAGCCCTTGCCCAAACGTTTCCCCACCTTTCAGAGCGACTCATGGTCTTACACGATAACATCAAAGACCTCATGAGCCCTTTTCAAAATAAGCACTATTACCACCCCAAAATGCAAGGAAGCTACTCCATCAAATCCGTCTTGCCCGCCCTCGTGCCTGAAATGCAAACTGCCTATCAAGACCTACAGCTCATCCACCACGGTGGGGAAGCCATGCAAGCCTTTGGCGCACTTTCGACAATGGACGAACCTACCAAAGAGGCTTACAAAAATGCTTTGTTGGCCTACTGTAAGCTAGACACTCTTGCCATGGTGAAAGTACTAGAAAAACTCAAAGAAGTGGCGCACCAAAGGAAGCCTAATGCCTTATAAACACGACTACGATAAAACCCTCACGCGCCTTTTGGAAATCTTGCGGCGATTGTACGAGGGGGAAACCTTACATGTAAATGTATTGGCCGAAGAGTTTAACACCAGCACGCGCACCATTCAACGCGATTTCAACGAACGGCTCATTCGCTTTCCCATCCAAAAAT
>JACUTV010000195.1 GCA_014859645.1 Campylobacterales bacterium
CGCTTCTTATTTTCTCTAATCCCGCAATACCATTTTAAAATACAACGCCCTTTCCAAACTCAACGGCCTCACCTACGTGCGCGAAGAAGAAATCAGTGCTGTAGAAGCCTTTGAACACTCCCTCAAAGAAGCGGCACAGGTTTTTTTAAAAGACCCCATGGGTATTCCCATGCTCTCAGCGTGGATCACCGTACGCTCGGTTTTACCAGATTTTTCTGAGCAATTTGCAGAAGCCGTGTATGCAGACAATGCGCAGTAGTCCTGCGTCTTCTTCCATTTACGCGCGCCTTTTACGCTTGTACGGGCATGAAGAAACTCCCCATGCGCTGCTTGCTTGGGGAAAATGCATAGACCATTATCGCGCGCGCATCACGCCACAGCCCCACACACCCAACCATCGCGATTGCATTTTGATTTGCTATGGTGACAGCATTAGTGCTCCAGATGAAGCGCCCTTGGTAAGCCTGAAAGGGTTTATGGATGCCCACGTGCGCCCTTTGTTTCACGCAGTACATTTGTTGCCCTTTTTTCCTTACTCTTCTGATGATGGATTTTCTATCATCGACTACACCGCTGTCTCGCCACGCATGGGCTCATGGGAGGACATCAGCGCGCTCCAAGAGCATTTTCACCTCATGGTAGATGGGGTCATCAACCACATTTCACGGCACTCTTCTTGGTTTCAAGGCTACCTTGCAGGCGTAGAAGAATTTAAGGATTTTTTCATCGCCTTGCCTCCCGAAACAGACCTCAGCCACGTGGTACGCCCGCGCACTTCGCCCTTGCTGACTCCTTTTGTAGACCACAAAGGCGAAACGCGCGCCGTTTGGACTACCTTTAGCGCCGACCAAGTGGACTTAAACTTCGCCTCTTGGCGGGTGCTGTTGGCGGTGTTAGACGCCTTGTTGTTTTACGTGGAAAAAGGCGCCACCCTCATCCGTCTTGACGCCATCGCCTTTGTGTGGAAAGAGTTAGGCACCGCTTGCGTGCACTTGCCCCAAACCCACGAAGTGATTCAGTTCTTGCGCGAATCCATCCACTGCGTCGACCCCCATGTGCGCATCATCACTGAAACCAACGTGCCTCACGCTGAAAATATCTCCTACTTTGGCAGTGGCGAAGACGAAGCCCAAATGGTCTACAACTTTGCCTTGCCGCCCTTAATCGCCCATGTAATGCTAACCCAACACGCCCACGCCTTGCAGTTTTGGGCCCACGGACTCAAACTTCCCAACGACAAAGTGTGTTTTTTTAACTTCACAGCCAGCCATGATGGCATCGGCTTACGCCCTGTGCAAGAGATTTTAACCCACGAAGAAATCACCCAGCTCCTCCTTACATGTAAGGCCCATGGCGGGCAAGTTTCCTACCGAGAACAAGCAGGTGGCGAAGAACCTTATGAGCTTAACTGCACCTATTTTGACCTCATCTCTTCGCCAACGCTTCCAGTGGAAATTCGCATTGAGCGGTTTTTGCTCTCGCAAGCTATCATGCTGGCTATGCCTGGCATTCCTGGGGTCTATTTTAGTTCGTTATTTGGAGTGGAAAATTACCACGACGGATTCAAACACACGGGCATTCCACGCACCCTTAACCGCGAAAAATTCAACCGCGACTTCCTCGAAACCCTTTTAGCAACCCCTGACACCCAAGAAGCCAAAGTCTTCAAAGGGTACCAAACCCTCCTTGGTTTGCGCGCCCAAGAGATAGCCTTTCATCCTTTTGGAGACTTTACATGTATGCCGTTGCATCCACAGGTTTTTGCCATCAAACGCCACTATGGTAACGAAACCATTTTAGCGCTGCACAACCTTAGCATGGACGCTGTGCAGTTTGAATTGCCTCCTGAATTTTCCCACGCCAAAGAGCTTTTACAAAACCGCATCCTCCACGGCGCGCTCATCACCTTAGCCCCTAGCCAAATCGCTTGGCTTAAACGCGCTTAACCCAAAATGCGCTAAAATGCGCTAAACCAACAAAGGACAGTTTATGATTCAAAAATGCCTTTTTCCTGCTGCAGGTTACGGCACCAGATTTTTGCCTGCAACCAAAGCGTTACCCAAAGAAATGCTCCCTATTCTCACCAAACCGCTCATCCATTTTGGCGTCGAAGAAGCACTGGAAGCGGGCATGGACACTATGGCTATCATCACCGGACGCGGTAAGCGCGCGCTAGAGGATTATTTTGACATCAGCTACGAACTTGAACACCAAATCAAAGGCACCAACAAAGAGCATTTGCTCGATGAAACCCGCGACCTCATGAACCGCTGCACCTTTGCCTACGCCCGCCAAAATGAGATGAAAGGGCTAGGAGACGCCATCTACAAAGGCCGTCCGCTCATCGGCGATGAAGCCTTTGGCGTGGTCTTGGCTGATGACTTGTGCATCAACGAAGGGGGTGAGGGCGTCATGTCTCAAATGGTGCGCATGTATGAAAAATACCGTTGCTGCATCGTTGCAGTGATGGAAGTGCCCGAAGAAGAGACTGACAAATACGGCATCATCGAAGGCAATG
Organism: Campylobacterales bacterium; assembly: GCA_014859645.1. GTDB lineage: Bacteria > Campylobacterota > Campylobacteria > Campylobacterales > Campylobacteraceae > Sulfurospirillum_B. The sequence continues at coordinate 2,519 of JACUTV010000195.1, forward strand.
TCATCGAAAAAAACCTACTGATGGTCTCCAACATGGTCG
>JACUTV010000007.1 GCA_014859645.1 Campylobacterales bacterium
CAACTCTCCCAAGCGGACTTTAAAGCGCGGGAAAAAGCCCTAGCCCTAGCCCTTCAAATCGCAGGGAGAAGCGGGAGAAAAGGGGTAGGAGAGGTCATCATCCAAACCATGAATCCTGAGTTTTTCCACGCCTATATGGACGATTTTGAGCGGTTTTTAAAAGAAGAAAAACCCCACCGCGAAGGCCTTTATCCGCCTTTTAAACGGTTGCTTCGTTTACTTGTTTCTCACGCCAATGAGCTTACATGTAAAGAAGTCGTGGAAGAAGTACTAGGTAAACTTACGGCGTACAAAGAGCGCGTAGAAGTGGTGGGACACGGCCCCGCGGACATTGGAAAAATCGCGGGAAAATACCGCTACCACGTACTACTGCGCTCAGATTCCCCGCGCGCTTTGGTGCAAGCGGGCCTTACATGTAAAGGACGGCTTGTGGAAGTCGACATGGACCCCGTGTCGTTTTCCTGACCCTAAGCAAAAGCGTGTTAAGATGTCTCAAAAAAACACGGTCGCATTAGCCCTATTCGCTCATTCTCGTTTTGTCATCCTGGCAAACCTCACAGGGCTAATGCGACCGTGTAAAAGAGAAATTAATGCTGCAACGTTATCCCACAAAACAGATAGTTTTAGGCGGTATTCCCATCGGTGGCGACGCGCCTATTCCTGTGCAATCCATGACCTTTACCCGCACCCGTGATGTGGAAGGCACGCTTGAGCAGATAAAACGGCTGCATTTTGCAGGGTGTGACATCGTCCGTGTGGCGGTGCCTGATTATGAAGATGCGCAAGCGTTGGCGGCCATTAAAGCGCAGAGTTCGTTGCCGTTGGTGGCGGACATTCACTTTAACTACCGTTTGGCGCTCATTGCCGCGGAAGTGGTGGATGGCATTCGTATTAATCCAGGTAATATCGGCGAAAAAAGCCGCGTGGCCGAAGTGGTCAAAGCCTGCCAAGTGCGTAACCTACCCATTCGCATCGGGGTAAATTCGGGTTCACTGGAAAAAGAGTTTGACCAACGCTACGGCCCCACTGCCAAAGGCATGGTCGAATCCGCGCTTTATAACATCAAATTTTTAGAGGATTTAGGCTTTACGGATATCAAAGTTTCCCTTAAAGCCAGCGACGTGGCGCGTACGGTGGAAGCGTATCGCATGTTGCGTCCGCTCACGCCGTATCCTTTTCACCTTGGCGTCACGGAAGCGGGCACCTTGTTTCACTCCACCATCAAGTCTTCCATCGCCCTAGGGACGCTGTTGCTTGAGGGCATCGGCGACACGATTCGCGTCTCCATGACGGGCGAGCTTGAAGAAGAAGTGCGCGTGGGCAAGGCCATCTTAAAAGACAGTGGCGTCGTAAAATCAGGAGTCAACATCATCTCCTGCCCCACCTGCGGACGCTTGGAATCTAACCTTGTCAAAGCCGTAGAAGAAGTGGAACGGCGCACCAAACACATCACAACTCCCCTTGACATCTCGGTCATGGGATGCGTCGTTAACGCCATCGGCGAAGCTAAACACGCGGACGTGGCCATTGCCTTTGGCAAAGGGCAGGGGCTTGTGATGCGCAAAGGGGAAGTGGTCGCAAAACTCAAAGAAGACGAACTGGTGGAACGCTTTTTAGAAGAAGTGGAAAAAGCGGCCAAAGAAGGGGAAAAATAGTGGAAAACTTACACAACATCAACATCGAACGCTCCATTTTAAGCTCCATTTTTTTCAACCCTGCCCAGTTTGAAGAGGTAGCAAGCCGCCTTAAAGCCAGCGATTTTTACTTGCCTGCACACCGGTACATGTTTGAAGCAATGGAAGCGTGTGAGCGCGGGGATTTGCCTATCGATGAAGAGTTTGTGCGCAAAAAACTTGCCCAAGAAAACCGCTTTGATGAAGAGGTGATGCTTGAAATCATCTCCACCAATCCGCTTCCTTCCATCGCACCTTATGTGACGGAGGTAAAAGAAAAGTCCATCAAACGTGAGTTGGTGCGTTTAACCTCAGACATCACCGAAATCGCCGTTGAGCGGGATATGCCGGCCAAAGACGTGGTCGATGTCATCCAACAAAAACTGTACCAAATCACCCAAGAGGCCACCGACAGAGAGTTTCGTGAGTCGCCTGAAATGGTGCGCTCCACGGTGGCGCACATCAAGGAGATGAAACTGCGCGGCAACCAAGGCGTGGTAGGGCTTGATACGGGTTTTAAAGAGCTAAACCACCTCACCACGGGCTTTGGGGATGGCGACCTTATCATCGTGGCGGCGCGTCCGGCCATGGGAAAAACGGCCTTTTGTTTGAACCTTGCCCAAAAGGCGTTGGATTTAAACAAAGGCGTGGCAGTGTTTTCCCTAGAAATGCCCGCCGAGCAGTTGATGCTGCGGATGCTGAGTGCGAAAACCTCTATCCCCCTTCAAAAAATCAAAGTGGGCAACTTGAATGATGATGAGTGGACGCGCCTTAGCGATGCGTGTAATGTCATGGAAAGCCGCAAGCTTTTTGTGGACGACAACGGCAACGCGGACATCCACCACGTGCGCTCTAAACTGCGCAAACTCAAATCCAAGCACACGGATATTAGCCTGTGTATCATCGACTACTTGCAACTCATGGGCGGTACGGGCAACAAAGACCGCCACTTGGAAGTGAGTGAGATTAGCCGTGGGCTTAAGCTTTTAGCCCGTGAACTTAAGATGCCTATCGTCGCACTTTCACAGCTTAACCGCGGGGTGGAAAGCCGTCACGACAAACGCCCGATGCTCAGCGACCTTCGTGAATCGGGCGCCATCGAGCAGGATGCGGACATGATTTTGTTTGTCTACCGCGACGACGTGTACCGCGTACGCGAGGAAAAAGAAAAAGAACAGCGCGCGAGGGCGGAGGGCAAAGAGTACAGAAGTACCTTTTTTGAAAAGCCCGAAGAAGAAGCCGAAGTTATCGTCGGCAAAAACCGTAACGGCCCCGTGGGCATCGCCAACCTCATGTTCCAAAAAGCCTGCACGCGCTTTGTGGACCGTGGTGGCGTGCCTGTAGAAATCATCTACGATGGGGCACAGGAAGCTAAAATTAGTATGCCGCAAATGTAGTGATGCTTCCCCTGCGCCTGTTTGCTAACAAAAAAGAGGTAGCGGTGTGTTTTGGGGTATTGGCCCTTGTGTTTGCCTTACATGTAAGCCTTATTTATACCCAATACCGTTCTTTTGTAGGGGAAGGACGGACGTACGTGGAAGGGGAATTGCTCTTAAGCGACGCGCGCGTGAGTAAGAACGGCAAGCCCTATTTTGCCTTACGTGTAAAGACAAACGCGTTCTTGCTTTACACGGTGGCGTGGAAAGAAACCTTACATGTAAGGCCTGGTGAACAGGTGAGTGTGGTTGTGATTACCGAAAAACTGCGTTTTTTAGACTTCCTTTCCAAACGTTTTTTCGCTCCTTCTTTTTCGCTTCACGCCTTACATGTAAGCGAGGAAGGCGTGGCAAAACGCTTGGCTTATAGCATTTGGGCGCAACACGAAAGCCCCAAAATGCAAGCTTTGTACAGCGCGCTTTTTTTAGCCACGCCTGTGCCTAAAGCGTTGCGCGAAGATGTACTTTATTGGGGCGTTTCCCACTTGGTGGCCATTAGCGGGTTTCACCTTGGGGTGCTGTTGGCGTTGGGGTACGGAGTGGTTCGCCCCGTGTACCGCTTTTTTCAAAGCCGTTATTTTCCCTACCGCAATGCTACCTTTGACGTGGGTGTGGTGATGCTTGGGTTGGCCTTTGGGTATTTGTGGCTCATCGGGTTTGTGCCTTCTTTTTTGCGCGCTTTTGTGATGGCGGTGTTTGGGTTTTTCTTGCTCATGCGCCACATCAAACTGCTCTCTTTTGGGACGTTGGCGCTCAGTGTTGGGGGCATCTTGGCGCTTTTTCCTCACTTGGTGTTGCATATTGGGTTTTGGTTTTCGGTGTTGGGAGTGTTTTATATTTTTCTGTATCTGCACCATTTTAAAGAGCGCTTTAGCGCGCCTGTGCACGCGGTTTTGTTAAACGTCTGGGTCTTTTTGGCTATGAACATTCCCGTGCATTATTGGTTTCCGCTGACCTCGTGGCAACAGGTGGGTTCCATCCCTTTAAGCCTTGTGTTTATCGGATTTTACCCTTTGAGCGGGGTCTTACATGTTATGGGGTTTGGCGGGGTGATGGATGGGGTTTTGGAGCCGTTTTTAGCGTGGCGGATGGAAGGGGCAGATGTTCCAACGCCGTTGTGGATGTTGGTGGGGTATTTGGGTTTAAGCCTCTTGGGCGTGCGGTGGCGTTTCTTGGCCGTTGGCGCTGTCCTCTTGGGTGCCGTGCCCTTTTTGCTCCTCTAAGAAAGCGCACAATTTGACGCCGTACAAAAAGATAATCCACGAAAGATAAATCCAAATGAAGAAAAACAGAACAACACTAAAAGAGCCGTAAATGCTCAAATACGCCTTATTGTAGGCCACATAATAGACAAACAAATTTTTACACATGTACCAAATGAGCGACGCAATAAACGAAGCTAACGCCACAAGCCGTGGGGTGAGGTGCTTGCTAGAAGAAATCATGTAGGTTGCAAAAAAGAGTCCCCAAACGATGAGATAGGGGAAAATAGCCAGGATGTTAATCCATTTGGTAAAACTTGAACTTTGAAGCATAGTATGCAAGAGACCCGAAACATAAAAGGAAACCCCAAGTCCTAAAGGGGCGAGGGTGATGAGCGTCCAGTAGGAAGAGAGAGACTGCCAAAAGCTACGTCTTTGGGCACCAAGAAGGGTGTTGATGATGAATTCATACTCCAAAAAAAACATCATGGAGGTAAAAAGCACCACCACGAAGCCAAAAACTCCCATGCCTACGGTGTTGTTCAAAAAAGTTTCAATGTAGCCAGAGATGACCTCTTGGTGGGAAGGCAAGAGGGAAGAGAAGATGAAGTTGGTCATTTTCTCGTAGTACACTTCAAAACTTGGAAGTTGCGTAAAAATGGACATGGAAATCAAAAGCACGGGAATCAACGAAAGCATGGTGTGAAAGCTTAGCGATGAAGCGTAGTGCATGAGTTGCTTGTCTTTGATTTTTTTAAGCAATTCCACGTAATGAAGAAAGCGCATTAGAGTCCCATTTTAAAAGGGTTGAGGATGTTGTTGGGGTCAAAGGCGCGTTTGATGGAGCGGAAAAGTTCCATCTCGCCTTCGGTAAACGCCATGGACATGTAGGGCGCTTTGCTGAGGCCTATGCCATGTTCGCCACTTAAGGTGCCGCCCAAATCGATGGTGGCTTGGAAGATTTCCTTGATGGCGTTGTGGCCTTTTTCAAGCTCTTCGGGATTGGTGCCATCCACCATGACATTGGTGTGCACGTTGCCATCTCCCGTGTGCCCAAAACAAGGGACTTTCACATTGTATTTAAGCGCGATGGCAGTGATAGCGTCCAAAAGTTCAGGAAGTTTACTGCGGGGAACGGTGATGTCTTCGTTGAGTTTTTTACTGCCGTATACGGTGATGGAAGGGCTCGCGTTGCGTCTGGCAAACCACAGCTCTTTGGCTTCTTCGGCCGTGCTTGCGCGTTTAAAAGAAGTACAACCGTTGGCTAAAAACATCGTTTCGATGATTTTGAGTTGGGTTTGGATTTCTTCGTCTAGGTTTCCGTCCACGTCGGTGATGAGAATGGCACCCGCGTCTACGGGCAAGCCTTTGGCGTATTTTTGCTCCACGGCGCGAATGGTGAGGTTGTCTAAAAACTCCATCGCTACAGGTGTGACGCCTGCGGCCATGGTTTTATATACCGCGTTCATGGCATCTTTGACAGTAGGGAAAATGCCCATGGCGGTTTGTTTGAGTTTGGGTTTGGCGATGAGTTTGAGGGTGATTTGGGTGATGACCCCTAGCGTGCCTTCACTGGCGATTAAGATACCCGCTACGTTGTAGCCTGCTACGTCTTTGATGGTGCGTTTGCCAGCACCTATGGCTTCGCCGTTGGGTAACACGGCACGCAAGGCCATGACGTAGTCTTTGGTGATGCCGTATTTTGCCGCGCGCATACCTCCTGCGTTTTCGGCCACATTGCCCCCTAGGGTGGAGTACTCTTCGCTCGCAGGGTCTGGCGGATAAAAGAGCCCTTTGGCTTCCACGGCACGCTGTAAGTCCATGTTGATGACACCGGGTTCTACTACAGCGACCATGTTTTCCATGTCGATTTCTAAAATCTTGTTCATGTGTTTTTCAAGGGCCAGGATGATGCCCCCGTTTGAGGGAAGCGCACCACCTGTAAATCCGCTACCCGCCCCGCGTGGGGTGATGATGATGCGGTGGGTGTTGCAGTAGCGTAAAATGGCTTGTACGTCTGCTTCGTGGCGGGGAAAAAGCACGAGGTCGGGTTCGTAGGTTGCACGCGTGGCATCGTACGAGTACGCAAGCAAATGGGCTTTGTCGGCGTAGACATTGTCTGCACCCAAAAGCTCCTTAAACCACGTTACATGTAAAGCTTCCATGATTACTGCACCAACAAAGCGCCATAGTGGGCATTGTAGTCGCTAATCTCGCCTGAGCTAAATTTCCAAAATGCGCTCTCAATCCCTGCAATACGGGTATAAAAAGGAAGTTGGTAAGTGCTAATACGCCCAGAGTTAAGGGTTTTTAACACCTTGAAACTTTGACAATCGGCAAAGTACCCTTTAAAGTTGAGTGCAAAAAAGATAACCCCTGTACTGTGGGCTTGGCAAAGTTTTCGAAAGGTGTCGCGGTCGGGGTTTGGCGTGTATTCGCTTGCAAGATAAGCGCCCATAAGGTCAGGATGTACCCACTGGATGTCTTTAAAATGTCCTGTGACTTCGTTAAAGACAATGCTATTAGGAGCAACGATGAGCGCACGGTCATAGAGGTAGTTTAAAATAACCGTATCGCCTTCTTTAGGAAGAACGCCAGGTAATGGGAAGGCGGCTTGTTCCAATAAGTCAAACACTTCAAACTGCACAGTAGCAAGGCCATTAGCTTTGTTGATGACGCTAGCGCGGGCAATGATGGTCGATTTGCTCTCGTCAAATCGGTGAATAACGATTCCGCTAGAGCCAACAACAAGGCGTTCTGAGTCGGTCACTGTTGCCGTGTTGCCACGTACCTCTTTTAAAATAGTAGTGTAGGAAGTAAACAATCCTTCCGCCCACGAGAGGGAGAAAAATGCCAGAAAAACGACGAAGATGCGAAACAATGGAACTCCTTTTGCTTTTGATGGGTCGATTATACTTCACCAGAACTCAAAAAGCCCTGAGGGGTTGCTAGGATTTTGTAAGCAATTATCAAGTATAATCCGAACGTTTTTGACGTTTTTCAAGACCCATTACTGCAACGTTGTTCGGATGAAATGGGCATTGAAAGACGTTAGATTAGCACAAAAAGGGGCGGGAATGATGCGATGGCTGATGTGTATTTTTATGATGGTGCTTGGTGCGCAGGGCGCGACCATGCAAGAGCACCGCTGGGAACAAGGCGAGACATTTTTAACCTTTCTAGAAAAACACCAACTGCCACTTTCTATCTACTACTCCCTCGATAAAGAAGACCAAGAGCTCGCTACAGAAATTGTTTCAGGTATCAAATATCAACTCTTATTGGATGAGAGCGAAGCCATCGAACAAGTGTTGATTCCTATTGGTGAAGAGTTGCAACTTCACATCGTTAAAGACAAACAAACCAACACTTTTGAACTTCGCACGACCCCTGTGAGTTACCAAGAAGAAGCCCTTAGCGTCACCCTAGACATCTCCCTTTCTCCCTACCAAGACATCGTCAATGCTACCAACAATTACGCCTTGGCCAATGAATTTGTCCACTCTTTTAAAAACAGTGTCAATTTTCGCCGCTTGGTCAAGGGCGACCGTTTGGTGATTTTTTATTCCCAACGTACGCGTTTGGGGCAGCGATACGGCAACCCAAAAATCGAAGCAGCCATGGTTGAAGTACGGGGCAAGGAACATTTTGTTTATTTGTATGATGACAACCGTTATTATGATGAATCTGGCAAGGAAGTTGAAGGTTTTTTACTTACCGTCCCTGTACGCTACTCGCGCATTTCCTCTCCTTTTACCCAAAAACGCTGGCACCCTATTTTGAAACGTTACCGTGCGCATTTAGGCATCGACTACGCAGCGCCTACGGGCACGCCGATTGTAGCAGCCGGTGAGGGAAGGGTGACCTTTGTGGGCACCAAGGGAGGCTATGGAAAAACAATTGAAATCGAACATGGACATGGGTATAAAACCTTATATGCGCACTTAAATGGGTACCGCAAAGGCATACGTCGGGGTTCGGTGGTTTCTAAGGGGCAGTTGATTGGGTATGTGGGAAGTACGGGCATTAGTACTGGACCCCATTTGCACTTTGGTCTTTATAAAAGCAATCGCGCCATTAATCCCAACAGTGTTGTTAAAATCGAAAAAGGAAAGCTTCAGGGGGAAAAACGTAAAGCCTTTTTGGCCCACGTTGAGACCTTTAAACCGCGTTTTGAGTTAGCCCTTGCTGAGCCTTCGGTTCCGCCACGGGAAGAGCCATTTGAATACATGGTGCAACTTGAAGAACCCATTGGTGTCGTTGCGGATGTAGCAGTCGTTGCCAACTAAAGGATTTTTGTGGCAAAACTAAAAGATTTAAAGCACTCGCAAGAGGTCATCGAAAGCTACCTGCAAGATGATCTTGACCAAGAGCTTTCTCCTGCGGAACTCGCACGCCACCTTCGCCATGTTCACAAAAACGACGTTGACCTTTTTATAGACTATGTGAAACAACTCTCTAGCGAAAGCTTGGGGGATGTGGCTATTGAATTACCCGACCACATCTTGAAAGATGTGCTTGAGGAAATTTCTCCAGAACAGCTCAAAGGTGCCATCGAAGAACTTGAGAGTGATGACGCGACCGATTTATTTCAAAATATCGAAGACATTGACGAGGAAAAAGCCCAAGAACTTTTTGAAAGCCTTGACAAAGAAGACCAAGAAGACATCCGACGGTTGCGCCGCTACGACGACGAAGAAGCGGGTGCTTACATGCAAACCGAGGTCTTTGTGGCCAAGGTTGATGAGAAAATTTCCGAGGCAATCGCGCGGTTAAAGCACATGAAAGAAGAGGGGGAGATTGAAAATATCTACCGCTTGTTTGTGGTGGATGATTACGAAACCCTTCGGTTTTCCATTCCACTGGAAGATTTGATTACAAGCGATTTTTCACTGACCTTTAAAGGGTTTGTGGAAAAAGCACCTGAGGATGAGTACCAACCTATTTTTGCCAGAGACGATGACACGATTGATTCGGTCATTGAAACGGTTGAAAACTATGACCTCTCTGTGGTACCTGTGATTGACTATCAAGGCAGATTGGTAGGGCGTATCACCGCGGATGATATCCACGACATCATCCAAGAAAACGCAACAGAACAGATTTATAACCTTGCAGGGGTTAATGACGAGGCAGAAGAAGAGCACTCACTGGTCCAAGCAGGAAAAGGGCGCGCCATTTGGCTGTTGCTCAACCTCATGACAGCCATCGTCGCTTCACTGGTCATTGGTGTTTTTGAAGAGACCATTCAAGCCTATGTTGCTTTGGCTGTGTTGATGCCCATCGTTGCTTCCATGGGCGGTAATGCGGGAACCCAAACCTTGACCGTTACGGTGCGCCAACTGGCACTTGGTGAGATTGATTTTGAACACTCAAAAGAGACCATCATCAAAGAAGGCACGATTGCTTTAGTTAACGGGTTTGTGTTCGCGATTATTATGGGTGTGATTGCCTTTTTTTGGTTTGATGAGGTGCTTCTTGGGGTGGTCATTGGCTTGTCGATGGTCATTAATTTACTGTGCGCGGGGTTGTTTGGCGCATTGATTCCGTTGACGCTTAAGCGGCTTGATGTTGATCCGGCTATTGGCAGTACGGTTTTGCTCACCACCGTAACGGATGTCGTGGGATTTTTTAGCTTCTTGGGGTTAGCCCAGTGGATTTTACTTGGTTGATATTACTATCATCAAAATAGAAGCGTGCGCTGAGTCGCTGTACATTCAACCCAAAAGCATGCACTACGTACAAAACGGGCGGGAAAAACGGTGGGACATGGTGGACGCGCACAACAGCGTGGCAATCTTGCTTTACCACAAAGAGTACGACGCTTTTGTTTTTGTCAAACAGTTTCGCCCTGCTATTTACCTCAAAAACAATGACGGCTTTACCTACGAACTGTGCGCGGGGTTGGTGGACAAAGAGAAGCCTTTGGCGCAGATTGCCCTTGAGGAAATCGAAGAGGAGACAGGTTACGGGGTGGCGCCCCAAAACCTGCATAAAATTACCTCTTTTTACACGGCGGTGGGTTTGGCGGGCGGTCAACAGACGTTGTACTACGCCGAGCTTGACGAATCCATGCGGTTGCACCAAGGCGGTGGGATTGAGCTTGAAGAGATTGAGGTGATTTACGTTCCTAGGACTGAGGCTAAAGGGTTTTTGTTTAACGAACATATTGCCAAAACATCAGGGCTCATGTTTGCCCTGATGTGGTTTTTTGAAAAGGACTCACGCGTCTAAAAAGCGTTTGGTGAGGCCGTTGTAGGTTTCGATGCGGCGGTCGCGCAAAAACGGCCACATGCGCCTGACTTCTTCACACCGTTTTACATCCACCTCGACAATTACCGCTTCTTCGCTGGTTTCATCGCTTACATGTAAGAGTTCTCCTTGGGGTCCTGCTACGAAGGAGTGCCCCCAAAAACGAATGCCATCCAACACTTCTGTTTCATCTTTTTCTTTACCTACGCGGTTGATGGCCACAAGAGGTAAACCGTTGGCGATGGCATGACCGCGTTGTACGCCCATCCACGCCTCTTTTTGGCGGGTTTTTTCATCCTCTGCGTCTTCATCAAACCACCCAATGGCGGTGGGGTAGATGAGAATGTCCGCCCCTTTGAGTGCCATGAGGCGCGCGGCTTCGGGGTACCACTGGTCCCAACACACTAACACGCCCAGTTTTCCCACACTGGTTTGAATAGGTTCATAACCCAAATCTCCCGGAGTAAAGTAAAACTTTTCGTAAAAACCTGGATCATCGGGGATGTGCATTTTGCGGTATTTGCCTGCAACTGAGCCGTCTTTTTCAAAGACGACAGCGGTGTTGTGGTAAAGACCGGGGGCGCGTTTTTCAAAGAGTGAGGTGACGAGCACTACGCCGTATTGCTTGGCGATTTTTGCCCAAAACACCACGTCGTTGTCAAAATCATTGGCGAGGTCAAAGTGTTTTGGATCTTCGGTAATGCAAAAATAAGGCCCTTGGTGCAACTCTTGCAACAGCACCAACTGGGCACCTTTGGCGGAGGCTTCGCTGATGAGTTCAAGGGTTTTTTGGATGGTGGCATCTTTGGTTTCACGCACGGCATGCTGAATGAGGGCAAGTTTCATAGGCTCCCTTTGAATGGTTTTTGACATTGTAGCAAAGCTTTAAAGGAATATTTAGGCGCGTAGCATGAGGATGGTTTGGCAAATACCCACATGGTCTAAAATCTCAACCACGTCCAAGCCCGCTTTTCTTACAAGGCGTAAAAAATCTTCCGAATGGTACATTTTGCTGTAGCCATTTGCCATGGCGGTAAAGTACGGAGAGGTGTTGATGATGCAAAAAGCAGAAGCTTCAAAGCGTTGCCTGTCCCAAAAAGGCTCCATCACGCACAGTGTAGCTGTTTTGTCCATGGAGTGTTTGGCTTTTGAGAGAATCTCAACAATCTGCTCTTCGCTAAAACAGTCCAAAAATTGGCTCATCCACAGTACATCGTAGCCCTTAGGAAAGGCAAAATCAGGGTCAAGTACATTTCCTGCCACAAGGCTAATGCGCTCTTGCAACCCCCGTGCTGCAATCTGCTCTTTGGCTAGGGCGAGTTGTTCGGGGAGGTCAAGAATGCTTACATGTAAGGCAGGATTTTCTTGGGTGAGGCTGATGGAAAACTTTCCCGTGTTGCCTCCAACATCCAAGACACGTTTTGGGTTGAGGGTTAAGAGGTGTTGGATGGCTTTGGGAAAGGCACTGTCCGAATACAAATGGTCAAAGGCAAACCAACTTTCTTTAGCTTTTTTGGGCAAAGAACTCAGTGCTGGGTAGATAGTTTCCCATGAGCCAAATTCTTTTAAGCCCTCTGGTTTGCGTGTTTGAATAGCCTCATCAAGATGAAAAAGCCCTTTGTAGTTGACATGGTGGTTGTAGTCCATGTTGGCGATGGTCATGGGGTCTTTTAATAAAAAATACCCTGTTTTGGTGAGAAAGTAACGTTCTTTTGTTTGTTTGACAATATCTGCACTAAGGCTTGTTTCAAGCAAGGTGAGAAGGCCATAAGCACTTAAGGAGGTTTTTTCCTGTAAGGCACCTAGGTCTAGTCCTTCTTTGTGTTCGTAAAGTGCTTGGAGGACACCCAGATCACGCATACTTCTGGCGACTTGGAAGACGATGGGAGCAAAGGCGATTTTTTGGGCGTTGTATTGGGCTTCTAGGGCAGTGGCGGTGTCATTGTTGTCAAAAAATTGTTCCAAAATGCGTTTCCTTTGAAAAAAAGCTCAGGATTTTGTGTGAAAATAGAGCTATTGTGTGAGATTTTAAGCTAGCATTGTAGCTAAATTTATATAATACACCGTTGGTTTTTTGTTTGCTTTGGTGCGATTTTTAGGGGAAGGGAGCGACTATTTTAGAAGGTATCTACACGGTGCTTGTACGCGAAGAAAAACACTGTTTGCTAAAACTGTGTGATGCAAGCCACCCAATTTTTAAAGCACATTTTCCCAAAAATCCCATTCTTCCAGGGTTTGTTTTACTCGAAGTGTCTGCCGCGTTGTTTGGACTACAGGGGCGGGAGATTCAAAGAGCAAAATTTTTACAAACGGTTTTGCCTCAAAGTATTTTAACGCTGAACATGGAAGAAAAAGAGAAAAATTATAAGGTTGTTGTAATGAAAGATGAGCTCAAGGTGGCGGAGATAGTGTATGCAAAAAACTGATGTTGTAGTGGTGGTGCCAACTTTTAATAATCCACAAAGTATTGAAAAAGTAGCCCAAGAAGTGCTAGCACAAGGGTATTGGCTCATTATTGTTGATGATGGGTCTAGCCAGAGTGTTGCTTCGGTGCTTTCTTTTTCGCACCCAAAAATGCAAATACTCCGCCATGAAACCAACCGTGGCAAGGGGGCGGCCATCATCACGGGGGCAAAAGAAGTGCGCGCTCGTGGAAAAACATTTTTTGCCAGCATGGATGGAGACGGACAGCACTTAGCGGGCGAAATTGAAAAAATGCTAGTGGCGATGGATGATGGCCAGATTATCATCGGCGCGCGAAATCTTGGCATTACAGATGTGCCAAATGGCTCAAAATTTGGCAGGTGGTTTAGTAACTTTTGGGCCTGTTGGGATACGGATCAGGAGATTACGGATTCTCTTTCAGGCTTTCGGGTTTACCCAGTTTCCATCCTTGAACTTCCTATTAAAACTGAACGGTTTGATTGGGAGATGGAAGTCTTGGTGCGCCATGCGTGGAAGGGCGGAAAGATTAAAGAAGTCTCGGTGGAGTGTTATTATCCTAGGCCTGAAGAGCGGGTGAGCCATTTTAAAAAATTCTGGGACACGGCTGCTATTGTCATGGTACATGTAAGGCTTCTTCCACGGAAATTTTTCTTTGGGACAAAGGACGCGTGAGTACCGTACAGCGGGGAAGTGGCTGGAGTATTCGGCTCGTCTTTTTCTTGTACCGTTTGTTTGGGTATGGATTTGTGTATTACCTCATGTACCCCGTGACTTTTTTTTATGTGTTGGTGGCATCCAATGTCAAGGTTGCCTTGCGGGAATATTATGCGACCATTGGTAAACCCTTCACGGCTTGGGTCTATTTTCACCATTTGCGCCATTTTGCGTTGTGCATGTGTGACCGTTTTATTTCGCGGGTTGCTTTTGAGGAGTATGTGTTTGACATAGACGAAGAGGCGGAAGTTTTAGACCAAGTGATGCAAGAAGGGTGTGTGTTGTTGTTGTCGCATTTTGGCGGATGGGCGGCGGCTGGGAATTGTTTTTCGGAGTTTAAGATTAGCATTGTGATGCAAGAAGCGTTGCTAGGAGAAATTAAGAAAATCGAAAAAGAACTGCCCTGTCCTAATCCAAACCTCACCATCATCGACCTCTCAAAAGGAAGTATGTTTGCATCTATGGAAGCGGTGTCGGTCTTGCTTAGAGGTGAAGTGCTTGCCATGATGGCAGACAGGGCCACACAAGCGCAATACTGTGAGCAGATAGATTTTTTTGGAAAAAAGGCAAATTTCAACAAAAACCCTTTTTATTTTGCTCAAAAAACCCAAAAGCCTTTGGTGGCTATCGCGTTTGTGTACCAAGGGCCACAGCACTACAAGGTGCGTTTTAGGAAAATCGCTTTTGATGGAGAAGCGTACAACGCTCCCCTACAAGAGTACGGGAAATTTTTAGAAGAGATTGTGCAAAAAAACCCAGAACAGTGGTTTAATTTTTATCATTTTTGGAAAGAGGAAAAATGAAGTTAACAGTTGATAATCGTCCTATTAGTTTGGAAGAAATCACCCAAGCAACAGCGGTTTGTGTTTCACAAGAGGCTTTGTTTTGTCAAGAATTTGCCCTAGGGCATGACTTTTTGATGGAGCAAATTCGTGAGGGAAAGCCGGTGTACGGGGTAACAACGGGGTATGGGGCTAGTGGTAAAAACTACCTCACTTTTGAACAAAGTGCGCTGTTGCAACAAAACCTCTACCGTTTTCATGGGTGCGGGGTGGGCGAACCGTTGAGTGTAGAAATTTCTAAAAAGATGGTGCTGATTCGCCTTATTTCCCTTTCTAAAGGGAGGTCGGGAATCTCTTATGAACTCTTAGAGCGTCTTGCCTTGCTTTTGGAAAAAGAGATGATTCCTGTGATTCCCTCCCTTGGTTCGGTGGGGGCTAGTGGGGATTTGACCCCACTTTCCTACATCGCCGCCGTGATTGCGGGTGAGCGGGAAGTGTGGTTTGAGGGGCAAATCCACCCAACCCAAGCGGTGTACGAGAAGTTGGGCATCGTGCCTTATGTATTTAAGCCCAAAGAAGCCTTGGCTATCATGAATGGCACCGCCGCCATGAGTGCCATTGCAGTGGAAAATTTGGCGGTATTTGAGCGTTTACTAGAGAGTATGGAGTCTTATGTGGCGGGTATGTTTGAGGTGTTGTTGAGTGATGTGACGCCGCTAGATGCCTTTGTGCATGACTCCAAACCTTTTAGTGGACAGATACACACCGCGCGCAACATGAGGGAAAAACTTCACGGGTCGCACTTAACCCACGGGCGCGATGACCGCTATGACCAATTTTTTGCAGACAATGAGCTAAATATCCAAGACACCTATTCCATCCGTTGCGCTCCCCAAGTGCTTGGGGTAGTGCGAGACAATCTTGAGATTGCGAAAAAATGGGTAGAACAAGAGATTAACTCCGTCAACGATAACCCGCTCATCGATGGCCACGCGCGCGTGATTTACACTTCGGGGAATTTTTACGGCGGGTATGTGGCCCACGCCATGGACACCCTTAAAGTATGTGTTGCAAATGTAGCGGATTTATTGGACAAAGAGTTCGCCCTGTTGGTGGACCATAAGTTCAACCGTGGGTTGGGGGAAAACCTCAAACTCTCCAAAGAACACTATTTTCACGGGTTTAAAGCGATGCAAATTACCCTTAGTTCTTTGAGCGCTGACATCATTAAAAACACCACCGCGGCGTCTATTCACTCACGCCCTACCGAATCCCTCAATCAAGATAAGGTCAGCATGGGCACCACGGCGGCTCTTGATTTTCAAAAGATGATGGAACCGTTGGCGTTGATGTTAAGCATTGCGTTTATCGGACTAGCCCAAGGGGTGGATATTCGCGGAAAAGAGAAGGTTTCGCCTGTGCTAAGGGGGCATTATGACGCTGTGCGCACACACGCTAAGCCACTCTTGGAAGACCGTCGGATGGACCAGGATATTTACCGCGTTTTGAACATCTTGTTAGAAGGAGCGTTGGCGTGAAAACAGTCCTCGTAACAGGTGCGACGGGAGTGATTGGGAGCGCGATTGCGGCGGCCTTTGCTCAAGGGGGGTACTACGTGTACGTACACTGCAAAACCTCACCCCAAAAAGCCAAAGAGCTGTTAGAGCGCCTTGGTGGCAAAGGGGAGGTGGTGCAGTGTGACCTAAGAGACCCTGCGGCCATCAAAGAAGTTTTTGGTGGGTTAAGCGTAGATGTACTGGTGAATAACGCGGGGATTACGCGGGACAAGCTTTTCTTTTTTATGGATGAAGAGGAGTGGCACGGGGTAATGGACGCGAATCTAAACAGCCTGTTTTACGTGACCAAACAACTGTTGCCTGAGATGATAAAACGCAAGGGAGGTTCCATCGTCAATGTTGCCTCGGTTTCTGGCGTGGTAGGCAACGCGGGGCAAGTGAATTACTCTGCAAGCAAGGGCGGGATGATTGCTTTTACTAAGGCGTTGTGTACGGAAGTGGGGCGTTATGGGATTCGTGTTAATGCTGTAGCTCCTGGTGTGATTGAATCAGACATGGTGCATGAAGTGGACAAAAACATCACGAGAATGATTCCCTTGGGGCGATTTGGCAAACCTGAAGAAGTGGCTGAAGTGGTCTTTTTCTTGGGCGACAAAGCCACGTATGTGCAAGGCGAAGTCATTAACATTAGCGGAGGGATGGTGCGCTAATGGCCCATTTGGCCTCGTTGCTTTACGCGCCGCTAGTGTTGCTTGCTTTGCGCTATTTGCCAGTTACTACGGTGGCATGGGGGATGATTGGGGTCTCTCTTGTGTGGTTGTACGGAGTGCGCAAAGGGGAGACAAAAAGTTTTGTTTTTCCTCTGTTTTATGGCCTAGCGGGCGTGGTGGCCTTGGGGTTAGAAGAGGGGAGTGCGTTGATGGGCGTTCCGTTGTTTGTGGCGATGGCTTTTTTTCTTTTTTTTCTCTCACCCCAAGGTGGCGTCTGGCTTGGGGTCATGGCGTCGCGTTTTAGTGTGCTAGAAGAGAGGGAAATGGCTTATGTGCAAAAATCCCGCTATTTTTGGGCTTGTGTTGCGTTGCTTAATGTGTGCATTCACGCCATGATGCTCTTTGTGGCCTCACCAACCCAATGGGCGTTGTATGCTTCAGTAGGATGGTACGGGGTGTTTGTGCTTGGCGGGGCGTTGCAATTTTTGCACCGAAAATACGTGTTTTTAAAAGGGGCGATGTCATGATTCAAAAGGTCTTGATAGCCTTATGCCTTTGGGGTGTAAGTGCGTTTGGGCAACCCTTTTCTTTCCATGAAACGCGCTACAGCGATGGACTTGCGCGCACTTTTTCCCTTGAGGGGCTCATCACCTTTAATGACCAACAAACGATTATTGAATACGTCAAACCACAGACAAAAATGCTTGTTTATTTTGAAGGGATGCTCTCTTTACAAGATGAGCACGGATACCGCATGATTGATAGGGCTTCCGCCCCAAGTGCCCACTATTTTTTCATGCTTATTCGCGCTTTGCATGAGGACGATAAGGCGCAGTTGGAAGCTTTTTTTACGTGGGAAGAGGCGGGTGAGAAGGTGCATCTTGTACCCAAAAACCCCGTTGATGAGGTGCTGGAAAATGTGGACGTTGTGTACAAAAAAGAGGGCTTAAAATCCTTACATGTAAGGATGAAAAACAAAGACTGGATACGCATTGAAATTCTTGATTAAGTGGAGTAATATCCTCATTTTTCTAAGCGTGCTTGCAGGTTTTTTGTTGCTCAAAAATCAGGTACATTTTTCCACCGATGTGTCGGCTTTTTTGCCAGAAGGAAAACACAAAACCCTAGCCAAGGCCTACCACTCTTTAGGCACTGCTAAAGAAGTGTTGGTGGCTGCGGAAGGGTTGGACGCGCAAGGATTTACCAAGATAAAAGCCCTTGAAGAAAAGATGCTCTCCTGCGGATTTTTTGTGCTCAAAACCCAAGAACTACCCAATGCTTCGTTGTCGGCGTATGCGGATGCGTACCGCTATGTCACTCAAAAATTCACGCCCCAAGAGGTAGATGTTACAAAAGCATTGGAGGCGTTGGCGCACGAGGTTGCCACAAGCTCTTTTTACCAACCCCTTGACACCAAAGACCCTTTAGGGTTTTTTACCTCTCCCCAAACAACCCCTGTGTTTTCTCTTTACCGCGGCCATTTAACCTTAGGGGAGCTAGGCTTCTTGTCGGTTTTTCACCTAAAACCTGAAGCAGATGAAGCACAGGCGTATAGGTTTTTAGTACAGTTAGAAGAAGAGGGCGTGCATCTGTTCTCACCCCTGTTTTATTTTGTTGAAAATGCGCGCAACATCCAAAAAGATGTCAACTGGCTTTTGGGTGTTTCGGTGGTGTTGTTGTGCCTTGTGTATGTTGTCATCTTAAAAAACGCATCGCTTTTGGTCAATACCCTTGTGACCTTGGCCACGTGTATGTTGATGGCATTGGGCGTCGTGTCATGGGTCTGGACGGAGGTTTCGGTGTTTGTGTTGGCCTTTGGGGTGGCGGTGAGTAGCATTGGGGTGGATTATATGTTTCACCACTATTTTCACCACCACTATGCTACGAAAAAGCCCTTTAACTGGTCTGTTTTGTGGGGATTTTTGACTACAGGAAGTTTATTTGCATTGTTTTTAGGTGTCGAGTTTTTGCTCGTGCAACAGCTTTCCTTGTTTGCATTGATTGCCTTGATGGTGGCCTATGGGCATTTTACTTTTTTGTATCCGCACCTTGGATTTAGGGCGCCTCCTGCGCGTGCGTTGGTGAACTGGAAAACGTGGCCGTTGCGTTACCCTTATGTGGTTCTTAGTTCGTTGGTTGCCTTTGGCTTGGCATGGCCGTGGCTTAGCGTGGACACGAATGTGCGCCATTTGGATTACCAAAATGAAAAACGCCTCAACGAAGAAGCCTTTTTTAAAGCCAATATGCCCCTTGGGGAGTACTTGCCTTTTGTACTTGAAGCTTCTGATGTGGACGCCCTTGTTGCTTCAAGCCGTCAGCTTAAAGAGACTTTTCCAGAGATTTGGCTTCCCCTTTCCCAGTTAGTCGATGAGGCAAGCTACCATGCGCGCACGGAAGCGTTAAAGCCACTTTTGGGTTTACATGTAGAGGTGCAAACAGCCGCTTTGGCAGCAGGGTTTAGGGAGGGTTTTTTTAAAGAGGCTTACCCTGAAGCACTGCTAAAACAACCCTATCTTCCCCTTTCAATAAAACAGCTTCAGGAGATGGGGTTGGAAGTGCTTGAGACGCCAGAAGGGGTTTTGACCAAAGGGTATATGCCTCACGCTTACCGTGTGGCGTTGGAGTCAAGAGATGGGCTTTATGTTATGGAGGCGACTACGCTTTTCCTTGATGCTATGGGGCAGATTTTTCGCACGCTGTTTTGGCTAGGACTTGCTGGCGTGGGGGTGCTTTTGGGGATGGTGTGGCTAGCGTGCCGTGAGCGTTTTGTGTTTGCCCTTGCGTACATTGTGTTTCCTGTGGCATTCATTGGGGTGGTGTTTACCCATTACGCTTTTTCTATCATGCACTTGTTTATGGTGTTTGTGGTGCTCGCCCTTAGTGTTGATTATGGTATTTACATGGCGCGTGCCCAAGAGGAGGTGTCCCAAACCCGTAGTGCCATCTTGTTTTCTTTGTTAAGCACAGGCGCAGGGTTTGGGGTGTTGGCGCTAAGTGATGTGGGGGCTTTGCGGGATGTGGGCGTGGTGGCGTGCCTAGGCGTGCTAGCGATTGGACTGTTGTTATTAGGAAGGGAGAGCGATGAACATTGTTGTGGTAGATGACTCAAAGGCACGGCGGAGTTATCCTGTGGATGCCCGCTTGGAGGAGCCATCCTTGCAGGGTAAACTTGTAAAAATCTCCTCAGAATCAAAAGAAAAAAGCGTGCTAGAGATACTACGTGCCCATTTTTCTGGTGCAAAAGCCGTGTTGTATGACGCGCAAAACAGTGCCCTTGAAGCACGCTTGGAAACATTGGATTTGTCGCCTTTTGAACAAGAAGATTTTTCCATGATGCTGTTTACCTCAGGGACAACAGGCACGCCAACAGGGGTGCTAAAAACCAAGCACAACCTCGAAGCAGACGTGAACGCCCTTGTGGAAAAATTTGGTACCTTTAACCCGCGTGTTTTTGTTTCAACCGTGCCTTTTATTCATGTGTATGGATTTTTAGTGGGGTTGATGTTGCCCATGCGCCTTGGGGTGGACGTAGTCATCAAAGAGCATTTTTTGCCCCATGACCTTTTGGAATTTGCCGAGGCAGGAAGCATTGTGGTGACGACCCCGTTGTACATCAAATCGCTGTTGCGTTTAGACGAAACCAAGGTGCTAAAAGAGACTCTTTTTATTAGCTCCGCTGGTCCCCTTGCTCCTGAGATTGCCCAAGCGTTTGTGGAGAAGTTTCAAACCAACTTGGTGCAGATTTTTGGCTCAACCGAGACAGGAAGTGTCGCTTTTAGGTCGGGAAGCGAGGTATTGTGGACGCCTTTTGAGGGGGTGAGAGTAGATGTTTCAGAGGAAGGGATGTTGCACGTAAGCTCTTCGTTTATTGCAGACACACTTTGGGATGAGACGTTTACAAGCACCAATGGCACGATACAAACCTTTGATTATGTGCAATTTGAGAGCGGTAAGTTTCAACTTATAGGGCGTAGCCATCAAATCCTTAAAGTCGCAGGAAAACGGGTAGGGGTTGCCAATATTGAAGAAATGCTAGAGGCAATGCCGCAGATTCAAAGGGTGGTGGTGCGCATTGCGCGTGATGAGGCGGCACTTAAAGATGAGACGTTGAAAATATTTGTGGAGTTGAAAGAACCTTTGGAGGCCAAGGAGATTGCTAAAAAGGTGAAAGGATTTTTGAAAAATAATACTATTCCCGTACATGTAGCACTGGTGGAAAAGATTCCCACCAGTGCTACAGGAAAAAAGATACTGCCTGTTTTATAGCATACTTAGTTGTACGCGAATGGCGTTGTCGAGGTTTTGAACCCAGCCGTTGTAGTTTTGGTGGATTGTACTAGTAGCAGGGTCGTAGTTTAGGCTGCTACTGTTGAGGTAGTTGATGCTGTATTCGTTGGCAGTGTAGCGAATAGAAACAGCCGCCATGTGCTTTCGGATGTTGAGGGTACCTTCGATGTGTCCATTTTCTACTTTTTTCATCACCCAGCCTAGTCGTCCACCTGCGCGCATGATGGCTTTTTCGGTGTCTTGGGCTGTTAACTTTTTGTTACTCGAGGCAACAACGGGAGCCTTTTCTACGTTGTAAAGAGCCGTTGTACGGCATCCTGCGAAGACCAATCCCATTACAACCGCAAGAATCGCAATTGTCACTTTTCTCATGTCTATCCTTTTTGTAAAGATTTTGATTATGGTATCAGTTTCGTTATATCAAAAAACTTAAAAGTGCGACACTTTTTCTTTAAAGTGTGTGCTATTTGGGGCGATAAAAGCTATTTTTGTGGAGGGCTTAAGTACAATAATGCTTCATTTCAACGCAAAGATGGTAGATGGCGATTCGGATTAAAGGGCTTTCAAAGTATTACGGTACGACATGTGTGCTTGAAGCGTTGGATTTGACGGTCAAAAAAGGAAGCATTTTTGGACTACTAGGCCCAAACGGTGCTGGAAAAACCACGCTCATTTCTATTTTGAATGGATTAACTACTAAAACCTCTGGCACAGTCGAAGTGCTTGGCTACTCTTTAGACACACACGGCAGTGCCATTAAAGCTATCTCTGGTTATGTTCCTCAATCTTACGCTTTTTACCCTACGCTTAGTGTTAGGGAAAACCTCACATTTTTTGGTAGATTGTACGGGTTGGGTGAAGAAGAACTTAGGCAAAGCATTGCCTATTGTCTGGATGTGGTTTCGTTGAAGCGGTACCAAAAAAGCAAGGCGGGCGTGCTTTCTGGTGGCTTGAAACGCCGCTTAAATATTGCCATTGGACTCTTGCACGCCCCCCAGATTTTGTACCTTGATGAGCCAACAGTGGGCATCGACCCCCAGTCTCGAAGCTATATTTTAGACATGATTAAAGCGATGAATCAAGACAGAAATATGAGCGTAGTATACACGTCTCACTACATGGAAGAAGTGGAGTATTTGTGTGATGAGGTTGTGATTTTGGAGGGAGGAAAAAGTGTCTTTCAAGAAGAAAGAGCTTTTTTTGAGCGCAAAAAAGGGAAGGTGCGCGCGGTGCTAAGCGATGGAAGTGTACAGGAAGTGGATTTATTGGGAGATGGCCTTGCTAATACTGCGGCCATGTTGGGTGAAAAAGGGCTGGAGATTGTGCGCTTGGATACCCAAGAGAGCAAGATGGAGAGCATTTTTTTGGCCATCACGCAAAAAGAGTTGAGAGACTGATGTTAGGCGCTATTTTAAAAAAAGAGTGGCTGCTGCTCATCCGTAATCCCCATGCCCTAGCGGTTTTGTTTGTGATGCCTACGGTGTTCATTGTGGTGATGTCGTTAGCCCTTGAAAATACCTATGCCCAACAATACGATGTGAAAATGAACGTAGCATTGGTGGGAGACGGGACGTCAAGTAGGCATGAAGCGTTGGTAAAATCCCTTGAGGCAAACCGTTTTTTTGTATTTACTCACGTGGAACACAAAAACGCCAAGGAAGCCTTGTTAGGGGATAAACGCTACGAATTTGCCGTGGACATAGAAGAAGGCGAGGCTCCCTTGTTGCGTCTTTATGCCCGTGCAGGGATGGCGCACCAACAAGTGGTCTTGCTTGAAGGGGTGTTGCGCAGTGCTGCCTTGGAGGTTGCGGCGCGCACCTTGGCAATACAAGCGGGTATTTCTCCTGAAAAAATAGCAGGGGTTAAAGACGCGGTTCAAAGTGTCTATCTTCAAGAAAATGCCCACAGCATCACCATGACGTCTGCCCAACACAGCGTCCCTTCGTGGCTTATTTTTGCGATGTTTTTTATTTTGATTCCCCTGTCTAACACGCTCATTAATGAAAAAAATGCAGGGACGCTAGAGCGCATTCAAAGCATGAATGTTGCGCCGTCTTTATTGATGGCGGGAAAGATGCTTCCTTATTTTTTTATCAATCAAGTGCAATTGGTAGTGATGATAGGGGTCGGTATGGTTGTTTTACCGCTTCTTGGGGGAGAAGCTTTTGTGTTTGAGGGCAGTGGACTGACGCTTTTGGTGGCCTCATTTGCGGTTTCTTTCGCTGCTATTTCTTTTGCGTTGATGATTGCGGTGATTAGCCCAAGTACGGAGGTTGCTACCTTGCTAGGAGGAACTTTTAACATCGTTCTTGCCGCCCTTGGGGGGATTATGGTGCCAACGGTAGTGATGCCAGAATCCATGCAAGCTATTTCACAAATGTCTCCGATGTTTTGGGCGTTGGACGCTTTTGTGGGGGCGATGGTGCGCGGTGCTTCACTTGTGGATGTGGGCGGGAGTGTGGTGAAGTTGTGTCTGTTTTCACTGGCATGCTTGGGGGCAACCTACGCCATAGCGCGCCGACAAAAAGGGTAAAAGGTGGAAATAATGGAATTAGATGCGTTAAAACAAGAGCTTAAGGTACTGATGATTGAGGCGTGTGAAAAAGAGGTTACGCCTGAAGAAGTGGAAGATGAGGCACCTTTATTTGGAATGGAAGGGGCGTTACAGCTTGATTCTATCGATGCGTTGCAAGTGTCTATGGCTCTTTCTGAGCGTTATGGGATTGAGGTGACGGACAGTAAAAAAATGCGCGCCATTATGGTGAGTGTCCAAACCCTTGCGGAGTATGTGTACAAGGAGCGCAAACGCTAATGGGGTGCTATATTACGGGTTTTGGTATGCGCTCTTCTTTGGGGGGTTCGGTAGAGGAGGTAGCACAGCGCGTTGCTTGTCTTGATGAAGACTCTTACGAAAAAGAGATTCGCACCTTGCGTCACCATGAGACGTGCTATGCCATGCCAACCCCGCATCTTAGCGCGCGTGAGAAATTTTATGGGGTGATTGAAGAAGAAGTGCGCAAAGTAATCGAAACGGCAGGATTAAGTGCAAGAGAGTGCGAAGAATTGGCCATTTTTATCGGCTCAACATCCATGAGCATGTCTGTGCATGAAGCTGCTTATGAAGCGCGTATTGCCTTGGGCGAAGAGGGGGCGTGTGAACATCTAGGGTATGGGCATCTTGGCACGTTTGTTGAAGGCATCGTGGGTTCGAGGCGCAAAACGGTACTCTTTTCCACCGCGTGTACATCTAGTGCCAATGCCTTGTGCTATGGGGCAAAGATGCTTCGCCAAGGGGCTATCAAGCGGGCGTTAGTGCTTGGTATTGAGCTGTTTAATCGGGCGACTTTTGAGGGGTTTTCTTCCTTGCTTTTGCTTTCAAAAGAGGGCATGTACCGCCCTTTTGACCACAGAAGTGATGGGATTATTTTAGGGGAAGGGTGTTCGGTGTTGCTTCTTGAAACCCATCCTAGACACGAGGATGATTTTTACTACATGGGGTCGGCAAGCAATTGTGATAGCACCAGTGAAACCACTAGCGACCCCTCAGGCATTCCTATTTTTGAGGCGATGCATGGGGCGTTGGAAGATGCGGGCATTGCTTTGGGCGCAGTGGATGCCATTAAGGCGCACGCAACAGGGAGTGAAAACAATACGGTTTCGGAAGTGAACGCGCTGTTGAAGCTATTTCATACCCATGGCTGTACCCCGCCAGTAACTGCCATGAAGCCTTTTTTAGGCCATACACTGGGTGCTAGTGGAACCAATGAGATAGCGTTGCTTTTAGCGTGCGCAAAGCAAGGGTTCGTGCCTCCTGTTTTTGGTTTTAAGGTGCCAATGTTGGATTTTACACCCTTAACCACGCCCCTAAAAGACCTTAAAAAAGCCACATTTTTATTTAACTTTGTTGCCTTTGGTGGAAGCAATACCGCCATTGTGTTAAGCAATCAATAAGAGGGTTTTGATGTTTTTTCATGCATGTTACGAACTTTTAGACCAAACCCTCTCCACACAAGCGTACAAGCAAGAGGTGGCAAAACTAACCCCTCTAGGCATGCGTCGCGCAAACCGTTTTAATTTACTAGCAGTGTATGGGGCTTTGTGTTGCAATGCACGCTTTGGTGTGTCGAAAAATACCCACGTTTTTGTGGCGACAGAATACGGCCCTGTGGGGAGTTTGATGCGCGTGTTAGGCCAGATGCAAAAGGGCTACCTTGCGCCTTTTGATTTCTTGGGCTTAAACACCAACGCCAGTTTTTATGTGGCCAAAGCCTTGGGCGTACAAGGGCGGCATGCGATGGTGACGTCCCATGATATTTCCTTGGAAAAAGCCCTGCACCTTGCCTATGTGGATATGAGGGCAGGGGAAGCGGAGGCTGTTTTAGTGGGGCTTGTGGATGAAACCTTGGCCGAGGTGCCAGCGTTTGAGCGGTGCATTACAAACGTGGCGGAGGGGTGCGTGGACAAAAGCATGTGGTTTTACGCGTCCACTCAGCCACAAGGTGCTAAAGCGGAGGTGGTGATGGTGAGGGAAACGGATAGGCAAGGGTTGCTTGAGGCAGATTGTTTTGGCTACACACAGGTTAATGTCACCTCTTTTGCCGCCCAAGATGCAACGTTGATGGCGGGGCTTAAACAGGCCAATAAAACCGTTACAACAGTGAGTTTAGCAAGAGTGTTGGAGCAAAACTCTTGCTTACATGTAAGCCAAGATAGCCTTGGAAAAATGGTGGTTATGGGAATAAAACTCTACCCCTAATGGATTTTTCTTAACAGGCTAAATCCTCTCTTCTCATGAGCGGCGGCTTCTTGCAAAAGGGCCGAGGGGTCAAGGGAAGAGAGGAGGCGTGGTTCTTTGCTTGCTTGGGCGCAGGCGAGGGCAAAACGGCGCAAGGTGTTGCCTGAGTGTATCAAACACTGCTGTGCTTCGTCAAGCATATCCCCATTGAGTCCGTACGCTTTTGCCTCTTGCAAAAAAGCGGCATACATAAAACGAAATCCCCCACCCCCTGTGCCTATCTCTTCTTGCATGCGAATGATGTGCGTAAGGAAGTTTTTAATGTGCCTGGGATTGGGTTCGTGGCGTAAGGCCGTGATTTTTTGGGCGAGTTTTTGCATCCCTTTGACGCCTGCATAAGGAAAGGGGGTGAGCATGGTTTTGGCATTTTGGCGTAGGGCGTGTTGTAAGGTAAGGGGGAGATTTGGCTCTTTGGTTTGGGTTTGCGGGTAATACAAAAAACCCTTGGGGGCAAAGGCACCTTTGGCGAAACGCGCACGCATCAAATCTTCCTTTTTGCACCTTACGGGCTTTTCAAAAACAGGGTCGGAGATGAGGTATTCATCCCCTTCTACGCCGTAAACTACGAGGTTGTGGGCGTTAAAATGAAACCGCATCTCTTTGGGAAAATAGGGCAAATAATAGACGCCTGTTTGTAGCCCGACAATTTTCCCTTCTTCTAAAAGCTTCCTAAGATGTGCATCTGCTTGAACAGGAGAAGTGTAATGGTGTTTTTGCATCTTTACATGTAAAGCATTTTGGGTGCGTTTGATGATGGTTTTGGGCAAGCTCCGGTAGGCAACAAGCGGCAAGCCATTGACCTTGACAATAGGCAAAAAGGCAAAGGAAAGGGAACTGGTGAGGCCAAAAATCATGGGTTCACTGATAGGGTAGCCGTAAGCACTAAGTAAAGTTGAGAGGGCACCGCTTTCACAGTGGGCGGATTGGGTGTGGGTAAAGGTCATGAGAAGTCTTTGAGTTCTTGTAAAGAAAGGTTAAAAAGCGCGGCGTATTTGCCAAGGGTGGCATCGTTTAGTTTTTTAAAGTGTTTCATGCGCAAGTGCCGTTTGACGCGAAAGGCAAAAAAACCCACCGCGCTTGCTAGGGTGGGCACGTCCATGCGGTTGGCGTACATGTAATACAAAAGGGGCGAGGCGTCGCCTTGACGGAGTTGCTCAAGAGCCATGTGTTGTTGGTATTCGTACTCTTCCACGGCGACTTTGGTGGCAAACTCTTCAACGCTACTGCCGTAGTTATACTTGTGAAAGTTTCCTTGCTCATCAGTAGCGTACATCACCTTTTGAATGCCCTCTAGTGTCGCGTTTGGCTCTTGGGGAACACGAATGCGCGTTGCCATTACACAACCTCTAAGAGCATGAATCCTGTGGAGAAGCGTCCGCTTTCAGGAACATAGCACAAGATGGTTTGGCCTTGGCGAAGGGTGTGGGTGTGAAGCAGTTCTTCGAGCATGATGTAAATAGACGCGGCTCCCGTGTTGCCGCACTGGGTGAGGTTGGTGAACCATTTTTCATAGGGGATTTCAAAATTGGCTTTTTTAAGCCCTTCAAAAAGTTTGTCTTTGAAAAAATGGGAGGAGTAGTGGGGGAGAAAATAATCAACCTTTTGGGGAGAAAGGGTGCGTTTGGAGAGGATGGAAAGCAGGGGTTTAACGACGGTGTACTCGACGATGTTGTCATTTAGTAGCTTCACATCTTGGCCGATGCTAAGGAGGGATTTTTCCATCACCTCTTCTTGGGAATACTGTTTCCAACTGATGAGTTTCCCCTCTTTTAACTCTCCACCGCTGTACATGCAAGTGGGCATTTCTCCTGCGTAAGAGAGCGTTTCAATCCACTCGATTTTTAGGGAAATACCCTTAGGATTGGGGGTGTTTTGAAGAAGCATAGCACCTGCGCCATCAGAGAGCATCCAGCGCAAAAAGTCTTTTTCAAACGCAAGGGTGGGTTGCTTTTCGAGGAGTTCCCACGAAGCGGATTCTTCGGTGAAATTTTTTGCGCTCAGTAGCGGTGAGACCACCTCTGAACCCGTGGCGATACCGTTGGGAAGTTCTCCACTTTTGATGCCATAGTAGAGGTATTTGAGCGCGTTGATACCACTAAGGCAAATCCCCGAAGCACTCAGGGTTTCAAGGGGGTGAAGTGCTAGTTCGCCGTGCACCATGAGGGTGTGGTTTGGCATGAGTTGGTCGGGGGTGGTGGTGCCACACGAAAGGCAAGCAAGTTCGCCAAAGGAGAACGTATCGCTTTGGAGTTTTTTGATGGCGTTGGCGGTGAGCTGTGCGTTGCTAAATAAAGGGATTTGGGTCTCTTTTTCAAGTACATAATACCGCTGTTTAATGCCATTGCTACGCAAGACGATGTTTTTTGCCTTGGATTTTTTGCCGCCGATGTACCCAAGGTAGGCCTCCATATCGTCGTTACTGATGGGGGTGTTGGGCAGAAACACTTGAATGTCGTTGATGTAAACGTTAGGCATTGGGTAAAAATTCCTCCATGCGATGCTGTCCGTTGCCAGAAGGGCGTTCGTAAAATGCTTTTTCTTTCAAAACCCGCGCTTTGTTCAGCTTTCGCAAGATGCTTTGAAGGAGCATGTTTAGTGGAACAACGGTAAGAATCATTAAGATTAAAAAAAGTGTGTAAAAGAGTATAAACACCTTTCGCTTTGCCTCTTCTTTTTTGGAGAATTTTTGAATGCATTTTCCCCAGATATGAAAGCTTTTGGTGCCGATTTTTTCGCTGTTGATGAGTTTTTGGTTGACTTCAACCGCCCCCAAGCCTTCGCACAGGGGTAAAAAAGACTTCTCTTTATCGCTAGCCAATCCCGCTTTGATGGCTCGCCCAAAGCGCACACTTTTGGCAATCTCCGCTTCACTGATGCCCGCGTGAGGAAAAATGCCCCACAGGGCATCTTTTTTCCCGCTCATCATCCATCTAGGCGTAGTGATGAAGGTGGCAAAAGCGTTACCTTGGTCTACTAGCACGATATTGTCAATCACTTTTGCGCCCAGATTTTGCAAGAGAGTTTTCATCTTCTCTTGCGCCATAATCCACATATTGCGACACCCAATGAGGGTGATAACAGGAGTATTGAACAGCACTTTTTTAGCGTAATCGGACGTTAAAAAAGAGGTCATGGGGATAGAGGGCGACAAAAACCACGGTTGGTACGCCAAGATGACAAGGTCGTAGTGTTTTTCGGGCAAAGAAAAGGGCGCAAGGGGGCAGGGCGTGAGGGCGACTGCTTCTGGAAAGGTTCCCATGAAGGTCAAAAAATCCCACGGAAAAGGGAAGGGTTTAAGGGGTTTAAGTTCCAAATAATCCACCACGCAAGCTTCTCTTAAGGGGGCGGTGAGGGTTTTGGTTACGTGGGTGAGTTGGCCACTTTGAGAATAATAGACGACTAAAACCTGTTTCATGGGCATTTCCTATCGTGTTTCTTGACCGTGCACCAAGTGGCCGTTGATGGTGCATAAAGAGTAGATAAACCGCGAAGGTCTGGAGACAACAAAGGGTTCTTGTGTGCCACTTTGAAGGGAGACGCCCGCTAGGTTAAGGGTAGATGCGTGTAGGTGGACATGTCCCGTGAGCGTACTTGCCGTGATGGCAACTTGCGCATTTTGAAGGCGCATTGGCTCTTCCAAAAGGGTGATGGCACTGTTTTCAATGCGCACGTCTGAGTTGACGATGGAGAGGGCGCGGATATGCGCATCGCGGATGAGTACATTGCGGGAGTTGTAGATAGCAAGTGTCTCAAAGGTGCCTGTGAGGATGTGGTTGTTGGCGTGTTGTAAGGTGCCTGTTTGAGAAGCGTCACTTTGGTGTGGGGCGCGCCAAGGGGTCGGGGTGAAGTGGTGGAAATGGTTTTCCAAAAAAGTAAAAAAAGTTTTTTCATGGGTAATCAGGGGAAGGTGACCTGCTTCTTGGATACTAAAAAAGGCAACATTGGGCATGCGTTTGTGGAGGACATAGCCTGTTTGAAGGGGTGCAACATCGTCTTTTTCGCCCCAAATTAAGGTGGTATTTTGCAAGATATGTTCAGGGATGCCATTAAAGTTTGTGTGAGCAAGAGCCAGGGCGGCGATGCTTGCGGGATTGCCTCCTAGGAGGGTTTGGCGTAGTTTTTCTGAGTTTAAAATGCTCTGAGGGTCAACGGCGGTGGTGTTAGCACTGGTTGAGACCCGTTGTAAAAAACGTCCTATGGCGTGGGTAGGAAGGTGTTGTCCTAGGAGAGGTTCTTCGCTAACGTTTTCTACTTTTTGGTCAATGATAAAATTGCTGTAGGCTTTGTGGTGCAAAATCCCTGCTGCACTGATGAGGACAAGACTACGCACATCGGTGCTGTAGGTGTGGGTGTACTGCAAGGCAATAGCCGCTCCCATGGAGTGTCCGATGAGGTGAAAAGGACGTCCAAGGTAGTGCTTGGTGAGGTGGTGGATGAACGTGCTGTAATTTTGGGGAGAATAGAGATGGTTTCCCTTAGATGCCTCTCCAAACCCTGGTAAATCAAAACGCACCACGTAAAACTCTTTTTCTAAAAACCTTGCGGTTGCCTCCCAAATGCTAGAGGCTTCGTCTCCTAGACCGTGTACAAGGACGACAGGGGGATTGTTAGGATTGCCCGCAGTGTGCACAGGGGTAGTGGCATGAAACACGGGGTCGTTGGTAAAAAAAGTGGTCTCACTTAAAGCAAAAACCCAGCACCATGCTACCAAGAGAAGAATACGCATGGTTTATGCTTTGGGGTGGGCGATAGTGACAAAACCTGTCGCCAAGAGGGTCTCATCTTGCAAGAGTGCTTTGAAGGAAAACTCTGACATCTCTCCCAAGCACAACCGTTCTTCAATGCACAAGATGCACGTGGTTTGGGTGGGCTTTACATGTAAGCGCACCTCTTTGCACAGGACTAAAAACCCCATAAGAGGGCTGCCTTCTTCCCTAAAAGCGGCAGAAGATTGCGCCGCGGCTTCAATGAGCATGGGAAGAGTAGGAGGCACAGGAAAGGCACACTGTACCCGCGCTTCTTTGCCTTCTTTATGTGAGAGAGTGTGGGCAAAACGCACAGGAGGCAAATGGGGAAGGTTCACAGGTCTACCTTTAGCACGGGAGTGGAAAGGGTGGGGGCGTGTTGGGCAATGTGGAGCATGTGGCTAAGGGACGCGCTCACGCCTTTGGTGGTACTTGGCTGAAGGGTTAGGTTGGCTTCTTTAGTGGTGTGGCGCACGAGCAAGGCAACCCCGCCTTCTAGGGTGTCAATGCAACGGTTGACTTGGTCAATGTTGGGGATGTTTATCGCTTCAAGGCAGACAAGGACAAGCGCGTCCCCATCCATGGCTTTGATGGCACCCATTTTAAGAACCGCTTGGGAAGTGGTGTCGCCGCAAGAAAGGGTCATGATTTCGTGATGGTTTCCCTCAAGGATAGAGACGTAAGAAGCCGCGGTATTGTAAACGGAATTTTGAAAATCGGTAGGGCTTGGAGAATGGCGGTCTTTGAGGGCATCTAAGATGGCCGCTGAGGCGCCAAGTTCCCCAAAGGCACTGCCAAAAACCATGCGGTGAGGCGTGGTAAGGGTGAGCTTTGAGAGCAGTTCGATAGCGATTTTTGCGCTTCGGGTGAGCCGTCGGCGCATGAGCATGTTGGGCACAAGCGTGGCTGTATTAAGAGGTTCGATAGTCGGATTTCCCAGTAGATAAGCACTGCTAAGAATCTCTACATGTAAAGCCATTAGAGACGTCCAAAAAGAAGTGAAGTGTTGTTGCCTCCAAAGGCCAAGGAGTTGCTAAGGGCGTAGCGCAAAGGAGTATCTAAGGCTTTGGTAGGAAGGGTAAGGGTTTGGGTGTCGGGGTCTTGTAAGTTGGTATTAGGTGGAACGCGACCTTGGAGTAAGGCTTGGGCGCAAATGATGGCTTCGATGGCTCCCGCAGCACCCAAGGTGTGGCCTGTGATGGATTTAGTAGAGCTGACAAAAGGGCGGCTTCCAAAAAGGGAACTGATGGCGGCTGCTTCGCTAGCATCGTTCGCAAGGGTGCCTGTTCCGTGGGCATTGATGTAATCCACCGCTGTTGGGTCAAGGGCACCAAGGGCTTGGCGCATGGCGGTAAGGGCACCTAAACCCTCTGGGGAGGGCTGGGTCATGTGGTGCGCGTCGGAACTGTACCCTACGCCTACAAGTTCCACGCTATGTTCGTGGGGCGTGTTTTGAAGGAGGAGTACCCCAAGTCCTTCTGCTACATTCATGCCATCTCTGTGCTTGTCAAAAGGCTTGCAAGGAGAGGATGAGAGCACGCCAAGGGCGTCAAATCCGTGGATGGTTGTTTGGGAAAGGGTGTCAAAACCTACCACTAAAACATTGCGAAAAATCCCTTTTTGCAGGACTTCAAAGGCGAAACCAAGGGCGTTGGCACTAGAGGTGCACGCGGTAGAAAAGGAAAAAACATCCTTGAAAGTAAAAAACTGTTTTAAGTGGTGGGCGATGGCGTCGATGGTGTGCAAGGCGGGGGTGATGCGCTTGTAGTGGTGGTCTTGGAAAAAGAGCATTTCACTGTGTTGCATCCCTCCTACAGAAGAGCCAACAAGCAACACTGTGTCGGAAAAATCCGTCAAATTGCTCTCTTCTAAGACAGCCTTACATGTAAGGTGCAAAAGGGTGTCGAGAGCATAAGGCGTGTGGATTTTTCCCAAGGCGACCACGTTGCTATCAGGGTGTTTTTCAACGCAAGAAATACCTGAAGTTTGGGTGCAAATGTTGTGAAAAAGAGCCTCGCTTGTCTCTCCCGCGCAACAGACGACTTGGGTGTGATTGATGTAGGCTTTAGTGTGGGGCATTGATAAAATCAGCCAAACTCTTTACGGTAGCAAAAATCGTTTCATACTGCTTGGAATCGGCAATTTTTACGCCAAATTCTTTATCAATAGCAAGCACAAGTTCAATGGAATCAACCGAATCAAGTCCAAGACCTTCTTCGCCAAAAAGTGCCATCGTGTCGCCAATATCATCAGGACTAATGTCTTCAAGTTTAAGATTTCTAATGATCACTTCTTTAAGCGCTTGGGTGCTTACCATGAGGGAATTCCTTGTAAATTTTTTATGGAGAATTTTACTTAAAAGTATCTTTACAACGACTAAAATACTTTTACATGTAAAGGTGATATTTAGCCATCCTCAGGAGGGTTTTAGAGCTCAAGAGGTAAAATACTGAAATTAATTATCAGTCAAAGAAAGGTTTTGATGAAAACATTGGATTCTCTTCCTGTGGGTGTCGCGGCCGTGATTACCTGTATCGATGCGGGCGAAGAGCTTAAGCAGCGTTTTTTCTCTTTTGGAGTGCGCAGGGGTAGTGAAATTTCGGTGAAGGCCCTCAGCGCCACCAAGGCCACTATAGAAATTGAAGTGGGCGGGACGATGATTGCTTTGCGACGCGAAGAAGCTAAAACCATTCAGGTAAGTCTCGTATGCCCACTTTGACCATCGCCCTTGTGGGGCAGCCCAATGTGGGCAAGAGTATGCTCATTAATTCCATCAGCAACGCCAACCTGAGAGTGGGTAACTTTTCAGGGGTGACGGTTGAAAAAGCGGAAGTGCTGTTGACGCGCGGGGAAGATGAAATACGTATCATCGACTTACCAGGAAGTTATGCCCTTGGGGATTACACCCTTGAAGAGCGTGTCACAAAACGCTTTTTGGAAGAAGAA
Organism: Campylobacterales bacterium; assembly: GCA_014859645.1. Lineage (GTDB taxonomy): Bacteria > Campylobacterota > Campylobacteria > Campylobacterales > Campylobacteraceae > Sulfurospirillum_B. The sequence continues at coordinate 33,505 of JACUTV010000007.1, forward strand.
CACTACGACCTTTTGCTTAATGTCGTAGATTCGACCAACCTTGAACGCAATTTGCTGTTGACCACAGAACTCATGGAGCTTAACCGCAAGATGGTGGTGGCGCTCAACATGAGCGACGAAGCCAAAAAAGAGGGCATTCGCATTGATCATGAACAACTCGGTGGTATCCTTGGCATCCCCTGTATGCCCGTTTCTGCTTTTACGAAAGAAGGGATAGAAGAACTCATCACTGTTTGTTTAAACACCATCAACGTGGCGCACCAAGCACCAAAAATGAGTTATTCGGAACCGGTGGAGGAAGAGATAGACCGCCTTGTGACCCTTTTGGGTGAAAAAGGCTTTGCCCATGCAAAACTCTCCTTGCGTGACGTGGCGGTGAAGTTGTTACAAGAAAACAAAGCGCTGTACCAAGAGATGCGCAATGAGCCGGTGTGGATTGAAGTCTTGCCGGTGCTTCAAGAAGCGTTGGAGCATTTGTACGTGCATTACGACACCAAGAACCTTGTGGAGATTTTTTCTGAAGAGCGTTACGCTTACGCCAAAGGGGCGGTTACAGAAGTGTGCGAAACGACACCTCAAAAGAAGAAAACCACGACCGAAAAGATTGACGCGGTGCTCATTCATAAGTTTTTTGGCATTCCTATTTTCTTGTTTTTCATGTGGGGATTGTTTCAACTCACCTTTACACTAGGCGCCTTGCCTATGGACATGATTGATGCGCTTTTTGGGTACTTTGGCGACCAAGCGCGGATTATTTTTGGGGACGGGGAGCTAGGCTCACTGGTTGCTGATGGTGCCATTGCGGGCGTGGGGGCCGTGGTGATGTTTTTGCCCAATATTATGATTTTGTTTTTTGGCATCGCCCTTTTGGAAACCACAGGTTACATGGCGCGCGTGGCGTTTTTGTTGGATGGTTTTTTTCACCGCTTCGGCCTGCACGGCAAATCGTTCATCCCCCTTGTGACGGGGTTTGGGTGTTCGGTGCCTGCGTACATGGCCGCGCGTACCCTTAAAAACGATAAAGACCGTTTGATTACACTCTTTATCATTGGGTTTATGAGTTGTGGGGCGAAATTGCCTGTGTATGTGTTGTTTGCGGGGGCATTTTTTGGCCCTGAAAAAGCGGGCGATGCACTGTTTGTGATTTACATTGCAGGGGCACTTTTGGGCCTTGTGGCGGCAAAAGTGCTTAAAGCCTTTGTATTTAAAGGCAAAGATGAGCCTTTTGTCATGGAAATGCCAAAGTACCGCTTGCCTTCAGCAAAGCTTGTGTGGCACACCGTAATGGGCAAGTCGCTCATGTACCTTAAAAAAGCGGGAACGTTCATCTTGGCGGCTTCCGTGTTGGTGTGGTTTGCGAGCAGTTACCCCAAAAATGAAGACTTAGAGAGCGCGTATGAACTTAAAATAGAACAAGCCTTAAGCGAAGAAGAGCAAGTAAGCCTTGACAATGAGTTGCAATCTACCTTGTTGTCCCAAAGCTACCTTGGGCGCATTGGCCAATCCACAGAGTTTCTATTTGCACCTCTTGGGTTCGATTGGAAGCTCACCGTAGCCCTTGAAACAGGCTTGGCAGCCAAGGAAGTCATCATCTCCACCATGGGGGTATTGTACGCTCTTGGGGAAGAGGTGGATGAGGAGAGCGAAGGCCTTATGGGCGTTTTGCAAGCCAGTATTCCCTTCCCCGTGGCGTTATCGTTCATCACCTTTGTTATGTTTTACTTGCCGTGCCTTGCGGCTACGGTCGTGTTTACCAAAGAATCAGGAAGCTACCGTTATTTGGGATACCTCATTCTCTTTACGACCGCAGTGGCATGGGGGGTTTCCTTTGTGGTCTATCGCGTGGCGTTATTGTTGAGCTAGTGCCGCGTCGCGCAATGCCTCTTCCTCTTCGGAGTCATCATAAGGGTCGAGGTGGATGTTCATGTCCCACACCTCGTCCTCTTGGATGGCGCGGATTTTAGCTTCGATGTTGTCTGTCGCGGCGTGGGCTTGCAGGAGTGATATTTTAGTGTTAAACACAAGGTGGACATCTACGTAATTGGTGTGGGCAGATTTGCGGGTTTTGAGGTTGTGAAAACTGCTCACGCTTTTTTCTTCTTCGATGATTTCCACAATGCGCTCCACCACCTCTTCTTCCAGCGCGGCATCCAGTAAAATATACACACCCTCTTTCACTAGTCCATAAGCAGAATGGATGATATACAAGGCGATGCCAATACCGACAATGGAATCAATCAGTTCAAATTCGGTGAAATAGACCACGCCTAAGGAAAATAAAATTGCCCCGTTGCTAAAAACGTCGGTTTGGTAATGAAGCGCGTCGGATTTGATGACAAGGCTCCCTGTTTTGCGCGCTACGTAACGCAAAAAAAGCACCAACGCAATGGTAATAACCAAAGAAGCAAGCATGACCACAATGGAAATGTTTACGTGGGTCATGGCGGTGCCTTCATAGGCTTTTTCAATGGCTGTGTAAAAAATAAATATGCCTGAAATGGCGATGATGGTTCCTTCAATCACCGCTGCTAAGGCTTCGATTTTCCCGCGCCCGTAGTTGAAAAGTTCATCAGGCGGGGCTTCGGACTTGTGAATAGCAAAGTAATTAAACGCCGAAACGATGAGGTCAAGCACCGAGTCAATGGCAGAAGCGAGTACGGCCACAGAGCCGCTGACAATCCCCACCGCGAGCTTAATAAACACAAGAAGTGTTGCAGTGGCGGTACTGACAAGGGTGGCTTTGCGTGCTAAAGTCATCGTGCGAAACGCTGCATACATGCGCAGTGAAGGCTACCATGCTGACGAATGAAAACCCTCGCATCTACGCCGACTACTTCAAGGTGCGGTAGGGCATTTTGCAAGGTATTAAGCGCTATAGCATCGCTGGGTTGGTTGTAGGTGGGCACAATGAGTCCACCGTTGACGAAGATGAAGTTGGCGTAGGTAGCGGGCAAACGGTGGTCATCATAAATGATGGGTTTGGGAAGCGGCAGGGGAAGGAGGGAGAAATGGGTGCGCTTGAGTTCTTCTTCCATTTTTTTTAACGGGCCAAAATGGCTATCATTTGGGTCTTTACATGTAACGTATGCGATGGTGTCAGGCGTGATGAAGCGGGCGAGGGTGTCGATGTGTGCGTCGGTGTCGTCCCCTTCAAGGTGCCCGTGGTCTAGCCAAAGGATTTTTTCAAGTCCAAAGAGTTGAGAAAGTTTTTCGCCCAAAGTTTCTTTGGAGAGCGCCCAGTTGCGGTTAGGGTTTAAAAGGCAGGTGGTCGTGGTGAGTAGCACGCCTTCACCGTTGCTCTCGATGCTTCCCCCTTCTAAAATAAGGTCTATTTTCTTACATGTACCCGTTAGCACTCTTTGGGTGTGCAAAAATTCGGTGATGGCGTTGTCTAGGGAACTTCCAAATTTGTCCCCCCACGCGTTAAAGGTAAAATCATAAGCGCGCATGAGGCCCGACTCTTCCACATCGATGGGCCCAAAATCTCGAATCCACGTGTCGTTAAAACGGGCTTGTACGAGGTGAAGATTGGGCAAATGGCCTAAGCGTTTTTTGGCTTTTTTGGTGTCGTTGCAAAGCACTATAACAGGCTCAAAGCGGGTGATAGCCCGTAAAAATCCCTCGTAAGCTTCTAGAATCTCTTCAAGGTAAGGCTCCCAATCAGTATGTTCGTGAGGAAGGGCTAAAAGTAGGGCTTCGTGGGGTTCCCACTCGGCAGGTAATCGGTTCATTGGTTTCCTTGTGTGTGTCATTATAACACTAACCCAAGGGGCTTGTGCACTCATTTTTGGTTTGCCTTCCTTGGTAAACCTCTGAGGGTTTTTTGGCCTCAAAAATCCGTGCATAAACCCCCTAGGTTAGTGTCGAATTTTAACGCACGCCCTTTGCTTTGTCAACCTTCTTTAGCCCAAGTTGTGTTACAATCAGCCACTTCTTTCATCAAGGGCAAATGGTGTTAAAATACTTGAAAGAACCCAGCATCCAGCAAACCACCCTTATTGTCATGATTTTTGCCGCCATCTTTGCGGCAACTTCGGCTTTTGTGGTGATTTTTAATGAAACCAAAGAGATGCAAAAACAGATTCAAGAAACCAAAGAACGCTACATTGCTACCCAAAAAGAACACAGCATCGATGAGGCGTTGAAACTTGTGCGTGTGTTGGGTTTTTTGCAAAAAGCGTTTGAGCCTGAAGCGCTTCCAAAAGCCATGCAAGGCTTCATGGAAAGCGTGGTTGCGGGACGCCATACCTTTGCATTGGTGGTAAGCGATACAGGAGAAGTGCTGTACAATCCCGAGCATTTTTTTTCTTCCCATGCGGTGTTTTCTACTAAAGAAGGCAAAGATATTTTTATGGAGCGCGTGCTAGGGCTTAGAACTGAAGGAATGCATGAGTTTAGTGTGGAAGGATTGCAAGGGCTATTGTTTGTGCGGGAAGTTGCGCCTTTGGGCTGGCGCGTGGCAAGCGGGGTCTATTTGGACGGATTGGCACAGGTGGTAGAGGCAAAAAAAGAAGAATCACACCAAAAGATTATGGCGTTTGTGCTAAAGATTGGGACATTAACCCTCTTTTTGTATGTGGCGGGGTTGCTCAAATACCGCTATTTGACCCAACGCATTACCAAGGACATTCGGGTGATTGATGCGGCGTTTAAAGAAGCGCCCAAAACATATCGGTTTGTGGACGAGCACGCGGTGACCTTTGTAGAGTTTAAAGAGATTTCCATGCATGCTAACACGATGATTGCAAAAATCAAAGAAAAAAACCGCGATTTAATCGCCCTAAACACAAACCTTGAAGAAATCGTCGAGGAAAAAACCAGTGCCTTGCAGCGTTCCATCGCTTACACCCATGAGCTTTTAGAACAGCAAGACCGTTTTGTAAATAACGCGATTCATGAGATTAATACGCCATTGACTATCATGATGATGAACATCGAACTGCACAACCTAAAGCTTCCCAAAACGCCATATCTGACCAAGATTGAGGCGGCGGCGAAGGTGTTGGAAAACATTTACGAAGATTTGGGGTATGTGGTTAAAAAACACCACGCCCAGTACCCGCAAAAACTATTCAATATGGGGGCGTTTTTGCAAGAACGTTTGGCCTATTTTCAAGATGTTGCGGAAGGAAATGATGTGTTTTTTACATGTAAGGCAGATGAGGGCTTACATGTAAGGTTTAACGAGGTGGAATTACAGCGGATTGTGGACAATAACCTCTCTAATGCCATTAAATACGCCAGAGTGGGTACGCAGATTGCGGTGGAGTTGGAAGATGAGGGCGCGACCATGGTGCTACGCATCACCAACGAGGGCAATACCATCTCCCAACCTGAGCGGCTTTTTGAGCGCTATTACCGTGAGGACAAAGCCAGAGGCGGGTTTGGGTTGGGGCTTAATATCGTCAAAGAGATTTGTGATGCCCATGGCGTCGAGATTTGCGTGCGCTCTTGCGAGGGTGTTACGGTGTTTGAGTACCGTTTTGCCAAAGGAATTGGATGAAAATTTTATTGCTCGAAGATGAAATCATGCTGTGTCGGACGATCGAAGAGTATTTGCGTGACTTGGGCCATCATGTGGTAGGGGTCAATGACGGGACTGCGGCTTTGGCGCACCTTGAAAAAGAGCGGTTTGATTTGTTGATTTTTGATATTAACGTTCCGCGTTTGACGGGCCTTGAGTTGGTCGATCGCATGAAAAGTTTGGGGGTTGTGGCGCCTGTGATTTTCATCAGTGCGCTCATTGACATCGAAAAAATCTCCCAAGCTTTTGCGTTGGGGGCGGCGGATTATTTAAAAAAACCCTTTCATCTAAAGGAGCTTGGACTTCGCATTGATAAAATCAAGCGCGAAATGCAGGCCAAAAACCCCAACCATGTGATTTTGAGCGAAGGGTATCGGTATTTGAAAGAAGAAGAACAATTGTACTTTCATAAAACCCCCGTAAACCTCACCAAGAAACAGCGTCAAATTCTCACACTCTTGTGCGAAAATATCGATGCCATTGTGGATTTTGAGCGGTTTCGCAGTTTTGCGTGGAATGATGAGCCTGTAGACAACGCGACTATTCGGGCTGAAATTAGCAGATTTAGAAAATTATTAAAAGAGGACTTTATAGTTAATATTAAAGGTATTGGATACAAGGTGAACCGTTATTATCGGCAAAATTAGCATCCTTGTTACTCATATACCCATAGTTTGAGAAGACAGTGTGTAGATTATTCTCATCTTGTAAAAATGCTACGGTTTTGCTACGTCAGTTTGGTACAGTTTTTCCTATGAATGATTTAAGGAGAGCTCGTGAATCAAGAGATTTACGCACGTGTCAGGGCCAATCCAAAGTTTCAACTTCTTGTTCAAAAACGCTCTCGTTTGGCATGGAGTCTTGCTGCTGTGATGTTGGGATTTTACTACACGTTTATTCTAATCATCGCCTTTTTCCCTGAACTGTTTGGCATGCGCTTGGGCGAGGGTGTGATGACCCTTGGCATTCCTGTTGGGGTTGGGTTGATTTTGTTGGCGTTTGTGCTTACGGGCATTTACGTGCAAAGGGCCAACGGCGAGTTTGACACCCTCACGCGCGAAATCAAAGAAGAAGCAAGAGGCGAAGTATGAGGGCACTGTTGCTTTTGGGCACTGGGGCGCTTTGTGCATTTGGAGCAGACGCCATGGACGGAAAAGGGGCGAATTTTCCTGCGGTCGTGATGTTTTTAGCCTTCGTGCTTGGCACCCTTGGCATCACCTATTGGGCGGCAAAACGTACCAAAACCGCCAAAGATTTTTACACCGCAGGCGGGGGTATCACGGGTTTTCAAAATGGCCTCGCGATTGCGGGAGATTACATGTCGGCCGCGTCGTTTTTGGGTATTTCAGGACTGGTTTATTTAAAAGGCTATGACGGGCTGATTTATTCTATCGGGTTTTTGGTGGGGTGGCCTGTGATTTTGTTTTTGGTAGCAGAACAGTTGCGCAACCTTGGCAAATACACCTTTGCAGACGTCGCTTCGTACCGTTTGCGTCAAATGCCCATCCGCACGCTTGCCGCTTTTGGGTCGATTACGACAGTGATTTTGTATTTGATTGCGCAAATGGTGGGCTCAGGGAAACTCATCCAAGTGCTGTTTGGGATTCCTTATGAGCTTGCGGTAGTGTTGGTCGGATTTTTGATGGTGATGTACGTGACTTTTGGCGGGATGCTTGCCACCACGTGGGTGCAGATTATCAAAGCGGTGTTGTTGCTCTTGGGTGCGAGTTTCATGGCCTTTGTGGTGATGATGCATGTAGATTTTAGCATCGAAAGCTTGTTTGCAAATGCTGTGGAAATCAAAAACGACGTGAGTATCATGCGCCCAGGCGGCTTGGTAAGCGACCCCATTTCGGCTATTTCCCTTGGGATTGCGCTCATGTTTGGCACCGCAGGCTTGCCTCATATTTTGATGCGTTTTTTTACGGTACAAGACGCCAAAGAGGCGCGCAAGTCGGTTTTTTATGCGACAGGGTTTATTGGGTATTTTTATATTCTTACGTTTATCATTGGATTTGGGGCGATTGTGCTCTTGTTGGGCAACCCTGCGTACACAGATGGCGTGAGCGGGGAGTTGTTTGGGGGCAATAACATGGCCGCCATTCACTTAAGCCACGCTGTTGGCGGGGACTTGTTTTTGGGCTTCATCTCCGCGGTGGCCTTTGCGACGATTTTGGCGGTGGTTTCAGGGCTTACGTTAGCGGGCGCTTCGGCCATTAGCCACGACTTGTACGCGAGCGTGTGGGCCAAGGGCGAGGTGAACCAGATGCGCGAGATTCGCATCTCCAAATACGCGACTGTGGGGATTGGCGTGTTGGCAATCCTCCTTGGCATCGCGTTTGAAAATCAAAATATTGCGTTTATGGTCGGCCTTGCCTTTGCGATCGCGGCGAGTGCGAATTTTCCTATTTTATTTCTTTCTATGTACTGGAAAGGCTTGACCACGCGTGGTGCGGTTGTTGGAGGAAGTTTGGGCTTGGCTACAGCGGTTGTGTTGGTGATTTTGGGCCCTATCGTCTGGGGTGAGATTTTCCACGGGGACGCGTCAAAAGCGATTTTCCCTTACCAATACCCCGCACTTTTTTCAGTGAGCGTGGCGTTTTTTGGGATTTGGTTGTTTTCTAAACTCGATACCAGCGCGTCAGCACAAAAGGAAAAACTGGCCTTTGAAGACCAGTTTGTACGCTCTCAAACAGGCATTGGGGCAGAAGGGGCATTGAGCCACTAGGTTTACATGTAAAGGCTTACATGTAAAGAGAATCAAGGCATCGCCTCTTTTTTTACGGAAAGACAGAGGCGATGCCTTCAAGAGACATCGTTAGGCAAATTTACCAAAGGAGTGCAAATGTCACAAGTATTTGAACCCAATCGCGCCTTTGCGAAAGAGGCACGCATTAAAAATATGTGTGAGTACAAAGAGCTACGCTTACAGGCGAATGAAGATTATGAGGGATATTGGGGCAAGCTAGCCCAGGAAAAATTAGATTGGTTTGAACCGTTTCATACAGTGCTTGACCAGAGCAACCCGCCTTTTTATAAGTGGTTTGTGGGAGGTAAACTCAACGTCACCCACCAATGTATCGGACGTCATCTTAAAACCCGAAAAAACAAGGCCGCTATCATTTGGGAAGGCGAGGACGGTTCGCGTCGTATTATCCCTTATTTGTTGTTGTACTACCGTGTAAACCGTTTGGCAAACTTGCTTAAAAATAAATTTGGCATCAAAAAAGGCGACCGTGTGGTGCTGTATATGCCCATGATTCCTGAAGCGGCCTTTGCCATGTTGGCATGCGCAAAGATTGGTGCCATTCACTCCGTGGTATTTGGAGGCTTTTCTGCTGAAGCACTCAAAGACCGCATCATTGACGCGGAAGCCAAGCTTGTCATCACGGCCGATGGTGCTTACCGACGTGGTACGCCGTATTTGCTTAAACCCATGGTAGATAAAGCCCTCGAAGAAGGCGCAGATGAAGTGTGTAAGCAAGTGTTGGTGGTCAAGCGTAACTTTGAACACATCGACATGGTTGAGGGGCGTGATTTCGTTTACAATGACCTTATTAATCTTGAGTCCCAACACTGTGAACCTGAAGTGATGGACGCCGAAGACCCTCTCTTTTTGCTTTATACCTCAGGAAGTACGGGTAAACCCAAAGGGGTACAACACGGCAGTGCGGGCTACATTTTGTGGGCGCAATATACCATGGAACACGTGTTTGATGTGAAAGAAAATGACACCTTTTGGTGCACCGCAGATATTGGGTGGATTACGGGCCACACGTACCTTGTATACGGGCCTTTGGCCATGGGTGCAACGACGGTGATGTACGAGGGCGTGCCACAGCATCCCAATATTGGACGTTGGTGGAATATGATTGAAGAGCTTCGCATTAACCAGTTTTACACCGCGCCTACGGCGATTCGTTTGCTCCATAAACTTGGGCCTGATGAGCCAGCCAAGTACGACCTTAGCAGTCTTAAAGTGTTAGGAACGGTGGGCGAGCCCATTAACCCTGATGCGTGGATGTGGTATTACAACGAAATCGGTGGTGGGCGTTGTCCTATCGTCGATACGTGGTGGCAAACGGAGACGGGCGGTCATATGATTACCCCACTTCCTGGAGCCACGCCTATTAAACCTGGATCCGCAACTTTCCCGCTTCCTGGCATCATGGCAGAAATCATGGACGAAGAGGGCAATCCGACACCAGTGGGCGAAAAAGGCTTTTTGTGTATCACAAAGCCGTGGCCGTCGATGATTCGCAATATTTGGGGAGACCCTGCACGCTTTGAAAAATCCTATTTTGGAGATTGCAAAAAGGATGGAAAACCTGTTTACTTTACGGGCGATGGAGCCATGTACGATGAAGATGGGTACATCATCATCACGGGTCGAACGGACGATGTTATCAACGTTTCGGGTCACCGTATGGGCACGGCGGAGATTGAAGCGGCCATTGGTGATCATCCCAATGTGGCAGAAATGGCTGTGGTGGGAAGACCTGATCCTATTAAAGGCGAAGGTGTGTTTGCTTATGTGGTTGTTAAAAAAGAGGAAGACAAAATAGCCCTTCTAAAATCGCTCAATACGATTATCATTAAGGAAATTGGGCCGATTGCGAAGATTGATGATATTTTGGTGGTCTCGGGACTTCCTAAAACGCGAAGTGGTAAGATTATGCGCCGTATTTTACGTTCCATCGCCAAAGGCGAGGCGATTACCCAAGATACGTCAACCCTTGAAGACCCAAGCGTTGTGGAAGAAATCGCGTCTTTATATAAAGCCATGGCTTAGTGTCACGTCAATATTAGATGGAAAAAGTATAATGACAAAAAATTTGGAGGGTACCATGAAAAATCATAAAGTGGTCGACATGAAAATCACGTACGAGCCTGACAACATGACTGCAGACCAGGTAAAAGAGCTTGAAGACAAAATCGCTGAATTTATCGAGTTTATCAAAAACAATGAATTCACCAAAATCCTTGCTAAGCGTCACAATGTAGCCGTGGACATCATGATTGATGAGTACGGTATCGAGATAGACTAGCTTTTTTTGGGCAAGCCTTTAGGGGTTTGCCCGTTTTTTCTTTCTGTTTTTAGCCATTCCGTAGAGAGTGATTCCAATCCAAAACACTTCAATCAAAAATGACCCCAAATTAAAATGTACAAAAAGTGAAATGATGAGCAAGATGGCACCGATGAGGTTGAGCCACTGGTAAAGAGCATTGTCTTTGCGAACTTTTTCGGCTTGAATGAGAAAATACGCATACACCACACACGCCATCCCAAAAAATCCAATCCATTGAAATATGTCTAAAGAAGGTAGCATGGCGGGTCCTTAAAAAAGTAGTCAGAAAGAGAAGAGGAGGGGTTACATGTAAAGAGGGGTGAGGCTCCATGACGGAGCCTCAAAGGGCATTACATCATGCCACCCATTCCACCCATGCCGCCCATGTCAGGCATTGCAGGAGCAGATTTATCTTCTTTGATTTCGCTAATTGTAGCTTCGGTAGTAAGCAGTAAGCTAGCTACTGAAACAGCGTTTTGAAGGGCAACGCGTGCCACTTTTACAGGGTCGATGATACCCGCTTCAAACATGTCCACAAATTCGCCATTGGCGGCGTTGAAGCCAAAGTTTTCGTTGGTGTTGCTAACAACCGCGTTCACAACTACGCCCGCATCAAATCCTGCATTCGTAGCAATCTGACGAAGGGGTGCGCTAAGGGCACGGCCTACGATTTCTGCGCCGATGGCTTCATCGCCACAAAGGTCATCAAGGCTAAGTTTTGCTTTAGCGCGAAGCAGTGCTGCGCCGCCGCCGATAACAATACCCTCTTCAACAGCCGCTTTGGTTGCAGAAAGCGCGTCATCTACACGGTCTTTTTTCTCTTTCATTTCGATCTCAGTAGAAGCGCCTACTTTGATAACGGCAATGCCGCCACTGAGTTTTGCAAGACGCTCTTGCATTTTTTCTTTATCATAGTCGCTAGTGGTGTCTGCCATTTGCGCTTTGATTTGACTTACGCGTGCGGTGATAGCTTCTTTTGCACCCGCACCATCTACGATAGTCGTGTTGTCTTTGTCGATGACAACGCTTGAAGCTTGTCCAAGGTCAGCCAAGGTTGCACTCTCAAGGGTTCGGCCGAGTTCTTCGCTAATGACTTGTCCTCCGGTAAGGATGGCAAGGTCTTCAAGCATCGCTTTACGGCGATCGCCAAAACCAGGTGCCTTGACTGCACTGATGTTAAGAACACCACGAAGTTTGTTTACTACGAGGGTTGCAAGGGCTTCGCCTTCGATGTCTTCCGCGATGATAAGGAGAGGTTTGCCTGTTTTTTGTACTTGTTCAAGGACAGGAAGCAAGTCTTTAAGGTTAGAGACTTTTTTGTCGAACAACAAGATGTAAGGGTGGTCAAGGACTGCTTGCATTTTTTCAGGATTGGTAACAAAGTAAGGGGAAAGGTAACCGCGGTCAAACTGCATTCCCTCAACCACGTCAAGCTCGTCTTGGATGCCTTTGGCTTCTTCTACGGTGATAACGCCGTCTTTGCCTACTTTTTCCATCGCATCCGCGATAAGCGCACCGATTTTGCTATCAGAGTTAGCAGAGATAGTCGCTACTTGTGCGATTTCTTTTTTGTCTTTGACTTCGCGTGCAATTTTTTTAAGTTCGGCGATGATGGCTTCTGCTGCTTTGTCCATGCCGCGTTTTACTTCGATAGGGTTTGCGCCTGCGGTGATGTTGCGAAGGCCTTCTTTGAAGATAGCGTGGGCTAGAACAGTTGCTGTGGTGGTGCCATCGCCCGCTTCATCAGCAGTTTTGCTTGCTACTTCTTTAACCAGTTGCGCGCCCATGTTTTCGATAGCATTTTTTAGTTCGATTTCTTTCGCCACGGAAACGCCGTCTTTGGTGATGCTAGGTGCGCCGAAGCTTTTTTGGATAAGCACGTTGCGACCGCGTGGTCCCATGGTAACCTTAACGGCGTCGTTAAGTTTTTTAACGCCTTCGTAAAGTTCGTTACGCGCAGTGTCTGAATAGTGAATTTCTTTTGCCATTGGTATTCTCCTTAGTTGATTGTAAGTAGGGGGTTATTTGATGACGCCAAGAACGTCTTTTGTTTCAAGAACAAGGTATTCTTTGCCGCCGATGGAGATTTCGGTGCCAGCGTATTTTCCGAAAACCACTTTGTCTTCTACAGACACAAGACCTTTGTCTTCCACTTTCTTACTAATGGCACGTACAACGCCGCTCAAAGGCTTCTCTTTTGCGTTGTCGGGTATAATGATGCCCGATGCGGTGGTGGTTGGTTCTTCGATACGCTCAACCAAAACGCGATGACCTAGGGGTTGAAAGTTCATGTTTGTCCTTCCTTATGGTAGTGATGTTGAATTTTTAGCACTCATAAAATTTGAGTGATGAAATTATACGACATTTTTAGTCTTAAGTCAACAGTTTTTTGCAAAAATATCACAATACTTTAGTCTATGTGACTCATATATTCTGAGTTTACTTGTTAAGTTAAAGGAGCAGTTATGCGTGTAATGGCCATTATAATAGGCGTCATGTTGGTGGTATTGGGCGTAGCCTATGGGGTGTTATTTACCCAAACGGGTAACGATTTTGTGCGTCCGCACCTTGAAAAAAAAGCAACCCAAGCCCTTGGAAAAAAAGTAGATATTCGGGAGTTTTCATTGCGTTTTTCTTCCCTTAAGGCGGTGCTAAAAGTAGACGAGAGTGCAACCTTGGAAGTGCAAGGAACGTTTAATCTTTTTGACCAACGGTTCGCAATAAACTACGATGTGCAAGCCCAAGGGCTCGAGACTCCCGTGATGGTGATTCAAGAAAAACTCACAGTAGTGGGCGAAGCCAAAGGCTTTGTGCATGACTTTGTCGCCCAAGGAATGGGCAAGGCGTTTGGATCGGATATTGCCTATGAAGTAACCTTTAAAGAGAAGTTGCTCAGTGCGGCGCAAGTGGAAGCCAAAGACTTGGACGTGGGGCAGATACTAGAGCTTTTGGGGCAATCGCGTCTTGCTGAGGGTAAAGTGAGCGTGGAAGCGCACACGGCTGAGTCTGGAACATTGGTGGGGAAAGTAACGCTTTCAAATGGCGTAGTGAACGCGGTAAAAGTGCAAGAGCAGTATGGTGTGGTGTTACCGCCAAAGGTGATGTACGCGGGTGAGCTTCACGCCATACTTCGGGGCGAAGAACTTGAGGCCAAAGGCGCGCTTGTAAGCTCCCTTGCGGAGGTGCGTTTTCCTAAGATATTGGCCAACACACAAACGCAGGTGTGGAGTGCATTGGTGGATGTTATCGTACCAAACTTGGCGTTGCTTGAGCCTCTTGCGGGGATGCCTTTGGCGGGCGACTTAACGCTAAAAGCATCGCTTGAAGGAGAAAAAGAGGCCGTGCGCGCAGAGGTTTCAACGGCCTCTTTGGGTGGATTAACCACGGCGTTTTATGAGGATGATGTCTTGGATGTGAGCATGGAAAATGGGTCACTAGAGGAAGTCTTAACCCGTCTAGCCAAGCCGCGTTACAGTCAAGGAGCCTTACATGTAAAGGCAAAATTTACAGACGCAAGTCAGGCGAGCCGAAAGGGAACCGTGGCCTTTAGAGTGGCTAATGGTGTTCCAAACAGCGCCGAGATTCGTGAGCTTTTTGGGGTGGAACTTCCTGCTAAGATGACCTATGAAGCCAAGATGGATGCTAAGTTAGCGGGAGAAAGTGTGGATTTTGTGAGCGAGGTGATGAGTTCCGTGGGAACGTTGCAGACGACACAAGGAAAAGCTGACCTAAAAACGGGAACATTAAACACGCAGTATCAGTTACATGTAGAGGAACTGCTTGCGCTAAAACCTCTCATCAAACAAGCCCTGCATGGTTCTTTTGAGATGAACGGAGAAGCGGGAGTTAACGAGCAGGGTGCGCGGGCTACGGGCGTGACAGAAGTGCTGGGAGGCAAAAGTAGTTTTGTGTTTGAAAACGAACAGTTAGACGCGCAGTTAGTGGACGTTGTGTTTGAGCGTTTGAGTGCTTTATTGGATGTACCTTATGTGTTCGAGTCGGTGGGTAATGCAACACTTACGTACAACGTCCCCAAAGACGCGGGGGTATTTCAAGCTACGTTTCCACAAGGGCGTTTGATAGAGAGTGAGTTGACGCGTATGGTGCAAACGGTCACAGGATTTAACCTTACGCAAGAATTGTATGAAAATACGACGTTAAAAGGGAAGATTTTGCCCAACAGCGTCATTTTTGACTTGCTGATGAAAGCCAAGCGGAGTCAACTGAGTGTCTCACAAGGAACCCTTGGGCGAGAAAACGAGCAACTGCGCGTACCATTTGACATCTTGGTAGAAAAGAAAGACCTCAGTGGCATCATCGAAGGAAAGATGCAAAATCCACGCGTGAGCATCAAAGCATCTCAGTATATTCAGAAAAAATTGGACAAAGAAATCGAAAAACATGTTCCAGACGAAGCAAAAGGACTTGTTCGGGATTTATTAAAGCTTTTTTAATCAAAACATAAGGGGTGGCGGTATATAATGCCATCCTCTTTTTAGGTGGCTAGGTAGCTCAGCTGGTTAGAGCGCTGGTCTCATAAGCCGGAGGTCGGGGGTTCGAGTCCCCCCCTCGCCACCACTCTTTTAAACCCCTTCAAATCGACGTTTAAACCACTTTTATCTCAAAAGTAAACCACCATACTAAAATATCTTTCCGCACCTTTTCCCACACTTGCTAAAACACAGTCACTGAAATCTTCCAAAACAAAAAACTACCTTTTTTCCTCGTGCATATTTTGCCTCTTGCTGATGCGATACCCCACAACCCACCAGCCTAGTACGAAGATGAGGGCGCCGAAAGTTCCGTTGAACAGCAAAAGGCAAAAAAGGGCTAGTGCCATGGCGATCATGGCGAGCACGAAGCTGTTTAGTGCCAGTGCGCAAAGAGCTAAAAAAAGCCCTAGCCACCCTGCGATATTGAAGTGCACTATCTTGCCAAGCCAGAGGCGAATGACGCAGACGAGGGTTTGGGGCGCAAGGGCGCAAGTTTCAACAAGGGATTCTTTCACGTAAATGTTTTCTTTGAGAAGCCAAAAGGCAAAGCCGCTTACGAGCAAAATGGTCGCGGGTTTGATGAGTCCTTCCAAAGGCTCTTTTGAGCGCCACAACGTAAGGCCAAACAGCAGCACAAACGCCACCCAAAGAAGGGCGTTGGTGTTGCTAAGGGTTTCTGTAAAAAGCACGTTTACACCTAAGAAAAAGAGCATCAAGGCACTGGCTTTTTCTAAGAGGCTGTTTTCATTTTCTTGTTTTTTTGAGACAAAAAACGCCAAGTAGACAAAGGCGATGACACCTAGCGCGCCTAGTTCAAAGTTGCGGTATCGCCCATCAAAGGCTAAGCCGATGGCGCTCATGAACACTATACTTGCGGCAAACAAATGTACCATATCCTCTTTTGTGTCCGCATTCCAAGGCGTTTGGCGCATCAAAACACCAAGCGCATCGCCCAAGGAGCCGCGTTTGCCCGTTGCGCCTGTCACCATAAAACGCATCAGTTTTACCCACAACACAAAGGCAACGCCTAAAGAAAGCAACGCCCAACCGTATTCGACAGGGCTTCTACATGTAAGCGTGTACGCGTACGTTTGCCATGCTAGGGTGAGCGCGCCACCAAAAAGAACTGCAAAAAGATAAGGCCAGTGTTGGGCTGGGCAAGCTTTTTTGTCAAACAATAACACGCTTCCTGCCAAAGCAAATCCAACGCTTCCTAGAAAAAGCCACAGGGCGTTTGGAAAGTTGGACACTTGCCCGTGCAAGGTGTGTTTGTCTAAACGGTCGGCATCAAAAAGTCCCCAGTAGCCGCCCACGGTGCCTTCGTTGGCACGCTTCCACGGCTGGTCGAAGGCTTCGATGATGTTGTATTTCCACCCTTCTTCTTCGGCCATGTGTACAAACCCACGCACAAAAGCAGCTTGGGCGGTGGGGCTAGGCGACGCGCCTTCACGCATACGGCCTTGGCTTGGCCACCCTGTCTCGCCGATGACAATCTGTTTGTCGGGGATGTTGCGCGCCATCTCTTCGTAAACATCCTTTACATGTAAGAGTGCTTTGTCCACCGCGATAGGTTCGTCTTCCCAGTAGGGCAAGATGTGGATGGTGACCCTGTCTACTGCGGGGATGACACTGGGGTGCTGGTTCCAAAACTCCCACACGTCGGCGTAGGTGACGGGCGTGTTTGGCAATGCTTTTTTGACTTCTTTGATGCGCGTGATTAATTGACTTGCGCTCATTTCCCGTCGTAAAAGCACCTCATTTCCTACGACCACGGTTTCGACAACATCCGCGTTTGCTTTGGCCAAAGCAATGGCCTTATCTATCTCTTTTTGAGTGGAGAGAGGGTCGCTGCTCACCCACACACCAAGCCACATGGTGAGTCCATGTTTGCGTGCAAGGGCAGGGATGTTTTCTAGTCCAAGACTCGAATAGGTGCGGATACACCCCGTGTAGCGGGCTAAAAGCTCCAAGTCCTTGTCCATGCGTTCGTCGGAAAGCGTGAGTCCTGTGTCAAGGTCAAAGGGGGATTCGTCCTTGCCAAAGGGTGCGTAGGAGAGGCACTGAAGCTTGGTTTGCGGTGGCAGTGTGATGAGGGAAGTTTGGGGCAACGCCATCCAAAACCAAAAAGCACCTAGTGCTAAAAACAAGGCTGTGTAAAACACGCTAACTTTGGCGAGGTGGTTCATGGGGTGAGGCTCCAAAACATAATAGGGGATTGTACTAAAAGTGCGCTTGGGATTTGCGTGATTTTATCGCAATTTTCATTTTAAAAAGTATACAATAGCCCAAACGATTTAATGGACAACTATGATACGCATTATTAGTGTTTTTTTCATTATACTTTCAGGAATGTGCGCACAAGAGGCTGTTTCACTTCAGCTTAAGTGGTTCCACCAGTTTCAATTTGCGGGGTATTATGCTGCGCTTGAAAAAGGATTTTATGAAGAAGAAGGCTTACATGTAACGATTCGAGCGCGCAACCCCTTTGTGAACAACATTGACCAAGTGCTTGCGGGCGAAGCACAATACGGCGTGTCGGATTCTATCTTGCTACTTTACCGCGCAAAGGGCGAGCCTGTCGTCATTGTCTCTCCTGTTTTTCAGCACTCTCCTAGTGTCGTGTTGACACTCAAAAGCAGCGGTATCGACTCGCCTTACAAGCTTGAAAACAAAAAACTCATTTTTTACCCTAGGGATACGGACGGGTTTGGTGTTTTGGCTATGTTAAACCATCTGGATGTCAAGCCGCAACTGATTCGCGAAAAATCACAAGACAGTGTGACGCTTTTGAAAGAAGGCGCTGTGGATGCTTTGAGTGCCTATGCTACTAATGAACCGTTTTATTTTTTGGAAGAGGGACTGGAGCTAAACATTTTAAACCCTTCTAATTACGGCTTTGCCATGTACGGCGACATGCTTTTCACCAACGAAACGGAAGCAAGGGAACATCCAGAGCGCGTGGAGCGTTTTAGGCGCGCATCGCTTAAGGGGTGGGAGTATGCCCTAGAAAATAAAGAAGAAATCATCCGTCTTGTCCACGAAAAATACGCCCCGCACAAGTCTATCGAACACCTGCGCTTTGAAGCAGAAGCTATTGAGCAGGTGATTGGGCACAAGATTACGCCTCTTGGAACGCTTGATAAAGGAAGGTTGGAATACACCCTTCAAACCTACGCACAGCACGGACTCATCGACAATAACGTGCCTGTGGATGCGTATGTGTTTGCTAATTTTAACGAAGAAGAACAGCCAAAAGTACTGATGTTTACCCCTGAAGAGCGGGGCTATTTGACAAAGAAAAAGGTGATTCGTTTGTGTATTCAGCCCGACTGGATGCCCTTTGAGAAAAACGAACAAGGAAAACATGTGGGGATGAGCGCGGATTATATGGCGCTGTTTGAAACCTACATGGACACACCCACGCAACTGGTAGAAACTGCTAACTGGAACGAGACTTTGGCTTTTGTAAAAGAGCGAAAGTGCGACATCATCCCCTTTGCGGCAGACACGCCCGCGCGCCGTAGTTTTTTGAGTTTTACCCAGCCGTATTTAACCGTGCCGATGGTGCTTGTCACAAGCATTAATCAGCTTTTTGTGGAGGCGTTGCATCAGCTTTCCGATAAAAAAGTTGGGATTATTGCGGGGCATGCGATTAATGAAATCTTGAAAAGCAATTACCCCAAAGTCGAATTTGTCGAAGTGGACAATCTCGAAACAGGCTTTGAGCTTGTACGGCGGGGAGAGTTGTTTGGGTTTGTTAACACGCTCCCCGTGGCGGGGTATCAGATTCAGCAGCGGTATTTTGGGCAGCTAAAGATTGCTACAAAACTGGATGAATTTTTGTCTTTAAGCGTTGGGGTGCGCAGCGATGAGCCCATGCTAAAGGACATCTTTGACAAAGCCATCGTCATGACATCGCCACAGGCACATCAGGAGATATTGAACCATTGGGTGTCGGTGAACTATGAGCAACGGAGTGATTATACCTTGGTGCTGTGGTGGATGGCGGGGCTTTCGAGTATTTTTGGGGTCATCGTTTTCTTTGTTGCCAAATCCAACCAAAAGCTCAACGGCGAGATCGACAGACGGGAAATCATCGAGCAAAAGCTGACGCGTTACATCGATTTGGTGGATAAACACATCATCATTTCCAGTACGGATTTAGACGGCGTGATTACGGAGGTTTCGACCAAGTTTTGCGAGATTTCGGGCTACAGCAAAGAAGAGTTGATCGGGAAAAAACACAACATCATCAAAGACCCAACCGCGCCAAGGGCATTTTACGAGCAGATGTGGAAGGCGTTGATTGAAGAGGGGTATTGGTCAGGGGAGATACGTAACCGTGCCAAAAAAGGCACGTATTACTGGGTGCGCGCGGCGATTTCTTCCGTTTTTGATCATAAGGGCAAGAAGATAGGCTACACCGCCATTCGCCAAAGCATCACCAGTGAAAAACTGCTTGAAGAGATGTCCGTAAAAGACGAACTAACGGGCGTGTTTAACCGACGCCACTTTAACGAAAGCGTTCCAAGGATGCTCAACAGCGCAAAACGCGACGAAGCGATGGTCTCTTTTGCGGTGTTTGACGTGGACTTTTTTAAACCCTACAACGATACGTACGGGCATCAAGCAGGTGACAGGGCGTTGCGGGAGATCGCTCAGGGGGTGCAAAAGTGCCTAAACCGCGCGGACGATGTGTTGTTTCGCTTGGGCGGCGAGGAGTTTGGCATCTTCTACCGAGGCTTGGACGCGCACGAATCCAAAGCATTTTTAGAAGGCGTAAGAGCGGCCATCGAAGCGCTTGGCATCACGCATGACCACAACAGCGCAAGCCCTTACGTGACCGCTTCTTTTGGGCTTGTGGTCAAAGAAGCCAGCGAGATTGCAAGCCTCGACGCACTTTACAAGGAAGCAGACGACTTGCTCTACGCCGCCAAAGAGGCAGGGCGCAATTGTGTGAAGAGTAATGTGTGAGGAGTGAAATAAACTAGCCTTAAAAGTATGAATTCCATTTGAGTTGTGTTATCATTATGACAAACCAACAGGAGTGTGAAAATGCAAGGATTTGAACTGAAATGCAAGGCATATTTGAAGAAAGAGGTGGCGTTTGCCCAGAGTTTTGAAGCGCTTTCAAAGTATGTGAGTTTTAGCATGCACCAAGGAGAACTTGGGGAAAAACATGCACAAGAGGGCTACAAACACTATGTTTTTGGCGGCCTACTGCCCATCGAACCCGCAAAAGTCTACACCCAAGGAAACCTCTATACCTTCACAGTGCGCTCTTTGGACGAGGGGTTCATCGACAAGTTAAGTGTCGCTTTGAGGCAAAACACGGGCAATGAGTATTTTTTAGCCGTTGAAACCCACAAAAAGAGGCTCACACCCTTTTTCATCAGCGAACTCTACAGTGCCACGCCTGTCATCGTCTCGGTGGGCAATGGCAAATACTGGACACTCAACGAAAGCGGCGACATCGTCCAACTCCAACGCCAACTCCACGACAACCTAGAGAAAAAATACCAAAGCTTCTACGGCGAACCTTTACATGTAAAGGACAATTTCATCCAACTCATCGAACTCAAAAACAACGTCCCCCAAAATATCGCCATCACCAAAACAGGCAAACCCATCCGCTTTTTCGGCAATAAATTCCGCATCGTGCCCAACGAAGACGAAGGAAGCCAAAAGCTAGCCTTCGTGGCGTTGATGTGCGGGCTGGGAGAGAAGAATAGTTATGGGGGCGGGTTTATGCTTGCGGGAGGGATGCGATGATTTATGACATTGTGGATGTTTTCAGAAAAGAGTACGAAGCAAAAGGCGATAAGCTTATTTTGGATAGTTATCAACTTAAAGATGGGCTATATATCAAAATAAATAATGATGAAAGTATTGAGTATTTTATAAAATCAAGCCGCAAGGTAAAAGTGGAAGGCAAATCTATTACCGAGCATGATTTTAAAGATACATCGAGAATAAGCCAGCCAAAAATCTATGAATGGCTCAAAGTGAGAGATTATTACAGTAATGTCATCGATACCTCAAAATCCTATGATGCTCCCAAGAAGACTATTCACAATAACAATTATTTAACGCTTTTTATGAAAATAGAAAGCTTTTTAGAAGTTGAATTTTCTCATCTTAGAGCAAAGCTTTTCAAAAAAGTTTTAAGCTTTAAAGAGTTTGATTCAAAAAATGAGAAAAAAATTCTTGAAAGTTTTTGTTATTACATACAACCTTTAAGTCGAAAAAAAGACATCGTAAAAAAAATGAAGCGACTTGAGTGCTTTTTGCCTCAAATTAAGGAGTTTGCAAAAAGTTATAATCCAAAAGAGTACATAAGAATCTACTTTGAAAAAAGTGAAGAAATATACAAGAGCGAGAGTGCTGTCTACTTCGCCCTAAAAATTTACAATGATAATAAATATTCTATAGAGATAGATAAAAAAGTTTTTGGGCTATCTAACTACAATATGGGTCTCAATAGCAAAAAACCATTTTTAGAACAAAAAACACGCAAGCTATCAACTCCTTTTATGATTTCGCCTGAAATGGCCTTGGAAGTCAAATTGTTTTTTGATTGGCTTGCCTTGCAACCATATAAGACCGATTTGTTAGAAAAAATGCTTGTCAACAAATTCTCAGATAATGGGAAGGCAATCATTAACGATTTTGACTATTTGCCTGTCAAGATAGAAGAGTTGGACGATGAAATAGTGGTGAAAAATCATCTTCATATTAAGGATAAAGAAGATGCAAGATTAACAGAACTTTGGCAGCTTGAAACTATGGTTGATGAAGTTTTTTATAGTAGGCAACTAAAAAGCAACTATTTTCGAGATGATTTAAAGGTTTCTGATTTTGTTTCCAAGAAGCTTCAACAGCTTATATTTGAGACAAAATACGCCATGGTAAATTACTTTAAAAAATACGATGAAAAAGAGTTTTATCAAGTCATTAAAAAATATGGAACTGATTTTGTCATTGAACATTTAAGGCAAAATAGAGAATATAGGGCAAAAGAGAGTTTAAATTTAAAATTTTCATTACTACAACATAAAGGAGAAGTTGTCATGGATATTTCGGGAATACAAAAAAAGGTAATTGCCAAACTTGAAACGTCAGATTATAGTGATTTGAGTAGTGAAGAGTTTTTCTATCTTTGTGGGCAAGTGGCAAAATATTTACTCACAAAAAGTAAATCAGGTAAAAAAGATGCTGATATGCTAGAACCTTTTTTGAGAGCAAAGTCAGTTAAAAAATTAAAAGATGAAATCAAATTTACATTTTTTAAATACAAACATGAAATTGGACTCAATCAAACAAAGTTTAACAATGCGCTTGCGCTCATAACGGCTTATGAAAAAGATGAAATATTTAATGGGGATAGTTTTTTAGTTGGAGTTTTATCTCAAAATTTATTTTACATGAAAAAAGAGGAGAATTAAGATGACAAGAGTTTACGGAGTAATCGGAATCAAAGCAAAAATGGCAAATTGGAATGCGGATTTTACAGGAAGACCAAAATCAACCAGTAATGGTGATATTTTTGGAAGCGATAAAGCACTTAAGTATCCTATGAAAAAAATGTGGGAGAATGAGGGTAAAAAAGTACTTTTTATTAAGAGTTGGAAAGAGGAAAAGGGTTCAATTGTTCCAAATCAATTAGGAGAAAGATATAAGCTTCTTTTTAGTGATATTGATAAAAAAACTGAAACTAAAGAGGTGATGAACAACCTTTTTAAGGCAGTAGACGTTAAGAATTTTGGTGCAACATTTGCAGTAGAAGGGCAAAATATTTCTATCACTGGTGCTGTGCAATTTGGGCAAGGATTTAACAAATTTGACGATACCAATATTGAAATTCAGGACATATTATCCCCTTTTACAGACTCTAAAGCAGAAGAAAAAGGCAAAGAAGCAAAACAATCAACACTTGGTACAAAAATCACCGTTGATGAAGCACATTATTTTTATGGTTTCTCTATTAACCCTAAAAATTATGACGAATACAAAACCCTTTTAGGTGCAGAGTTTCAAGGCTATACTGAAGCAGATTATGCAGAGTTTAAAAAAGTTGCATTGGTCAGTGCTACCGCCTACAGCACTAACTCAAAATTTGGATGCGAAAATGAGTTCGCTTTGTTTCTTACATGTAAAGACGATAAATGTTACTTGCCAGACTTGAGTGACTATGTGAAGTTTGATAGTCAAAAAAGAGAGATTGACCTTGGCGAGCTTGAAAAACTTATCGAAGGCAAGTTTGCAAGTGTTGAAGTTTATTTTAATCCTTTCAAACTTAGCTTGAAAACATCTTTGGATAAATTTAATATTTTTACCCAAGAGAAATTGTAAATCATGCGTGCGCTTAGGTTTGAACTAAGCGGTAAAACCGCTTGTTTTAGGAAGCCTGATGTGAATGCTTATGCGTATTTTACTTACAATAACATTCATAAGCCAGCACTTCTTGGGCTTTTGGGTTCTGTCATTGGGCTTGGTGGCTATACGCAACTTTTTGAAAAGAATCGCACTTTAAAAAAAGGCCAGTTGGGCTATGACGAGGGCTATCCCGAGTTTTATGAAAAACTAAAAGAGCTCAAAGTGGCTATAACGCCGCTTGCGCCAAATGGCTATTTCAGCAAGAAGATTCAAACGTTTAACAATAGTGTTGGTTATGCCAGCCTTGAGCAAGGTGGTAATCTTATTGTTCGTGAGCAGTGGCTTGAAAATCCTTCTTGGCAGATATTGATACTTGATGATGAAAGCGAAGTCTTTCAGAAAATCAGTGAGTACTTCTTGGGCGGCAAGTCAGTTTTTATCCCTTATCTTGGTAAAAACGACCATCCTGCAAAGATTGATGATGTGAAGCTAGTTGAGCTTTTACCATTTATTCATGAGCAAAAGATATCTTCACTTTTTGAAGAAGATAAACTACAAATAGTCAAATCTCCACCACGTGGTGAGCTATCGTACTATTTTAGAGAAGTTTCACCTATTCGCCTTAACGAACAACATCATTTTTATGAGTATGCCAACTTG
>JACUTV010000196.1 GCA_014859645.1 Campylobacterales bacterium
CTACTGCTGCAACTCCTACGGTTCCCAATGCCCTACCCGCTAGAGTTCCCAATGTATTTGACACAACCGTTGAAACAATAGCCCCGCTACTGCTTGTTACCACCGCCTTATAACTGTTTTCACCGTCTTTGGCAATTTGCACACCATAGTTTACCATCGTACCATTTGCCGTTGTAAGTGCAAGCAAAAGTTTAGAGCCTGGTACAAGTTTTCCCAAACTTGCAACCATGCCTCCAGTAGCTCCAAGCAGGTTACCCAGGGTATTGGTATCTTGAACTGTTGGGGTCAAAGCATTTTTGATTTCAGTCGTAATGCTACTATGTTTTTGTGCCTCTTCTTGTATAAAATCTTGTGCCATTGCTTACTCCTTGTGTTTGAAATTTTTAAAAATATCTGCAAAAGACTCTTTCTTCTCTTGCTTCATGTTTAGCCATTGTTCTTGAACTCTTGGCAACTCATTTTTAATCCACTCCTTAGAAGGGTATCCATACTCTATAAATCGTTTACACTGTTGATTTAGGGCATAGAGGATAGTTTTGTGATACATGTGGTCATAATTAAAATCTTTAACAAATGCTTGTTGAGATGCACTCATATACCACAAAGGGCTCTCTTTGGCGACTAGCCCAAGAGCAGCATCAAGGTAAATCTCGATGCTGTTATCGTCACATGAAAAAGTGTTGTCCATAAGATGTTTAAATAGAATATCTTCGGAAAGTCTTCGAATCACAATATAGTAACTCACCCCCAGCACAGGGGTCTCTTGCTCTATCTCTTTTTTGAGAGATGGGTCTTGATGGTATTCTTCTTGAAAGCGTAAAGTCCACTCTAAAAATAGGGCGATATTATCCATAAAAGCCTCATCTTTATAGGCAGCCTTTCGTGCATCGCCAAGCCCCGCAACCACATGTTCAAAGTATGGTACAAACTGATAAGTCGTGTAGTACTCTGCCGTAGCAATATAAGCCTTATATTTTTCACGGTTGATTTTTGGGTCACTAATTGGCTTGGTTGCTAAAGCTTTAATGATGTCTTTAGCCGATTCAAGTATTTTGGTTTGATGAGGAGTGATGGGTTTAGGGTTTTTGTAATCGTTTCCAGGCATATACCCTGTGCCTCGGACATAGAAGTAGTTATAGAAATAGTACTTCCAATAATATCTCTCTCCATCGCTAGGAGGGAGGAGATTGACCCCTTTTTCATAAAGGTATTCACTAAAAAGGTTTAATGGCTTCATCACCAAAGAGTCTATAGGTAAAACCATACTGAGTGTTTTTCTATAAAATTGAAGGGATAAATTTGTTGCAAAGTATTCCTTTGCTTCATGGTGTAAGGTGTTTTTATTTATCCACTCTTGCCGGTTTGCCATATGCATAGAGAAATTAGTGGCAATAAAAAACAGAAGAAGTAACTTTCCTGTTTTTGAGGTTGGTATAAAGCTAAAAATCTCTCTTTGGGGCATATTAAAAGCCTTATCTTGCCACAATTGCTTACCATACAGATAAATAACTTTAATTGCATAAAAAGTAATTAAAGCCCCCATAACAATCAGCGTAAGATAGAATATATTTTCAACAAAAATCATTTAATCTCTCCCATTTTTGAACGCTTACATGTAAAGCTTCTTTTAGCTCTTTTTCTTCTTGATTCACCATGCGTTGCCTCCTTTGTTTGATTGTGGTTTTTCTAGCCTAAGCCACCCTTTGTTGTGCTCCATGTGTTGCTCCTTTTTGTTTGATTTTCATTCTTACATGTAAAGCCGTTTGACTCCCGTGAGTTCACCGCATTGGGTACAACAAGAGGGGACATTTTTTTGTGCCAAGAGTGCTTGTATCTGTTTGGTTGGTAACGCTTTTGAAACATCTATCATGTAACAACACGGTGCTTGTGTTCCATCGACAAAGTAGTAGCGCATCTTTTCTTTCTCTAAGTAAGAACACTGAAATGTTACATAGGGTAAAGGTTGTGTAGTGTAATGCGCTTGGTAACTTTTTTTGGGTTGTAAGTTTTGGATCGTAAGCGCGATGTTATGTGCTTTTGCAAAGGCTTTGAGCGGTTCTAGGTCCTGTCCGTAGTTTACGGCGTAGAGTTTAATTTTTTTGGGAACTACGCTGTAGCACGTTAAAAGATGTTTGATGGTTTGAGATGGGGAAGTTCTGCCACTTTTTTTGACTGTTTCTTCATCTAGCGTATCGAGTGAAAAACCAATCTCATCGAGCAAAAAAAGAGAATGAGGGTTGATGGGTAGGCTACCATTGGTGATGATGCTGATACGATGTCCTCTTTTTTTGGCATATACAGTCATTTCCCAAAATAAAGGATGAAGCAATGGCTCGCCTGTTCCTTGAAGTAAAAGCATCGTAGGGGATTTTTCGGTTTGAACAATCTTTTCAAAACATTCCCATGACATGTGCTTGTGGGCAAGGGTACCATGTGCGCAATAAAAACACTTGGCATTGCACACAGTGGTGATTTCGATTTGTGTATACATGTCATTTATCCCTTGTGTTGCATTTGTTTTTTAATAAGCATGTGA
>JACUTV010000053.1 GCA_014859645.1 Campylobacterales bacterium
AAAGTGTAACTAACGCGGTGTTAAAATGAGGTTAATGCACTGTCCCACTGCGCCTATTCGCTCATTCTCGGTTTGTCGTCCTGACAAACCTCCGAGGGTTCTCGGCCAGCGCTCTCCTGAGCGCTTTATGGCCTCGAAAATCCGCTCACAGGCGCAGTGGGACAGTGCTATCCTAGTCAGATATTCTTTACATGTAAGTGCTGCACACAAGCCTTACATGTAAAGACTATTCATGAGGCGATGGCGTGAAAAAGGTTGAGTTTATAAATGCCAAGTTCGCGTTTGATGGCGTCACACAAGGCGGGGCCAAAAAGCGGCGGCAAGGCTTCGGTTGTCAACACGCCTTTAAGCGGGTGGTGTTGCGCGTGCAGGAGTGCGTGAAAAAGCAACACGCCCGCTCCGATGCCTGTGGGGTACGAGATGTACGTTGCCCCCGAATAGGGCGTTTTAATGAGGCTCGTTAGGTCCACAAAGCTCACGCCCACCGACTCGGTGCAGGTTACTTTTTTGGGGTTGTTGGGGTAGCGCACTTCTAAGGTCAAGTCCGCCACCGCGCAAAAGTGGGCGTGTTTGATGGTCTTGTTGCGGATGTAAGCTTCAATCACTTCGGGAGATTTCATCTTGGGGATGACGTCTTTAATGATGGAACTGATGGAGATGCGCGAATCTTGGTACCCGTAACAGTAGCGGTTGGAGAGAAGGTTGAGCTGGTAGAGATTTTTCATCAGTTCCACTTCGTTGCCGCCCACATGCATGCGGATTTCAGGCACTTGGGGGAAACTTTGCGCGAGGGAAATCACCTCTTCTTGAAACACAGGATACACTTCTACGCTGTTTTGAAAATACGGAAAAGCGTAGGTTTTAGACTTAGAAAAGGGAGTCAAGGTTTTGGTTTTGTGGTTTTTAATGTAAACGGGCTTAAAAGAAATCTCTTCGATGGCCACGTGCGGCGCCCACGAAAAAACCAACTCTTTGGAACAAATCTCTTCAAGCAACTGGATGCTGATTTTCTTCACCCGCGTCTCATAAGGAAGGTTGTGAAAATGGGCGATGCGTTCCCCGATGAGAAAATTGCTAACCCCTGGAGAAATCCCTAGGTTAATCAACCCAAACAGTCCCTTGGCCTCAAAGGCGTTCGCGTGGTCTTGTTGGGCAAAACGCTGGGTTTCTACCAAGGCTTGGGTGTAAATATCGCTAGCCAAATCCCCATAATGCGCCCCGTACGCAAGGGCGAGTTTCATGATGGGAAGGTTAAATGAGGGCACCGACGCGTTTACAAGCACGTCGCACGCGCCAACGGTTTGGGCGTACGCATCGGGGGCGTCAAACACCGCGTCAAAGGCTTCCGCCTCCACAAAGGTGCTCCGCTCCAAAAGCTCAGGATTTCTAAAAAAATGCGCCAATGCCCGCGCGTGTGAGCGCACCACAAAGACAAAATTAGGGGCTTCGAGGCTGTTTTTGTGGCACAGTTCAAACAGCACCCGCGCCATCACCACGCCCACTGCGCCCACGCCAAAAAAGGCGATGGTCATGCTAGTATTATTCTTCACTGTACAGTCCTGCTTCTTTGAGGCGTTTGCGCAAAGTGAGTCGCGCCACGCCCAAGGCTTCGGCCAGTTTGGAGAGGTTGGGGGTTGCGGCGTAAGCGACTTTAAGCCACGCGTGGCTCACGATTTTGTCGATCTCCCCATAAGGCAAGTTATGTTCAAGGGCGTGTTGCAAGGCATCTTCAAGCAACTGTTCCCACTCCACTTTCACGACATTTACACCCGCAAAATCTTTTTCTTTGAGCAACCCTTTTTGACGGTTTAAACACGCGCCAAACACGGCGTTGCGCAGTTCGCGGATGTTGCCACTCCACGGGCGGTGTTTTAAGGCTTCAAGGGCTAGGGGAGAAACACCCGTAATCTCTACATGTAAGTGTTCGTTAGCCTTGGAAATAAAGTGCGACACGAGGACAGGAATGTCTTGTGCGCGCTCTTTCAACGAAGGCGCTTCAATACTCAGCATCGCTAAACGAAAATACAAATCTTCCCGAAAGAGTTTTGCTTCAATCTTTTCGTGCAAGTCGATGTTCGTGGCACTCACAATGCGCCCTGAAAAGACCTTGTCTTCCTTGCCTCCCACGCGACGAAACTGGCGACTTTCTAAAAAACGGAGTAATTTTCCCTGCGCCAAAGGCTCTAACTCCCCAATCTCATCCAAAAACAGCGTCCCCTCGCCCACTTGTTCTGCGTAACCTACGTGCTGGGTTTCGGCACTGGTGAAGGCGCCTTTTTCGTGCCCAAACAGTTGGCTTTCAAAAAGTTCAAGAGGAATGGCCGCGCAGTTGAGCGCCACAAACGGGTGCTTTGCCCGCGAAGAGTTTTGGTGAATCAACCCTGCGATGAGCTCCTTGCCCGTGCCCGTTTGCCCGTGGATGAGCACGGCAAGGTCGTTGTTGGCCGCCAACCCGATGCGTCGATAAATCTCTTTCATGGTTTCATAAGAACCCACAAAACTCTCTCCCGTATCTAAAGGCTCGGGCGAACTTTCTTCTTGGGCACGCTGTTCGTAGGGCGCGACAAGCTCCATCAACGCTTCTTCGTCGAAAGGCTTTTTTAAAATATTTTGCACCCCAAGCTTGGACGCTTCAATCATGTTTTGCGCCGTGGTGTACGCGGTCATCAAAATGATAGGCATTTGGGAGGTTTTTTTAAGCTCACGGATGATGTCGATGCCGCTAAGTTCCACCCCAAGTTGCACATCTACAATCAACACATCAATCCCCTGTGAGCTCAGGGTTTCGCACAATTCCGCTTCTGTTCCTTCAAAGGCGATGGCTTCGTGGCCGTGGCGTTTGAGGATTTTGGCAACCGAATAGCGAATATCGGGTTGGTCGTCGATGATGGCTATACGCATGCGCACTCCTCTAAGGGCAAGAAAAGATGGAAGGTGATCATATCCCCTTGTTGTTCCACTTCCATGAATCCGTGGTTTAAGTAGACGATTTTATACACCGTAAAAAGGCCGAGTCCTGAGCCCTCTTTTTTGGTGGTGAAAAAAGGTTTGAAAAAGTTTTTACGTACACTCTCAGGCACAGGGTCGCCGTGGTTTGAGACACTAATATGCACCCGTTTTCTTCCTTGGCGCTCTAACGCTACCACGATAGCTGTCCCTTCGTAGGCCGCTTCGATGGCGTTTGAAAGCAGGTTGGAAAAAATCAAATGCAAGGCTTCGGGGTCAAGGGCAACACAAAAGGCTTCTTTGACATCACTCTTTACATGTAAGGCTTTTTGTTTCATTTTTTTAGAAAACCGTTCGCTCACTTCGCGCATAATGGGGTTGATAGAACTCACCACACCCGAAGCCACCACAGGCCGCCCCAGGGAGAGAAAGTCGCTCACTTGCCCATCCATGCGCGCCAAGGTTGTGTGGATGATGGGCAAATCTTCCTCATCGGGCAAACTCTCTTTGGGCAACAAGAGCTTCAAGGGTTGCAGTAAATTTTTAATCTCATGGGCAAACGAAGCGCTTATCTCTCCCACGGCGTTAAGCGAATGCAAAATCCGTGCGTCTTTTTCTTCTTTTTTCAAAGTTGTGATGTCCAAGATGGTCGCCACGTAATTTTCCTGAATGCGCTCAATGCGTAGCAACAACGAAAGGGGTTTTTTACCCGCATTGTACATGGAAGGAATGGCAAGGGTTTGGGTTTCTTCTTCCATGATTTCTTTGAGTTTTTCTGCAATCTTGGGAAAAAAAGTCCGTTGGTGCGGGTCTAAAACGTTGCTATGCAAGGGATGGTTGTTGTGAAATTGAATCTGCATGTGCGCGTCAAAAATGATGATGAGCGTGTCTACTTTTGAAAGCACCGAATGGTAAAACTCTTTGAGCTTTTCTTCGTGCTCCATGGCACTGCGGATGTCGTGCATGAGTTCGGTCGTATTGTCTAACAACACGGTGATTTCGTCTTTTTCATCCCCTTCGTAAGGCAAGAGGTTTCCCCATTTTTTTTGGGCAACGGCGCGGGTGTTGTTGACGAGCAAATTCAAGCGGTCAATGGTCTTGACCACAAAATACCGCGCAATCACCAAAGCCACAACCCCAAACCCAATCATCAGCAAAATCTGCACAAAAAACATCTCAACGATGAGTTCAAACAAAGACTGCTTTTTAAGCTTCAGGGCAAAAAACCCTAACATCACCCCGTCTTTATACAAAGGAATCATTTCGTATTTTGGTTGGTCTACAAACTCACTTCCCATGCGAAACGTGGCCGTATCGGTGTGGGCGACGATTAACCTGTCAGGCTTGGTAAAACCTGCTTCTTCGATGAGCTGCGAACTGGTCAAACTCTTTAAAAATTTAAAAATCTCCCACCGGTTGTCGGTCAAGATAAAATCGCCCACATACGCGGAGTTGGACAAAATGGTCGTTTGAATCAAGTCATCAATCAACCTGTCCGCTTGGTTTTTGGCCATGTCCAACGAAAGCACAATCGCGATGGACGAGATACATCCCACCAAAAAAGTAATCAACACGGCGAGTTTGATTTTGAGTGAAAAACTTTGCAAAAACCGAACCAAGCGTTTCATGCCTTAACGTTGCTCCAAGTATTCAATCATCACACGCACTGGTTCATAGTTTTGGGTTGAGGGCACATCAAAACGGTCTAGCCCCATCTTGGCCAAAATCTCCCGCCCTTTTTTATTGAGGTGCATAGTGGAAAGGGTTTTTTGGAGTTTCTCAAAAACCTCTTCGCTCAACCCTTGGCGCACCGCGATGGGCGAATTGGCAAAGGGGCCTAAAATCTGAATGACTTTGAGTTTTCCCTTGGCTTCGGGGTATTTTTCCATGAAGGTATGGTACACGATGCTGTCCACACTTGCCCCATCCACAAACCCTTCTAGCACCGCTTTAATAGACTCACCGTGCTCAAAAGTGTAGATAGAACGGTGAAAAAACCCTTCCACGCCAAAGCCATTAGTGTACAGATAATACTTAGGCGCGATGGAACCTGAGTTAGAATCAGGGTCCGTAAAGGCAAAAATCTTATCTTTAAAATCGTCAAGTTTGGCAAAGGGCGCCTCTTTTTTCACGATGGTATACGAGTAGTACTGGTCCACCCCCGCCACAATAGGAATCACCAAAAGTTTGCCCGTCTTGTTTTGTTCTAGTTTCGTGTACGTAGAGTTGCACACGTACGCCACATCCACCGTTTTGTTTTCGATGAGGGAAATCATTTGGGCGTAGGTTTTGGAAAAAATCACCGACACACCTAGGGGCGTATTTTCCTCCAAGTACTGCTCAAGTTTCATGAAATTGTCCAAGTCATCCTTGAACACTGTCCCTGTTAACCCTAGGGTGATATTTGGCCCAGCGCTCATGAAACTGGGGACAAAAAGGCACAAGAGTGCCATGGTAATTTTCTGACAGGCGCTGGTAAATTTTTTACCAATTTTCATGGGATTTTCCTTACAAGATAGCTTCAAATCCCCAAATTTAGGGATTTGCATTTTTGGAACACTTTTTGCCTATAGGAGATTGTACATGAGATTGTGTTTATCTTTCTTTAAAGGAGTCCACGATGGAATTATTGTGGGATGTTCGGGTTTCACTCGACGTGTTTTTGGGAGGATTGGGCGTTGGCGCCTTTATCTTTGGTGCGATTTTATTCTACATGGGATCGCAAACCTACGCTTCTACCATCAAAAAAGCGATGGTCATTGCACCGGTGCTTATCATCGCAGGGTTGTTGCTTTTGCTCACAGAGCTTGGAAGACCACTTAACATCATCATGACTGCGGTTTACGTCAATCCGACGTCCGTCATGTCTATTGGTATTTTCCTCCAAGGTATCTTTACTGCGCTTGCGGTGTGGATTGCTTTTCTTGCCCTCACCAAAGGTGTTGACGCAGTTTCGAGCACGCTAATGTACGTTGGCGCAACCTTAGCTGGACTCATCGGTTTTTACCACGGCATGTTGCTTGCGGGCATTGGCATTGAGCCTTGGAATGGCGCGATTCCTGTCATGTTTATGGTTTCTTCTATGCTTGGTGGTGCCATGGTCGCCCTTTTACTTTCCTATGGAAGCGAAGAGTTTGATGCCATTTTGGAAAACCTCAAAGTTCCCGTCATTGGAAACGCACTCATCACCCTTAACCTTGCCATTATCGTGGCATGGATTTACTCCCTTGGACTGAATGATTTGGCTTCAAAAACCATGTATGCGACCTTGTTTGGAAGCTTTAGCATGGAACTTTTTATCGCCATTGCGGGCTTAATCATCCCTCTTGTGCTCTTCACCATGGCACTGATGAAAAAAGTAACGGTTAAATCCGTGGTCATCCCAGCGAGCGTGTTGTTTCTTGTGGGAAGTTTTGTATTAAAAAATCTGATTGTCTATCTTGGGCAAGCGGTATAAGGAGTCAGCAATGAGTATGAATCGACGTGATTTTATCAAAACCTCTGCAGCAACAGCAGCAGTTGCGGCAACCACTTCTGTCTTTACCCCTAAAGCAGAAGCCAAAACAGGTGAACTCGCTTATGAAGGCGAAGCAGGAACATGGGTAGGCTCTACCTGTCAAGGCTGTACAAGTTGGTGTGCAGTTCAAGGCTTAGTGGTAGATGGCAAAGTTGTCAAAATGCGCGGTAACCCCAATTCTGCCAACGGTGGACGTATCTGTCCTCGCCCGCACCTTGCATTGCAACAAGTGTATGACCCAGACCGTGTCAAACAACCCATGAAACGCACTAACCCTAAAAAGGGACGTGGCGTTGACCCTCAGTTTGTTCCTATTTCTTGGGATGAAGCTATCAATACTATCGCCGATAAGATTATGGACTTGGTCAAAACCGACGAAACCCACAAATTTTGCCTCATGCGTGGTCGCTATACCCACATGAACGACATCCTTTACGGAAGCTTTCCTAAGCTCATCGGAAGCCCGAACAACATCTCACACAGTTCCATCTGTGCTGAAGCCGAAAAATTTGGTCGTATGTACACCAGAGGGTATTGGGGATACGCTGATGCGGACTTGAAAACACCCAATACTTCCTCGCTTGGGGATGGGATGGGGTTGCTTCAAACCGCCAAACTCCCTGGTTTATGAAAAAACTAGGTGAGCTCAACAAAAACGGTCGCATGACCGTCATTGACCCACGCATGTCTGCAACGGCTGCAAAAGCGAGCCGATGGTTGCCTATCATCCCAGGAACAGACAGTGCTTTAGCGACGGCGATTGCCCACGTTATCATGAGCGAAGGCTTGTGGAACAAAGGCTTTGTGGGTAACTTTGCCGACAATAAAAACTATTTTATCCCCGACACACTCGTCCCTGAGACCGTAGGCGAAGAAAATACACCACTCGTGTTCAACGAAATCCACACCCATGGCGTAGTGAAGTGGTGGAACCTTGCCGTGTATGATCGCACCCCTGAGTGGGCAGAACCCATCACAGGCATTAGCGCCGAAGACATCCGCAAAGTAGCGCGTGAATTTGCTGCTGCGGGAAGCAAAGCGATTTCTTGGGTAAGCCCAGGGGCGTGTATGCAAATCCGTGGAGCATATGGTTCTTTTGCGGGTGAAGTACTCAATGGTCTTGTAGGTTCTATTGAATCTATTGGGGGCATGATTGACGGCTCTGGTGCGCCTTCTAAGGGTGCGGCTAAAGTGGATGGCTACCAATCTGAGCAAATCGCAGCGGCTGCTAAACGCAAAAAAATCGACAAACGCGGCACCCCTCAGTTTGCCGCCCTTAACAAAAAAAGTGGAGGCGGGGTTGTCACAGCCCGTGTGGCTAGCTCCATCCTTGAAGAAGACCCTTACGATCTTAAACTCGCCATGGGCTACTGGAATAACTTTGTGTTTTCTATTAATGGGTCTGACGTATGGGAAAAAGCGATGGAAAAATTGCCTTTCTACATCCACATCACCCCTAACTTTGCCGAGATGACCATGTACGCCGACATCGTACTTCCTACCAAACTTCACATGTTTGAACGTTGGGGCTACACCAAAGGCAGCCAAAACATGCGTGGTTACCTCTCTATGCATCAACCCATGATCAAATCCCACGTGGATGGTCGCACGGACGAGACAGAGATTCCGTTCATGATTGCCCAAGCACTAGCCAAAAAAGGGTTTACTGACCCCCTTCGTTGGATGCAAGACAACTTTAAAGACCCCGTCACAGGCAAAACGCCCGAGACACCTGAAGAGTTTGATATTTTTGCCGTGAAACGTGCCACACAACCCATTTGGGATGGCAGTAGCAACAGCAAGGGTGATAGCATCAACAGTTGGGAAGAGTTGCTTGAAAAAGGCGTGTGGACGTCAAAGCCTTATCCGATTGGCAAAAAAATTGACAATTTCAAAACCGCTACGAAGAAATTTGAATTTTTCAGCGAAACCTTGAAAAAAGTCATGGAAGACCACGCAGAGAAAAACGGCATCACCGTGGACGAAGCTTTTGAAGCGGCCAACTATACATGTAAAGGCGACCTTGGCTTTGTAGCCCACTACGAACCCGTTGTGCGCCACGGGGACGCGGCAACCTATCCGCTCATTTTTGCAGAACACCGCTCACGGCTTAACCGTGAAGGCCGAAGCCAAAATACCCCTTGGTACTACGAGATGAAAGACGTGGATCCTGGTGATGTGGCAGAAAAAGACGTAACGAAGATTAACCCTATTGATGCCAAAAAATACGGCGTTAAAGACGGTGATAAGATTCGTATCACTTCGCTCCAAGGCAGTATCGAAAGCGAAGTCAAACTTTGGGAAGGCACAAGACCTGGCGTTATCATCAAATGCTACGGCCAAGGCCACTGGGCGTACGGACGGGTAGGTTCTGAAGTCTTTGGCGCCAAACCACGTGGTGGCAACAACAACGAAATCCACGCGTACGATTATGAGCGCTTAAGCGGCTCAACACCGCGACACGGTGGCAGTTCACGCGTTAAAATCGAAAAGATATAGGGAAGGATAAACCATGGCAAAAAAATATGCAATGATTATCGACCTCCACCAATGTGTAGGTTGTGGCGCATGTGACCTTGCTTGCAAAAGCGAAAACAATACCCCCACGGGAATTAACTGGGCACATCACTTTACAGAAATGTCGGGAACCTTCCCCAAAGTCACCTACAAACACGTCCCAACGTTGTGTAACCACTGCGAGGACGCACCGTGTGTACGTGTGTGCCCTACGCACGCCATGCATTACGCAAAAGACGGCATGGTGGCGCACGACCCAAGCATTTGTATCGGATGCAAAAGCTGTATGTTGGCGGATCCTTACGGGGTTATCAGCTACAACCCTAAAGATGCCTTTAGCGATTATGTGGCGGACACAAGTGTGGCTATCAAAGGCGGCACGTTCTCCAAAAAAGAACTCAGCGACCGCACCAACGCACCATTCCCTAACTTCAACGCAGCGCGTGGGGCAAATGGGTATGAAGCCGTTCGTGGTAAAGGGGCCGTTGAAAAATGTACCTTCTGTAACCACCGTGTTGAAAAAGGCCTTGCCCCTGCGTGTGTGGTGGCATGTCCAGCAGACGCGCGTATCTTTGGAGACATGAGCGATGCGAGCAGCGAAGTCGCGATGCTACTTGCTACCAATAACCCCACGGTTTTGCTTCCTGAAAAAGGAACGAAGCCTAAAGTCTTCTACATTGGCAATTACAGCCAAGGAAGTTACAACCGCTAGTTTTTTCGCCTCCGATTTGCAAAAATCGGAGGCATCTTCTTACAATTGTGCTATTATTATTTGTCCTGCCAAGGGCATTTTTTAAAGGATTTTACGATGCGCATCCTTCTTCTTGTGGCATGTTTTGTGTTTTCACTTTTTGGTGCCCAGCTCACCTATTCAGGCTCTTCTACCATCGGGCAAACCTTTTTTCCGGTGCTTGCCAAACAGTTTGAGCAGAAATCATCCCACCGTTTTAGCAGTATTGAAAACCCAGGTTCGGGGCGTGGCGTGGCCGCACTCATCGCGGGGCAAACAGACATCGCGGGGATTTCTAGTCCCGTCTCCTCTGCCATGCGCGAGGCAAATTTGCGCTTTTTTATCGTCGGGTATGATGCTATTGCGGTCATCACCCACGGGTCAAATCCTGTCAAATCTCTCACCATGAAACAACTCGCCGACATTTTTTCAGGCGTCATCACCAACTGGAAAGAGGTAGGGGGAAAGGATATGGAGATTGACGTGGTGGTGGAAATCTTAGCCGACAAGCGCGCAACACAGATTGTCTTTACGGAAATCGTTTTTCACACCAAAACCCTGGTGGGCACCTACGCGCCTGCCATCACCGAAATCGACATGCCCGCCCAAATGGCCGAATACGTCGCCAAAACTCCTGGTGCTATCGCGCCGGTGAGCATGGTGTTTGCCAAAAACCAAGCAGGACTTTCCTTTGTGGCCGTAGACGGATCAGAGCCCACCAACGAAGCCATCGCCAATGGCACCTACCCTATTTCACGCCCTTTGGTGCTTCTGACCAAAGAAAATCCACCCTTACATGTAAAGGAATTTTTGCAGTACGTCTACACCAAAGAAGCACAAACGGAAATCAACAAATCTTTCGTAGCCGCTAGAGAAGGGGAATAATATGGGACTTAAACTCACCCTCGTCACCAAAATCTTTTTGCTTGTGTTTTCCTTTTTTCTCATGTTTGGGCTGTATGGCACAGTAGTGACGGTCTCTTTTTTCTTTTCAGAACGTCAAATCCAAAGCACCTTTAACGCCATTGAAACAGAAGTGCAAAGTCAGATTACGGAGTTAGAAGACCTCAACGAAGTGCAACGGACCATTACCTACTACACAGAACTTAAGGCAGTTTTAGAGCGTATGCAAACCACCCAACAACACTATGCTTCCTTGCAAGATGGTGCGTATTATCTTGATTTTGAACGCTTTTTAGCAAAAGCAAAGGGGTTTTCCCAGTGCCTTACATGTAAGGCGCAACTTGAAACCATCGCCAGTGATTTTACACAAATGGATAGCCTCATCGTGCAAAACCAAGACGAGCGGGCACGCCAAATCTCCCTCGTAACCTTGCGTCCAAAACTGGCCACGCTCATTGACGAAGTTAGCACCATCATCCTCACCAACGAAACCCACCGCACCGAAGTTATCGCCAATGCACTCACCATCCAACACCACACATTAGAGGGTGTGGCAACCCTCAAAGAGCGCAACGAGGCCCTTAACAGCACCATGACTATTTTAAATGTTCTCGCCATGGGCGTGGCCGCTATCATGCTCTTTTTGGCCGTCTTTTTCCCGCGCCTTCTTGTGGCCCAACTCAAAGTCTTTTCCAAAGCCTTTAACGGCATGGCCCAAGGGGATTTTACAGGCAAGCTAGACTTCAAAGGAGGCGATGAAATCTCCAACCTTGGCACCTTGTTTAACACCATCGTCCAAACCTTAAGCTCCAAACTTGGCCTTGTTGTGAACACCTCAGGAGAGGTAAAATCCGTCGCTTCTGTGGTTGATAGCACGGCCAAAGAGCTTGAAAATACGGCAAAATCCATGCTAGAACAAACCCACGCCATCACCACACGCAACCACGCCATCGCGACCATTAGCGAACAAATCGACACGACGACGTCTAAAACCATCCAAGACTCCCAAGCTTTGTTGAAAGAAAATGCCGCCTCCATCGTCAAAGTCACCGAGGCCTTGCAAGACTTGGAACGCGTTTCGGTAGATTCGGCACAGATGCTTGAACTTGCCCGCTCACTGGAAAACGCCACCACGGAAGTAGCGACCATCTTGCTGAGCATCGAAGACATCAGTGACCAAACCAACCTTTTAGCCCTCAACGCCGCCATCGAAGCGGCACGCGCAGGAGAACACGGACGCGGCTTTGCGGTCGTAGCCGATGAAGTGCGCCACTTGGCCGAAATGTCTCAAAAAGCAACCACCAACATCGAACACATCGTTGCTATGATTCGCTCTTCCGCTAAAGATGTTTCTATTAACATCGAACAAAATGCCACCAGCTTACAGCACGTCATCGGCGACACCCAAGCGGCGCTCAAAGCCTTTGAAGTGACCAACAGTGGCGTCCAAGCCGTAGAAAAAGACTTGCTTGGCATCCAATCCCACGCCAAAGACCAACGCACCCAAACCACCGCTATTCTCTCCGTCACCGAAGGACTCTCCAAAGAAGCGGCGTCCATGGAAAGCGTGACGTCTAAAATGCTCTCTCTAGCCTCCAAGCTCAACGGCTCCGCTTCGCACCTTGAGGAAAACCTTCGCGCCTTTAAGCTTGCACGGTAACCCTTAAAAAAATCCTGAATCACTGGGTTGTGTTATAATGAAAAGGGCGCCCTTTTGGGGCGCTACTTCATTTTCCAGGAGACTTCATGGAACAAGGTTTTAAATCAACCCTGCTAAAACCCGTCTTTTTTCCCTCCGTGCTCATTCTTGGACTCTTGGTACTTTACGCCATCAGCATGCCTACCCACGCAGGGGAACTGTTTAGTGCCACCAAAGAGTTTATTGCCCAAAAATTTGGGTGGTTTTACATGCTCAGTGTCGGAATTTTTACCCTTTTTATTATTTTTCTTGCCGTCTCTCCTTATGGTCGGTTTAAACTCGGGCCAGACCAGTCAAAACCAGCATACTCCTACCTCTCGTGGTTTGCTATGTTGTTTTCGGCTGGTATGGGCATTGGTCTCATGTTTTGGAGTGTAGCAGAGCCTCTCATGCACTACACTTCTCCCCCTGTGGGTGAAGGAAGTACCGTTGAAGCGGCACGTGAGGCTATGCGCATCACCTTTTTTCACTGGGGTTTGCACGCGTGGTCTATTTACGCGGTTGTGGGGTTGGTGTTGGCGTACTTTTCCTTTCGCCACGGGCTGCCTCTTTCCATTCGCTCAGCCTTGTATCCGCTCATTGGAGAGCGCATTTACGGAGGTATTGGCCACAGTGTGGATACCATCGCCGTCCTTGGGACTATTCTAGGCGTTGCCACATCGCTAGGGTTTGGTGTCTTACAAATCAACTCAGGGCTAAACTACTTGTTTGACGTTCCCGTAGGCATTACTACCCAAGTCATTCTCATTGCCCTTATCACCTCCATCGCCACTGTTTCGGTGGTACTTGGGCTTGATGGTGGCATCAAACGCCTTTCAGAACTCAACCTTTACCTAGCAGGCTTGTTGCTTTTGTTTGTTTTGCTCGCTGGCCCTACCTTTTTTCTCTTAAGTGCCTTGGTGCAAAACGTTGGAGCATATTTGAGCGGGGTTGTTTTTATGACTTTCAACCAATACGTCTACGACAGCACCCCGTGGCTAGGGTGGTGGACGCTGTTTTATTGGGCGTGGTGGATCGCGTGGGCACCTTTTGTGGGCATGTTTATCGCCCGTGTTTCCAGGGGTCGCACCATCCGTGAGTTTATTGCGGGCGTGTTGTTTGTGCCTGTAGGGTTCACCTTTGTATGGATGACTATCTTTGGTAACAGTGCCCTAGATGTTATCATGAACAAAGGAGGTGACGCCCTCTCTTCCGCAGTTTCAAGCGATGTCTCCACTGCCTTGTTTCAGTTTTTGGAACACTTTCCTTTTTCGGGCATCACCTCCATTCTCGCAGTACTGTTAGTTATCACCTTTTTTGTCACCTCTTCGGATTCGGGCTCTTTGGTAGTCGACACCATCACCTCAGGGGGCAAAGAAAACAATCCTGTATGGCAACGCATCTTTTGGGCTTTGCTTGAGGGTGTTGTAGCCGCGGCGTTGCTTATCGCGGGAGGGCTTGGAGCCTTGCAATCCGCGTCCATCGTCATCGCGCTTCCCTTTGCGTTTATCATGCTTATTGCGTGTTGGGGGCTTTTCCGCGCCTTGTATCTAGAAGGGATTCGCTACGAGAGCTTACAGCACCACATGAACGCAGGCCGTCATGGGAAAATCAGTGGCACGTGGCAATCGCGCCTTGGCAGGCTCATCGTCTTTTCAGCGGTGCCTGAAACCAAACGGTTCATCCAGGAAGATGTCGTTAAAGCCATGCACGCTGTGAAAGAAGAGTTGGAAAAATTTCAGTGGCATGTGGATGTTTCTTATGACCCCAAAGGGGTAGCGCTTTTACGCGTAGAACACTCCGGCGACTTTGATTTTTCCTATGAGGTGCGCTTAAAGTCTCAAGACACGCCTACGTATGCGTTTCCAGAGTCCGTTAACCCACTCAAAGAACAGAAAAAATACGCTAGAGCGGAAGTCTATTTGCAAGATGGCAACAAAGCGTATGACATCTACGGGTACGATGAAGACGTTATCGCCACGGACATCATCGACCAGTTTGAAAAACACCGCCACTTTTTGCACAACACTTCTAGCCTCAATCCAGCTATTCCTATCGAATAATCTTTTGGCCCTTTTTAGGGCCAAAACTCCTTACATGTAAGGAGTTAGTAACCCTTTTATATTATACTTTTGCATGAAGATTTTACTCTTTACAGACACACTATGTGACACCAACGGCGTGTCACGCTTTTTGCAAGACCTTGGTGCCCACTGCCCTGCGTTTCACCTTGTCACTGCGACGCGCAAGCCTTGTGCTTTCTCGTTTGCAAACTGGACAAACCTTCCCGTCTCCTTGCGCCTTTCCATGCCTTTTTACCCGCAACTTGACCTGAGTTTTCCCTCCTATGCTTCCGCTAAATCCCTCTTTGAAACCTTCGACCCTGACCTGGTTCATGTCTCAACGCCTGGTCCCGTTGGCTTGCTTGGACGTGCCTTGGCCCTTAAATACCACAAACCCCTTGCGGGGGTTTACCACACGGATTTTCCCGCCTATGTAAACAACAACCTTCCCCTTTGGGGTTTAAAACGCCTCACTGAACTCTCCATGCGATGGTTTTATAAACCCTTTTCCTTGCTCTTTGCCCGTAGCCAAAGCGAGATCCCCAAACTCCAACCCGTCCTTCAAAAAACCCTCACTTTTTTTAAAGCAGGGGTTGACACACAGGTGTTTAGACCCTTGGACATCCCCAAAGAAACCCGCTTGACCTTGCTGTATGTGGGGCGCATTAGTCCTGAAAAAAACATCGGATTTTTGTGGGAAGTGTGGGAAATCCTCCAAACCCTTCTTGGTGCATCTTCGGTGCAGTTGTGGTGCGTGGGAGAATGCACCCATCCCCTTTTGCGTTCCCAAGGAGAAGCCCTTGGGGTGCAATTTTTAGGGAAAAAACGCAAGGAAGAGTTACCCGCTTTGTATGCTAAGTCTCATCTTTTTGTCTTTCCTTCCCTTACCGAAACCCTAGGGCAAGTCGTGCTTGAGTCTTTGTCGTGCGGTACACCCGTAGTGGTTTCTGACCAAGGGGGACCACGCACCATTTTAGCAAGTACATCACGTCCTTGTGGG
>JACUTV010000197.1 GCA_014859645.1 Campylobacterales bacterium
CGGCCACCTCCTTAAAAGGGAGATGCTCTACCGGCTGAGCTAACGAGTCATTTTGGTGTCTTTCAGGTCTCTTAAAAAGAGGATGAAATTATAGGCAAAAAAATCTCCTTTGTCAAGGAAAGTTTGCCCAAAATAAAGGAGCCCCGTTTTATTATAAAAAGAGGCGCGGATGGCTTTGGAGTAAAAGACGTAAAGCATGGTACGCACTTTGGTATTGAATGTACTGACGATCGCCTTGCAACAAGAGACGTTCAACAACCCGTACGCCTTCTTTAGTGCCTACGCCAACAAAAACAGTCCCGACGGGTTTTTGCGCACTTCCGCCTTCTGGCCCTGCAATCCCACTTGTGGCTAAGGCGATGTCTGCTTTGGAAGCATTGAGTGCGCCTTCTAGCATAGCATGCACGCACTCTTCGCTCACGGCACCTCTGGTTTTCAAAATCTCTGCATCTACGCCTAGCCAGGCACGTTTGAGGGAGTTAGCGTAGGTAACCAAGGTGCCAGAAAGGCAAGCGGAAACACCAGGTACGGTGGTGAGCATGGAGGCAATCAACCCTCCCGTACAGCTCTCCGCGCAGGTGATGCGTTTTTCATGCTGAATAAGTCGGGCGACGATGTGTTCAATAGGGTCGGTGGCGACGAGCATTTTTTCTCCAAAGAGGGAGCCAACACTTTTGATGAAGTGTTCGATTTGGCCGTATTTTTGAGACTTAGCGTCAACACTAATCCATCCTTCGACCAAAGGCGTTACATGTAAGGAAATCTCAAAGGTTTGCGCTAGGGGTTCTAAGAGAATCCGACACGAATCTTCGTCT
This sequence comes from Campylobacterales bacterium, assembly GCA_014859645.1. Taxonomy (GTDB): domain Bacteria; phylum Campylobacterota; class Campylobacteria; order Campylobacterales; family Campylobacteraceae; genus Sulfurospirillum_B. Next base: position 816 of record JACUTV010000197.1, read on the forward strand.
ATTCCGATGAGGCTAAAAGAGGTTTTTTGATTGGAAAGCGCGGTTAAAAAAGGCGGAAGGGTTTTATTTTGTGTAATCTCTAAAACATTAATGTGTTTTTCGCCAACGGCCAAAAGGTAGCTTCCTTTGGTTGCGTGAAGGGCTTTGGAAGGGGAAAGTGTTTCTTCTTTGAGTACCAACGTGTCTTCGGTGAGCGTGGAGAGCACTTTGCTGATAAGGTGAAAACTTTCATGGGAAGCAGCGATGCTCAAAACTTCATACTGATGCATCAGCGACTCTAGGGTGATGAACAGTTTTGTGTCATTTTTGGAGACAAAATAGGTGTTGCCCCGTTCTGAAAAATGAGCCACATACGCGCGCTCAATGTATGTCATCATGAGAGGATTGAGCTTCAGTGAATCCCCTACAATTAGCAATGCATGTGTCATGGACACTCCTTGTAAAATCGTCGAAACATTATAGCACAGCCGTTGTTTTGGCGCGCGATAAGTGCTTCTTAAATACTTTTAAGCTAAAATAGCCAAATTTTATCTACACGGATGCCTTTGAGGAGAGAGAACGAAATGGACTACAAAGAGACGTTGCTGCTACCCAAAACAGACTTTCCCATGCGGGGGGATTTGCCAAATAATGAACCCAAACGTTACGCCGCATGGTTTCACGAAAACAATGTTTATCAAACGATGATTAAAAATCGAGCCAATGCCTCGCGTTCTTTTAACCTCCACGATGGCCCCCCTTACGCAAACGGACACATTCATATCGGCCATGCTTTAAATAAAATTCTCAAAGACGTGATTGTCAAAACCCACTACTTTTTTGGCGAATCGGTACGCTATGTGCCAGGGTGGGATTGCCACGGACTGCCTATCGAACAACAAGTCGAAAAAGCCCTTGGCAAAGAAAAAAAAGACGCCCTTCCAAAATCAAAAATCCGCCAATTATGCCGCGAACACGCCCAAAAATTTGTTGACATTCAAAGCCAAGAGTTTCAGTCTCTTGGGGTGATTGGGGATTGGGGAAATCCCTATTTGACCATGAAATACGCCTTTGAAGCGGACATTTACCGTGCCTTGTGTGAAGTGGCCAAACGCGGATTATTGGTGGAACGTAGCAAGCCTGTGTACTGGTCGTGGGCAGCCAAAAGTGCTTTGGCAGAAGCGGAAGTGGAGTACGAACAAAAAGAGGATTATTCTATTTTTGTGGCCTTTGACGCAGCTCCACAAACAGCCCAAAAACTGGGCATTGAAGGCCCCCTTTCTTTTGTGATTTGGACAACAACTCCGTGGACATTGCCTGCGAACGTGGCCATTTCCCTTAGCCCAACAGAACCCTATGTGGTTACGGGTGAAGGCTACGTGGTGGCCAAAGCGTTGGTGGAGAGTTTGAGCGCCCTTGGTATCACCCAAGGAGAGATTCAAAAAGAGTTCATGGGTGAAGAGGTTGAAAACTTATTGGCCACTAATCCGCTCAATGGACGCCCTTCACAGTTAATTTTGGGCGAGCATGTTATGGTAGATGGGGGTTCTGGTCTCGTGCATACCGCGCCAGGGCATGGAGAAGAAGACTACAAAGTTGGACTCAAATACGGCCTCGATGTCATCATGCCTGTGGACGAAGAGGGCAAGTACGATGAAACCATCGTCCATCAAAAACTCCTTCCTGCCCATTTTGTGGG
>JACUTV010000054.1 GCA_014859645.1 Campylobacterales bacterium
CTAATAAATGCTGTAAACATTTGCGGTGAAGATTTTTTTATTTTAGAAGATAAAGTCTCTTTATACGTATTGGCTGCAGGTATGGTGGTTGCCTTCATTTTATTGCGAAAAAATTTAATAAGTAAAAGCTTTGTTCTTATCTTTTTTTTCATAACTTCTAGCATATCTTTGTATCTAGCAGATAAAACTGATTCTGATAAAAAAGAGTTGAAATCCTCGCTAGCGCAACGCCCTGAATGCATTGATGTGTTAAATGAAAAACTTCCTATCCCCGTGTCTCAAATACCAGACTCAACTTTATTAAATTACAAAGGAAAAGATAAGAAAATAGCTGAAGAACTTGCTCGTCGGTATGAAACTGGCACAAATGGTATTTCCATTAATCTCAAAAAAGCTAAACAGATAAGAAAAGATATTATTCAAGGGAAATGATGCTTGAAATTACACTTAAAATTTTAGTTGATTTGTTTTTATTTGGAATGCTTTTATCAGTATTTTGCCGCATAGCGCAAAAGGAAGAAAACATACCATTAGCCTTTTTATTATCTGGTGGGGTTTCATTGTTTCATACATATGAAACAAAAATAGCTATGTATGAAAATCTAATGCGCAGCGAGTCTGTATATTTTTTTATTGGAAATCAAATACTTATTTTTATCATTGTTTATATTATGATAGAGCACAACAGAAGATTGCGCCACCATTATAGTCAATTCAATGCTCTGTTGGTTTTGTTTATATTTTTTTTAATGAATCTTTCGTATTTTGATTTACAGCTAACGGTGATTCACTTTGTTTGTGTGTATTTTATTGCTGCCATTTTTACGGCCAAAATGGCAGCAAGGGCTACTTGGGAAAAATATAATAAGTAGCCTTACATGTAACGCGCCTCATTCGATATCATCCGTCTGTGCTTTGAAGGTGAAGTTTTTCTCCATGAAGATGGCTTCGTCTCGGCCGTAGACGATGATTTCTTTGTCGACTTCGATTTTGTCCGCGTCGATTTTCCCGGGGTAGTCGACGTGGTTGAGGATGTGTTTAAAGGTGTTGATGCGGGCTTTTTTCTTGTCGTCGCTTTTCACGACCGTCCACGGGGCGACATCGGTGTGCGTGTAGTTGAGCATCATGTATTTGGCGAGGGAGTATTCGGCCCATTTTATCTGTGAGTATTTATCCACTTCGGAAAACTTGTATTGCTTGAGCGGGTCGGTTTCGCGGGCTTTGAAGCGTTTAGCTTGCTCGTCCTTGCTCACGGAAAAATAAAACTTAAAAATCTGAATCCCCGAACTTGCTAACATACTCTCAAAAGTAGGCGCATCTTTCAAAAAAGCGTGGTGCTCGCGCTCGGTACAAAAGCCCATCACGGGCTCTACCATGGCGCGGTTGTACCAACTGCGGTCAAAGATAACAATCTCCCCCGCACTTGGCAAATGCTCCACGTAGCGCTGAAAATACCACTGAGTGCGCTCTACGTCGGAGGGTTTTTCCAGCGCCACGATGCGCGCACCACGGGGATTGAGGTGTTCGGTGACGCGCTTGATGGTGCCGCCCTTGCCCGCCGCGTCGCGCCCTTCAAAAATCATGAGGACCTTAAGGCCTTTTGTTTTAACGTGGTATTGGAATTTGAGCAATTCCACTTGCAACATGCGCAGTTCTTTGCCGTAGGCTACGTCCCCGTTTTCTGAACGCCTATCTGCGGCGTCTTGGGCGTTTTTCTCATTTTTCTCATTTTTCTCTTCGTTTTTTTTCGTGGAGGATTTCTCTTTTTTTGACATGGGTGCCCTTTGGGTGAAGAATGTCTTCCATCATACACTCTAAGCATTGAAGTTTTCTTAAAAAGCCCCCAAAAAGCCCTTGATTTAGCGTCGATTTACGTTGCTTGTGTACAATGTCGCCATTAACTCCAAAGGATAACGATGCGCGCACGGTTGGCGATATTTGTTTGGTTGATGCTTTTTTCTGTTGCCTTTGCCCGCGTACTCACCCCTGAAGAGGCTTTTGGGCTCACCCTCACGCCCCAAAAAGAAACCCTCGATGTCTCCATCACCCTTGGCGAAGACATTTACCTTTACGAACAAGAGGTAAAATTTGAAATCCTTTCTCCTGCGTACGCTCTTTTAAATCCCTCGCTCAGCTTGCCTGAATCCGTAGCGTACGAAGACTACCGCATTTACGAGGAATCTTTACATGTAAAGATTCCTCTTGCACTCATTGCTCAAATCGCGGGTAATGCACCTTTTGAACTAGCAGTCTCATGGCAAGCGTGTTCGACCATGGGCTTGTGTTATCAACCCATGAAAGAAGTGTTTGTCTTAAACAGTGACGGCACGCCAAATGCCCTCTCAGAGCACGGTGCTATCGCCCAGTCTCTTGCTTCAAGTGGCTTTTTGTGGGCGATGGTAAGCTTTTTTGGCTTTGGCCTTTTACTCTCGCTCACCCCTTGTATTTTTCCGATGATTCCCATCCTTTCGTCCATCATTGTCTCCCAAGGAGGCGTTGCCATGGGGGTGAAACGCGGCCTTTGGCTCTCCTTTGTGTACGTGTTCGCTATGTCCCTTGCGTACGCCATCGCAGGGGTGCTGGCAGGACTTTTTGGCGCTTCTTTACAAGCTTCCTTACAAGCCCCGTGGGTCATTTGGCTTTTTAGCGGCGTGTTTGTGGCGTTGGCGCTGTCGATGTTCGGGTTTTACGAACTCCAACTCCCTGGACGCATCCAAGGCGCGCTTAGCAAAACCTCGCGCAACGTAGAAGGCCAAGGAGTGCTAAGTGTCGCGCTCATGGGCTTTTTGTCTGCACTCATCGTGGGCCCCTGCGTCGCAGCACCTTTGGCGGGCGCACTGATTTACATCGGCCAAAGCGGCGATGCTTTGCTTGGCGGAGCGGCGTTGTTTGTGATGAGCCTTGGCATGGGCGTGCCGCTTTTGCTCATCGGAGCTTCGGCGGGCAAACTCTTGCCAAAACCTGGCATGTGGATGAACGCCACCAAAGCCTTTTTTGGCGTCATGATGCTTGGCATCGCTATTTGGATGCTCTCACGGGTGATTCCTTCTTGGATGGCACTGTTGCTATGGTCAATCCTGTGCGTAGGGTCTGCGGTGCATCTTGGCCTAGTGAAGGCAGAACTCAAAGCGTGGGTGCAGACACTCATCAAAAGTGTCGCGGTGCTGTTGTTACTGTACGGCGCGGCGTTGTTTGTGGGCGCCCTTGGCAAGGCAAACGACCCCTTGAATCCCCTAGCACCGTTTGTAGGCGGTGCTTTGGCCAGTGGCGCAGGCGTTGGGTTTGAGCGCATTGGAGGTGTAGAAGCCCTTGAAGCGCGCATCGCCCAAAGCCAAAAGCCCGTGATGGTGGATTTTTACGCGGATTGGTGTGTGAGTTGTAAAGAGTTAGAAACCATCACCTTTGCCGACCCACGTGTGCGCACGGTCTTGGAAGGCATGACGCTCATCAAAATCGACGTGACAGCCAACACTGCCCAAGACAGAGCGTTGTTGCAAAAATTTGGACTCTTTGGCCCTCCTGCGCTGATTTTTTACAAAGCAGGCGTGGAGCTTAAAGAAGCCCAAATTGTGGGCTTTAAAACGGCCGATGAGTTTCTGGCCCATGTGGAAAAAATCTTTTAGGAGTGTACAGCAAATGGACGTAGTAATAGCGATTGATGCAGAAGGGTTAAAAGACGAGGCGGCGTTTGTGACTCACCTGACGAGCGAGGGTTTTGAGGAAGTTCCTGATGAGGAGGGTATGGTGTTTATGGGTGTGAGCCAAACGCCTGTGATGCATACCCGCGCGTATATTTTTGAGGTAGTTGGCAAAGCACTAGAGCTTTCCCCTGCGGTTTTTTGTAATCTCGTGTGCTTGATTGGGGAAAATCCCATGGAAAGTTACCGTTTTAATGGGCAAACAAGCACCTTTGAAGAGGCTTGAAAATTTCTAAGCACTGAGCCTGTTCGCTCATTCTGGGTTTTCCATTCTTGGCAAACCTCCGAGGATTTTCGGCCAAAACGCTTTATGGTCTCCAAAATCCGCTCACAGGCAGTCAGTGCAATACTCTTACATGTAAGGACAATAATGCAACTAGAATCCATTTTAAAAGAAGCAGGCGAACTCCTCAAAGAAGGCTTTTATGGAGAGTTTAAGACCCACTACAAAGACAAAGCAGATTTGGTTACCGAGTACGATGTGCTGATTGAAAAATTCCTCATTCCTAAGCTTAAAATCGCCTATCCTAATGATGACATTTTTGGCGAAGAGAGCTACAAGGGGAGCACTTTTCCTAAAAGTGGCATCTTCGTTGACCCGATTGATGGCACTACAAACTTCGTGCATCGCTTGCCTCATGTGGGCATTTCCGTAGGCGTGTGGAGGGATGGAAAAGCCGTAGAAGGAGGCGTGTATAACCCTATTTTAGATGAAATGTACTTGGCACAAAAAGGAAGCGGTGCCTTTTGCAACGGAACCCGCTTACATGTAAGCCAAAGTACCACCCTTCAAGAAGCCCTACTTGCCACAGGATTTCCCTATACGAAAAACAGCTCTCCCATGGACCTTGGTTTTGTGCTCAACTCCATGACCAACCTCTTGCCACTCATCCGTGATTTGCGCCGTTACGGAGCGGCGAGTTTGGATTTGTGTTTGGTAGCCAAAGGAACCTTTGATGGGTTCTATGAAATCAACCTCAAACCGTGGGACGTGGCCGCGGGGATTGTGATGGTCGAAGAAGCAGGGGGAAAAGTCACTACCCATGAAGGCGAAGTGTATGACATGAATGACCGCACCATTATCGCAAGCAACGGTGCCATTCACGAAGCTTTAGTGGGCGAGGTTGGGTTTTACGACGCCTGATTAGCACCCCGCCCATTCGTTCATTCTTGATTTGCCATCCCTGACAAAAATCCGCTCACAGGTGGTGCTAATCAGGCCTACTTGCCCGTAAAGAGTTTTTTGATTTTCAAAAGCCCCAGTTTCATGCCGCTATGCCGCATGATGCGCGCCAAGAGTTTCCAGTGGGGCTTGTCGTAACAAGGAGCAGGACACTTGCGGCAACTGGGTTTTTCTTCGTGGGGACACCCTTGCAAGCGGGCGAGTGAGTATTCAAAGGTTTCCTTGCAGGGTGCACACAAAGAAGCTTCGACACTCCCTTGTACTTTACCTCGGTACATGAGAGACCAGACGTGATGGGTTTTGGGCGCGTCGTGTTTATCTTCACAATAGTGCGCGATAAACTTCAGCACCGTTGTCGCATCAGCGGTAAATTTTTCCTCTTTCATCGTCTCTCCCATGTGTAACTTGGATCCTTCGTCACGGGCGTGTAAAAGAGCCCCTCAGGGCTTCGCCACGCATCAAGTACCACACCTTGGATGATGCCACACCCCTTACATGTAACCACCACCGCGCTGTGTTCTGTCCAATAAGATCCCAGATTTGCCACCACAATAATGCTCTCATAACTCTTAAGTTCAAGGCTGCGCACGTGCCAAAACAGGTCGTGGGCATAGTGCCAGCACAACCCACGGTCTTTCACGCCAAGGTTTACCCAAAGATTGTGAAGTCTTGGCACCGAAGTGGCGCCGTAGCGGGCTTTGAGTACCTGTGCGTACGTGTGTGCTTCGTGGGCTAAACGGGCCGCTTCGTCCGCGTTGGTATTAGGAACGGCGCGCAACTGTGCTTCCAGCGAAACATCAGGAGGCACAGGGGCGTGGTGGCACCCACTTAAAAAGAAGAGTGCCAGAAATATTCCCAAAAGGGATTGATACACCTCAAGCCTCTTGATACGCGGGGTCGATGAGGTAATATTTCCCCATGCGTCCAAGGGCTTCCATGCTTACATGTAAACGTTCATTGATCACATCGTCTTGATAATACGCCCCTTCAAGGTTGACAAACACCGGCGTGGTGGTGCTTCCTTCGATGGGGTAGGTTTCCCGAAGGGTTACAAAAAACGCGGCGTGGACACCTTGGACGATGGGTGGAAAATCCTCCCGGATGCGCTGTGTGGGGATGGAAAAGTGGGTGCATTCGCTCACGGACTTTGGCAGGGGCTGGGCACTTTTGCTCACAAAATCTGCGTGGGTTTTGTTGGCGATACAAAGGGTCGCTTTTTTGGTCTTTAGTAAGTTGGCAAGGGTGTCTTTTGGGGAGCCATCTTCCTTTTGGCCGATGGAAACCACCGCCACAGGAGGTTTGGATGTCATGGGCGCAAAGTAGCTAAAAGGGGCGAGATTAACAATGCCCGCATCTTCAGTGACAATCCACGCGATAGGACGAGGAAAAATAGAATAACTGACCAGTTTGTAAATATCATTGGCTGAAAGGGTCGAAAAATCAAGTTGCATGAAAATCCTTTACATGTAAATACGCAAGTGTATCAATCCTTCAAGCGTTTTTCAAGGCGTGAGGCGATAAGGGAGATGGGGTAGGTGAGGGCTAGATAGCCGATGGCTAGGGGGATGTAACTCTCTAGAGTAGAGTAAGTGTAAGCGTTGACTTCTTGAGCATTCATGGTGAATTCACTGATGGAGATGATGGAGAGTAGTGAAGAGTCTTTGATGATGGAAGCAAACTGTCCTGTGAGTGGGGGCAAGATGCGTTTGAGGGCTTGGGGAAAGAGGATGTAACGGTAAGTTTGAAAGGGCGAAAACCCTAGGCTTTTGGCGCTTTCGTATTGTTCTAGGCCTACGCTTTGAAGCCCTGCGCGAATGATTTCTGTCACATACGCTCCTGCAAACAGGGCAAGGATGACGGTGCCTACGATGTAGCGGTTGTCAAAGCCAAGGTTGTTGGCAAAGACGTAAAAAAAGATGAGAATCTGCACCAAAAGCGGTGTGCCTCGAATGAGTTCCACGTAAAAGCGGCTAAAAAAACGCAGCAAGATAATCTTCGACCCTTGCCCGTAGGCGAAGAAAACACCCAAGAAAATGCTCAGCACAAGGGCGCTAAAGGAGATGATGATGGTCATCACAAAGCCATCGATAAACTTTTGGCGGTAGCCCCAAACTCCTGACCACTCGAAGGTGTACAAGGAATTTTGAAACATAAAAAACCCCAGCACCCCCACACCAAGTACCAACAAACAGGCGTTAAGCCAGTAGACGGAGCGTGGGAGTTTTGGGTTCTCTTTGTACTCCACAGGGTCGATGAAAAAAGGTTTTAACCTGATGCGTGACTCCTAAAAGAAAAAAGGAATGCCAAGGGCATCAAAGGTTTCACGGGCTTTGGAAAGATACGTACGTGAAAATCCATCAAAGGTGCCATCTTTTTTGGCTGTAGCGATAAATGCATCCACTTGAGCCTTAAGTTCAGTGTCGCTTTGGCGCAAGGCAACACCCCAATATTCGGGCGTTTCCTGAAAGGGTTTCAAAAGGGCGATGGTCGCGTCTTGGTGGCGGTCCCAGTTGCGGTAAATGGTGAGTTGGTCGTACAAAAACCCATCGGCTTTTTGTTGGATGACTTCCAAGATAGCCGCATTTTCACGGTCAAAGACGAGCAGTTGCGCGTTGGGAAGGTGCGTGGAAGCATAGAGGTGTCCTGTCGTGCCTTTTTTGACTGCCACGCGTTTGCCTTTTTGGTTCAAGTCTTCAATGCCCTGCACGCCCGCTTTGGGGTGCGTGAGAATGGCGAGGTTAGATTGAGCGTAGGGAATAGAAAAAGCGATGCTTTTTTTACGCTCCTGGGTAATGGTCATGGACGAGATGATGAGGTCCACTTTGCCTGTGCGTAAGGAGGGAATCAACCCGTCCCATGCGATGTTTTCAATGACCAATTCACGCCCAAGCGCTTTGGCTAAAGCTTTGGCAAAATCCACACTCACGCCACTAGGCGTGCCGTCCGTTTGGCTCATTTCAAAGGGAGGATAGGCCAGCTCCATGCCCACTTTTAGGGGAGGAGCGGCAAAAAGGAAAGAGGCCGTGGTGAGCAGTGCAAACACGAGTTGCTTCATGGTGTCTCCTTAAAAAAGATGAAAGTAGTATACCGTTACTTACTGGGAAACAGCTTTAACGCCCGCTCTAAGTCTTCCGCCGTGTCGATGCCAAAACTTTGTGATGCGACCTTGACCATGTGAATGGCGTGTCCATGGTAGAGGGCGCGCAGTTGTTCGAGCTTTTCGGTGTGTTCTAAGGGTGCGCTTGGAAGAGCACAAAAAGCACTCAGTGTGGCGCGCGTGAAGCCATAAAGTCCCAAATGTCCCCAGTAGGGCACACCCGTTTTGTCGCGGTCATAGGGGATGGGGGAGCGGGAAAAATAAAGGGCTTGGTCGGCGTGGTTTAATACGACTTTGACCAGATTGGGGTCGGTGGCTTCTTCTGGTGTGATGGCCTTAAAACAACTGGCCATCGCCCACGGAAGGTGGGAAAGGTCGCGGACTTTTTGGAAAAGTGCGGCAACGTTTTCTGGCTCGATAAACGGCTCATCCCCTTGAACGTTGAGGATGATTTCCTCCGCGCCAAGGCCTAGTGCATTGGCCGCTTCGTTGATGCGGTCTGTACCACTTTGGTGGGTGTCACAGGTAAGCACGGCTTCAAAACCGTGGCGTTTGGCCAAGGCGACTACTTCGGGTGCATCTGTGGCGATGGCGACGCGGTCCACTTCTTGTACTCGCTTCGCCGTGGCTATGACCATGGGTATCCCGTGGATGGGTGCGAGAATCTTTTGGGGAAAGCGGGTAGATTGCAAGCGCGCAGGGATGAGAATCATGCGAGTTCTTTGCTTAAGAGTGCGATGATGGTAGATTCGATAGCCTCTTGGTCAACGACGTTAGGATGAAGCACGGGCGCACTAAACAAATCCCCAATGGAGCGAGGAATCCTTACATGTAAGGCATTGGAAACGCCTTCAAGCGCCACTTTGTCAGGGTGTGTTCGCGGGCTTTGCTGCAAGGCGCTAAAGAGGGTCGGGGCAAATTTGGTCCATTCTGCGGTGGAGCAAAGGATGTTTTTCAAGGGCTTGGTTACAAGGGAAGTCGCTTTCAAACACGTGGCAGTGTGTGGGTCTAGTATGTAGCCTTTTAGGGCATATGCGCGCATGGTTTCTTTGGCAAACGCATCATCACAATAGGTTGCTCCAAAGTGCTCTTGCAAGAAGGCAAGTTCTTGGGCGGTGAGGGTGTAGACGTGCTGGGTTTGCAGTGCTTCCATGAGTTCACGGGTGTGGGCAGACCCAAAGCATGCAAACAACAACCGCTCAACATTGGAAGAAACCAAGATGTCCATGGCGGGCGAGGTGGTTTGTAGCAAAGCGCGGTCACGCACGTCGTACACGCCGGTGGTAAAGAGTTCGGTGAGGATATTGTTGATGTTTGAAGCGATGAGGATTTTTTCTACTGGCAAGCCCATTTTTTTGGCGTAAAAGGCACCAAGCGCATTGCCAAAGTTCCCACTTGGGATGGTGAGGTACACGGACTCTCCCGCGCTAATATGTCCTTGTTTGAGGAGTTGCACGTAGGCAAAAATGTGGTAAACAATCTGAAAGATAATGCGCCCAAAGTTGACAGAATTGGCCGCACTCAGTTTAAGGTTAGTGTGTGCAAGATGCTCTAAAAAAGAAGGCGAAGTGAGCAAGTGTTTTAAGGCGCGCTGTGCATCGTCAAAGTTGCCTTTGATGCCTAAAACGGAGAGGTTTTGACCAGGGGCGGTGACCATTTGTAACCGCTGAACATCACTCGTTCCGCCTTGGGGATACAAGCACACAACACGGATGTTGGGCTTGTCGCTAAAAGTGTCAAGGGTGGCCGGCCCTGTGTCGCCACTGGTGGCTGCTAAAATGACGTAGTTTTCGTTGCGTTCTTTGGCAAGGTGAGAGAGAATGTGCCCAAAAGGTTGCAACGCCATGTCTTTAAAAGCGCGGGTGGGGCCGTGGTAGAGTTCGCTGACAAAAAGGTTCTCATCAAGCTTAGTAAGTGGGGCAGGATTGTTTGGGTCATCGAAGGCACCGTACAATCCTAGTGCTTCTTCAAGTACGGAAACAGGGATGTCCACAGCAAAGCGTTTTAAAATCTCTAAGGTTAATGCTTGGTACGAAAGGGTGGTTGCTTTAGTGAAAAAATCTGCCTCAAAGGCAGGAAAATCTTGGGGTGCGTAAAGCCCGCCAAAACTAGCACTGGGGGAGAGAATGGCTTGAGAAAAGTCCACAACAGTTGGTTTTATTCCGTCGTTTCCACGGGTTTCAATAAGTTTCATAAAGTGTCCTTTGTGAGCGAATCAATCCATTGCACATAAGGGTGATGCCCTTTAGAAATCTCTAGTGCAATGATTTCTGGCACCTCGTAAGGGTGCAAGGCGCAAAGCGTCGTTTTGAGCTCTTCAAACAGAGCATCCTTGGTTTTAATCATTAACATTACCTCGGTTTCTTCTTGAAGCGCGCCTTCCCATTCAAACAACGAAGTGACGCCTTCTTGAAGGCTAACGCACGCGGCGAGTTTGCGCGCTAAAAGGGCTTTTGCGAGGGTTTTGGCAACTTCGAGTGAGGGCGCGGTTGAGAGCACCAACAAGGGTTTCATTGGCTAAATACCGTCCCAACGCCCTCGTCCGTGAAGAGTTCGAGCAAGAGAGAGTGTTCCACACGTCCGTCGATGATGTGGGCGTGTTTGACACCGCCACTCACCGCTTCCATGCACGCACTTACCTTAGGAAGCATCCCGCCATAAATGGTGCCATCGGTCTTGAGGGCTTCCACTTGGGTTGCCGTGAGGGAAGAGAGGAGGGTGCCTTCTTTGTCGAGTACACCTGGGGTGTCGGTGAGAAAGAGCACTTTTTCTGCTTTTAAACTCACGGCGATTTTACTGGCGGCCAAGTCGGCGTTGATGTTGTAGCCAGGATGCTCGGTGGTGTCGCCTGAGCCAATGGGCGCGATGACAGGGATGAATTTTTCGTTGATGAGGTTTTCGATAACCAGGTGGTCAACTTCGGTGATTTCCCCTACAAGGCCATATTTGCCTCCCAAAAGAGGTTTGGCTTTGAGAAAGTTGGCGTCTTTACCGCTGATGCCGATGGCTTTGGCGCCGTGGTGGTTTAGGAGGGTGGTGATTTCTTTGTTGATGCTACCGCTGAGCACCATTTCGACCACTTCCATGACTTTTTCATCGGTGACGCGCATACCATCTACAAACTCCGTGCCAAGCTGGAGCTTGTCTAAAAGCTCGTTAATGCGCTTTCCACCCCCATGGACGATGACAGGTTTGATGCCCACAAGGTACAACAAGACCAAATCTTGGGCGAATCTCTCTTTTAAATCAGGGTTGATTTGGGCGGCGCCACCGTATTTGATGACGACAGTTTTTTTGGTGAACTTTTTGATGTAAGGCAGAGCAGTTAAGATAGTTTTGGCAGTTTGAATTTTGCGTTGCAAGGGCGACTCCTTGGGGTGAAAAAGAGCTTATTTTACCTAAAAAAGGCTAAAAAAAGGCTAATTTTCCTTACATGTAAAGAAGTTAGCCATGAAGCTAGCGCGCATCGAATTGGTGCAAGTAGGTTGCAACCGAGTTGTGGAGTGAGGGGCTAACCTCAAGGGTGAGGGTGAGTAAAGAAAGCGGTAAATCAAAGCCTTCAAGCTTGACGGCGTCTTTGTGCGTGACTAGCAAGGAGGTAGCATTGTGGCGTTTTAGAAATGTTATGAGCTCTTCTTGGGTGTACATGTAGTGGTCGGGAAAGGTGTAAGAAGCTACCAGATTGGGAGGTAAAAAAGGATTGAGCCTAGCAGGATTAGCGATAGCGGTGACAAGCACCATGGCGGCGGTCGGGTTTTCCACGTGAACCTTGCGCGAAAAATCTTTCCCTTCTTCCACGACTATATTGGCGTAACGGTACGCCCAAAACGGCTCCCTGTAAGGGCCTGAGGGAAGACAAAAGGGAAGAGGGGGCGCGGGGGTGGGGCGGATGAGAATATCAAATTTTTCAATGTCTGCTTTACTAAAGCCATCATCCAAAAAAATCGCCTTTGCGCCTAACTCCTTGGCTTTTAAAATCCCTTGAACACGGTCTTCACTGACAATCACAAGGGCGTTTGGGAGCATTTTGGCGTAGAGCATGGCTTCATCGCCACTCTCTTTCACCTTGCATGCAATCTCTCCCCAATGGCTCACAATACGCATTCCTTTGGATTGGCGCTTGTAGCCACGCAAGATAACAGCGCTTTTTTCTAACGGCGCGGCTAGGGCGATGGTGAGTGGTGTTTTGCCACTGCCTCCTAGGGTCAGATTGCCAACACTAATGACAGGGATACCAAAGGATTGAGAAGCGCTCAGTAGTCGCTTGAGTGTAACACCAAGCGTGTAAAGAAGGGAGACGGGCAAAAGCACTCCCGCCAAGAGATATCCCAAAATGCTTGGGCGGTACATGTAACGCTCCCCCCAAGCATAGAGGTACCGACTAAACGCGCGAACTGGCAACTTCTTTTACTTGCTTGCAGATGTAGTTCACTTCTTCGTCACTCAGGGCCGCATAAATAGGCAACGAGAGAATTTGTTGGTAATTTTGAAGTGCTTGAGGAAAATCATTCACGCGCAAAGCGTATTTTTGTTTGTAATAGGTGAGCAAATGCAATGGGATAAAATGCAACGCCGTAAAGATGCCACGCTCTTTAAGTTCGCGGGCAAAACTGTCGCGATTTTTGTCCACTTTGATGATGTATTGGGTGTAGACATGGTCGCGTTTTTTGACAGGTATAGTGACATGTGGGCAATCTTTAAGGGCAGCATCGTACGTCGCAGCGATGGCTTGGCGGCGTTTGATGAACGCTTCGGCTTTGGAGAGTTGACCGATGGCATAAGCGGCACTTAGTTCGTTCATGTCGTATTTTACCCCAATGTCTACCACGTCATACACGTAGCCCAAGTTTCCGTACGCATCCCAACCGTCATTGACGATGGCATGGTTGCGAAGGAGCATGGCACGTTTGGCAAGTTCTTCATCGGAAGTGACCATCATCCCGCCACTTGCAAGGGGATGGCGCATTTGCGGGCTAAAGCGAAAGCATGAAACGGTCGAAGCAAAGGAGCCGATTCTTTTACCGTCGTATTTGGTGCCCAAGGCTTGGCTGGCATCGTCAATAATGGCCACACCATAGCGCGCAGCAAGCTCGCCGATGCGCCCCATGTCCGCGCTTTGTCCGCCTACGTGAGAGACAAAAATTCCTTTGAGTTTTTTATGGTTGTGCTTTTCTAGCGCCGCTTCAAGGGCATTGGGGTCAATCATGTAATCTTCTTTGTCAATATCCACAAAAATAGGCTCCGCGTCAAAGTGGCGCACCACTTCCGCTACGGAAGGGAAGGAGTTGACGGAGCAGATAATTTTATCGCCGCGCTTTAAATCCATGGCGCACATGGCAAGGTGCATTGCCGCAGTGCCGTTGTAGGTTGAGATGGCATGGGGCGCGCCAATGAACTGACGCATATTTTTTTCAAGCGTCTCGACCATAATGGGTTCTTTGAGTTCAAGGATTTCATTGACCAGTGTTTTTTCTTTGGCGTCGATAGAGGGTTTATAAAACGGAATTTCTCTCACCTGTTCTCCTTTTTAGTGTTTAATGTCTCTAGGGTATAAAAAATCGTGACCAATAGTGCGCTCGCTAAGTTTTGCAATAATGGCTTGGCGGCGTTTGAACTGGTTGGCGTAAATGCGGTGCAGTAACATGTCAACTAGGGGTGCTTCAAACCCGCGTGCTAACAACTCTTCTTTAGTGGCACGCTCATCCACATAGGCGCGAAAAAAAGCGTCAATGCGGGCGTAGGTGTAGCCCAATTCTTCCTCATCACTTTGCCCTTCCCATAGGTCGGCCGAAGGGGGTTTGGACAAAATGGCGGGGATGACGCCAAGGTAGGCTGCGTATTCAAAGATGTCTGTTTTGTATAAATCCCCGATGGGATTAAGTGCACTTGCAAGGTCGCCGTGCAAGGTGCCATACCCCAAAAGGAGTTCGCTTTTGTTGCTCGTACCAAGCACAAGTGCCTTTTCGCGCGCCGAGATGTCATACAGCACGGCCATGCGCATACGGGCGGCAAAATTGCCTTGGCGCAAAGGGGAAAGGGAGTTGTCGTGGTTATACGCTTGGGTGAGCGGGCCGATGGGGTGGATTTCGTAGGGCAAATCAAACGCCGCGCACAAGGCTTTGGCATCTTCTAAGCTTTGGGGATTAGAATGGGTGTCTGGCATCATGACGCAGAGCATATTTTTACCAAAAGCACGTTTGGCCAAGAGGGCAACCACTGCAGAATCAATACCGCCACTAAGGCCAAGTACGACACGCCCGAGGCCAATTTTTGTGACTTCTTCGGTGAGAAAATGCATCAAGAAAGTAGTGATACGTTCAAATTTTTTCACGTGGGTTTCGTCTTTTTTAGATTAAGATGTCTCAAAGGAGAGAGTATACTAAAAATATTCTTGAGATGGGCTTTTACATGTAATGATTTTACTTAAGTTTTTGCAAAAATGGGGTAAAATGCACACCAAACATTGTTCTTTTTGAGGAGATTTTGTGCAACTTTTATGTCAACCGATGGGGTCGTATCAAACCAATTGTTATATTGTTGTAAGCCCGCAAGGCGAGCTGATTATTGATCCTGGGATGGGCGCGATTTCGTGGGTGAAGGAAAATGTATCAAACCCGTTAGCCATTTTGAATACCCACGGCCATTTTGACCATGTGTGGTCAAATCATGCTTTGCAAACAGAATTAAACGTACCCCTTTATTGCCCCAAAGAAGATGCATTCATGTTGCAAGATGACCCTTTTGGCCTAGGGATTACGCCTAGTACGCCTGATGTATTAGTGGAAGGGGACGCGGTCTTTGAGATTGGCGGCATGAAGGTGCAGTATTGGCATTTTCCAGGCCACACGCCTGGATGCAGTGCTATCGAAGCAGGAGGGATGCTTTTTACGGGTGATTTTGTCTTTGCAGGTTCCATTGGGCGAGTGGATTTCCCCTTTAGTTCTCCCGAAGCCATGAAGAAAAGTATTTTAAAATTTTTAAAATTTCAAACAGACATGCCCTTATACCCAGGGCACGGAGAAGCCTCTACTGTAGCAAGAGAGCAATACACCTTACCCCAGTGGGTTATGGCGCTTTAGTAAAATTTCTTGATACGCTTTTATTAGCTATGCTCCAAAAGCTACGCTAACGCTGAGCACACCTGCGCGGAGGGCTCGCGCACCTTTGCTTTACTTTTAAATACGCCTTTGAAGCAAAGCT